>CAZUBT010000020.1:0-47094 GCA_964618815.1 uncultured Desulfobacterales bacterium | reverse complement strand
GAAGGCTACCTGGGGGTCGACGTGGGCTCCATCAGCACCAACGTGGTGGTCATTGACGCCCAAATGCGGGTCCTGGCCCGGGAATACCTGATGACAGCGGGCCGCCCCCTGGAAGCCATCACCGAGGGCCTGCGCCGGGTAGGAGCTAAACTCGGGGACCGGGTGCAGATCATGGGCGCAGCCACCACCGGTTCGGGCCGCTACCTCACCGGGGATTTCATCGGCGCCGACGTGGTGCGCAATGAAATCACCGCCCAGGCCACCGCCGCGGCGGCCATCGACCCCACGGTGGACACCATCTTCGAGATCGGCGGCCAGGACTCCAAGTTCATCAGTCTCCGGCACGGGGCCA
Organism: uncultured Desulfobacterales bacterium; assembly: GCA_964618815.1. Taxonomy (GTDB): domain Bacteria; phylum Desulfobacterota; class Desulfobaccia; order Desulfobaccales; family 0-14-0-80-60-11; genus CAZUBT01. The sequence continues at coordinate 46,742 of CAZUBT010000020.1, read as the reverse complement.
TTGTGGATTTCATGATGAACAAGGTGTGCGCCGCGGGCACCGGCTCCTATCTGGAGGAGCAGGCGGAAAAGCTGGGGATCTCCATACGGGACGAGTTCGGCAACCTGGCCCTGTCCAGCGACACCCCGGTGCGCCTGGGGGAGCGCTGCACCGTGTTCATGGAGTCGGACCTGGTGCACCACCAGCAGCTGGGCGCGGCCAGAGAGGACCTGGTTGCGGGCCTGTCCTACTCCATTGTTCATAATTACCTGAATAAGGTGGTGGAAGACCGGCCCATCGGCAATAACATCTTTTACCAGGGGGCCACTGCGGCCAACCAGGGGATTGTAGCCGCGTTTCAACAGGTCACCGGCAAAAAGATCACCGTGCCGCCCCACCATGACGTCACCGGGGCCATCGGCGCAGCCCTCCTGGCCATACGGGAGCGCGATTGGGCCCATTCCCGCTTCAAGGGTTTTGATCTGGCGGACCGCCAGTACTCCATCACTTCTTTTGAATGTAAGAGTTGCCCCAATAACTGCGAAATCCGGCAGGTGCAGATCGCCGGGGAAAAGCCCCTGTTTTACGGCAGCCGCTGCGAAAAATACGAGGTGGACCAGACCCGGAAGACCGTGGACCTCCCTGACCTGGTGAAGGAGCGGGAAGATTGGCTCTACGGATCTGAGCCGCCGCCGGAGGGGAAGCGGGGCGCCATCGGCATCCCCCGGACCATGTTTTTCCAGGAGCTCATGCCCTTTTTTCGCGCCTTTTTCGAGGAACTGGGCTTCACTGTGGTCTATTCCCAGAAGACCAACAAAAGCGTAATTCGCCAGGGGGTGGAAGCCCTGGCCGCGGAGCCGTGCTATCCCGTGAAGGTGGCCCACGGCTACATCCTGGACCTGCTCAAGGCCGGGGTCAAGCGCGTCTTTCTGCCCAGCATCATAAACCTGGCCCATCCGCACCCTGAGGTGCAGGCCGGGGTAGTCTGCCCCATGGTCCAGTCCCTCCCCTATACGGTGGAGACCGCCATTGATCTGTCCCAATACGGCGCGGAGCTGGTCACCGGGGTCTTGTACTTCGGCTCCGGCGAAAGGCAACTGCGCAAAGGACTCCGGCAAGTGGCCCGGAAGCTGGGGGCCTCGCTTTTTAAGTTTGACCGGGCCTATATGCGGGCCCAGGGGGCTCAGCAGGCATACTATAACCGCCTCAAGGAACGGGGTAAGGAGATTTTGGCGTCCCTGGGGCCGGACGAGAAGCTCATGATCCTTATCGGCCGACCCTACAACGCCCTGGACCCGGGGATGAACCTCAATCTTCACCGGAAACTGCGGCAGTTGGGGGTCCAGGCCATGCCCATGGACTTTCTGCCCTTAGATGAGGTGGAGGACCTTACCGAAATCAAGCCCATGTACTGGCGCTTCGGCCAGAAGATTTTGAGCGCCGCGGAGATCATTCGCCATGACCCCCGTCTCTACGGCATCTACATCACCAATTTCGGCTGCGGCCCGGACTCCTTCATTCAGCATTTTTTCAAGGACCGGATGAAGGGCAAGCCCTTCCTGGAGATCGAGATCGACGAACACTCCTCCGACGTGGGGGCCATCACCCGGCTGGAGGCTTTCCTGGACAGCCTCAAGAACGTCACCCCCCAGCCCGCCGTGGCCACGGTGTCGCCCTTCCGCTACCGGGTCACCGGCAACCTGAAGCGTCGCATCTATCTGCCGCCTATGACCGATCAGGCCCTGGCCATCGTGGCGGCGTTCCAGGCCTGCGGGGCCGAAGCCGAATCATTGCCGGATTCCGATGGCGAAACCCTGGAATTGGGACGCCGGCTCACCTCCGGCAAGGAATGCTATCCACTCATCCTCACCACCGGGGACCTGGCCAGGCTGCTGAAGCGCCCGGACTTCAATCCGGAAAAGAGCGCGTTCTTCATGCCCGCGGCCAACGGCCCCTGCCGCTTCGGCCAGTACCACCGTTTTCACCGTATCGTGTTGGACGAATTGGGCTGCTCTCAGATGCCGGTTTACTCCCCGGACCAGACGGAAACCATGTACCAGGAAATCGGCATGGTGGGGAACGATTTCGACCTTATCGCCTGGCGGGGCATCGTGGCCATCGACCTGTTGGAAAAGAAGCTGTGGGAGACCCGGCCTTATGAGAGTAATGCCGGCGATGCGGATGAAGTTTACAAACATTACCTCAACAAAGTTTACGAGGCCTCACGAGATCGCCGCGATGTGGCGGGGGGGCTCCGGCAAGCCCGCCTGGCCTTTGAGGATGTGGCCTTAAACGGCCACCGGGATAAGCCCGTGGTGGGCATTGTGGGGGAAATCTACACCCGGGCCAATCAGTTCTCCAACGAAAACGCCATCCGGGAGATCGAGGCCCTGGGGGGCGAGGTGTGGATGCCGCCCATCGGGGAGTGGCTGCTCTATGTGAATTACACCGCCAAACAACAGGCCATCGCCCGCCGGCGCTATCTCCTGCTCCTGCAAGTGTTACTCAAGGGCCGCATCCAGCATAAGGAAGAACACCGGCTCGTTGAGCTGTTCCGGGGGAGCATCCGCAACCTCCATGAACCGCCCATCTCCGAAACCTTGGGCCTGGCCCGGGACTATTTACATCCCTCCTTCGAGGGCGAGGCTATCTTGAGCATCGGCAAGTCCCGAGATTTCTTCCGCAAGGGGGCCGCGGGCCTGGTGAACATCATGCCCTTCACCTGCATGCCCGGCACCGTGGTGAACTCCCTGTTTAAGCGCTTTCGGGAAGAGCACGACAACATCCCCTTCCTGAACCTGGCCTACGACGGCCAGGAACAGACCCACACCCGCACCCGCCTGGAAGCCTTCATGTACCAGGTGCGCCAGTTCCAGGGGAGAAAGAAGGGGAAGGAGTAAGGAGTAAGGATAGAATTGACCGGGGGAAGGGAGCCAAGGGCAAAAGCCCTGACTCCCTTTCCCTAACCCCCATCCCTTAAGTTAGGGGCAACGCAAGAGTCTCCGCCTCCGTCCATAGCCTCATTCATTTTCCATTGCAAGTCCGCAAAAAAAATTGATGGACAAAGCCTTTCAAATGAACTAAATTATAGTTCAAATGAACTAAATTTGAGGTCTTGAAATGCTGGAACCGATTTTGGGGTCATTAAGTAGTGAAAGGGTCCTGATCTTTTTGTCGGCCAGAGGGGAAGGATATCCCCGGCAGATTGCCAGATTCTTCCAAACCGACCTGGACCCCATCCGCAAGCAGTTGGAAAAGTTGGAAACCGGCGGCGTCTTATATAGTCGCATGGTGGGGAGAACCCGGCTTTTCGCCTTTAATCCCAGGTATCCCTTCCGCGCCGAGCTGGAAAGTCTATTGCTAAAGGCGCTATCTTTTTATCCCCTTGAGGAGCAAGAAGAACTGCTGATGGATAGGCGAAGACCCCGCCGGCGAGGCAAACCCCTGTGAGGACTATCAAAGAGATGACCATGGGTGAATTGGCCGCGTTCATCAGCAATCATTTAAAGAAACACGGCATAGAAGTGGTCCTCTCGGGGGGCGGGTGTGTGTCTATTTACAGCGACAACCGCTATGTCTCATCGGATTTGGATTTCATTGATAATCGATCTACCAAAAGGAGGAAATTAAAGGATGCTTTGGCGGAAATTGGCTTTTACGAAGAGAACCGATATTTCAAGCATCCGGACACCCAGATTATTGTTGAATTTCCTTCGGGTCCCCCGGCCATCGGGGCCGAGCCTGTCAAGGAACCCGTCATACGGGAGTTCACTACGGGAAAATTAAAATTACTTTCGCCCACGGACTGCGTTAAAGACCGACTGGCCGGATATTATCATTGGAAAGACCGGCAATGTTTGGAACAGGCCATCTTGGTGGCAAAAGCTCAAGACGTTGATTTCGGTGAGATAGAAAGATGGTCTAAGCGTGAAGGCAAAGGAAGCGAATTCCGGCAAATTAAAAAACTATTGATTAAAGCCTGAATATGACCGCCGACCTTGCCTGTTTAGTGCTCTTGTTTATCAATAAGATGGCGAATTGCATCACCCAGGTTGCCGAAGCAAGAGCTTCGGACCCATGGGCGTTCCCTAACAGGAGCTTGGGAACGAGAAAAAAACAGTAACAACACGTAGGGGCGACCCGGTGGGTCGCCCCTATTCATCAGCAGTCATTAGCTGAAGCAAGATATTGAAGCGCCGGCGTACCACAGAAAACATATACCCCCCCTTACTCTCCCTTAAAAACCGGCTTTCGTTTCTCTAAAAACGCCTTCTGCCCCTCCAAATAATCCTGGCTGTCATAGACCATGCGTCTGAGGGCCTGGATGCGCTCAAAGGTTTCCGGGCTCAGCGGGAGGGCGTTGGCCATAATGCGCAGTTGCTCTTTCATCACCGAGATGCTCAAAGGCGAGTTGGCCGCGATTTGCCGGGCCAAGTTCATGGTAAATTCTTCCAATTCCGCTACCGGAACCAGGTGATTGAGGATGCCGATCCTCTCCGCCCGCTTTCCGCTGATGGGCTGGGCCGTGAAGAACATTTCCTTGGCCAACGGCAGGCCCAGGGTGTTCAGCACGTGCAGGACGCCGGTGGGATTGTACGGCACGCCGATTTTGGCGGGAGTGATGGCAAAGGAAGTCTCGGGGGCGCCGATTAGCATATCGCACATGAAGGCCAGTTCACAGGCCCCGCCCCAGACGCTGCCTTCAATCATGGCCAGCACCGGCGCCGGACAGCGCTGAATGGCCCGGATGGCCTGTTCCAGGGGATCATAGTAAGACAAGGGGTCGCGGCCGGGCTGCGGAAATTCCGTGACGTCAAAACCTGCGGACCACACCTTGGCCCCGGAATTAGCCCGCAGTACGACTACCCGGATCTTCTCATAAATCAGCTCGTTTAAGGCCTGAATCAGATCCTTTATCAGGGCCTTGCTTAAGGCATTCCGTTTACTATCGTTATTGAAGGTAATAATTCCTATGAATTCATGGTAGTCTTTTAATACCAAGGACATGATTATTACCTCCATAATTTGGCAAGACTATATTTTATAGATAAATATCCCATTAATCATGGCTTTTCCGCCTGATAGTAACATCGCGACAATCTTCCGGTCAAGGTCTTTCCCTATGGATTGATCTCCCAGATTTTTTCAGGGCGCCGCGGCTAGCTTTTCTCTATCAGGGAGGAAAAACAGACTTGCTAACCCAGGGGGGGGCCTTTATGCTTATGCGCAAAAGCTAGGCAGGGTCAGGAGGAAATTCATGGCTCATTGTCCCCATTGCGGCATGGAAGTGGAGGCCGCCGCCACGGTTTGCGGCCACTGCGGGCAGCTGCTCACCGCGGCGCGGATCGGTTTTCATCGGCTTAAAGACCCCTTGGAGGGTCCCCTCTACGAAGTCCGGATCAAGGCATACCTTCAACAGGGTTGGGAATTGTTCAAACAGCAGGCGGTGTTCTTCGTGGCCTTTTTTCTCCTCATGTTGCTGATTCAGGGGGTGGTGAGATTGTTGCCCCAGGTGGGACGCCTGGCCGGGTTTGTCCTGGCTGCGCCCCTGAGCGTCGGCCCCATGATGGTGGCCTTGAAGTTAATGCGGAACCGGGAAGTAAAATTCCCCGACTTTTTCGGGGGCTTTCAGTATTTCCTGCCGTTGCTGTTAATGTCCCTGGTGGGCGCGGTAATCGTCTTGATCGGCGCCCTGCCCCTTTTGGGCCTGGGGTTCCTGACCGGGGGCATGGCCGGGATGGTACTCATAAGCCTGCTGGCCGGCCTGGTGGTCATTGCGGTTCTAACTCTTTATCTCTTTGCGCCCCTGCTCATCGTGGAGCGGCGGCTGGATTTCTGGCCGGCCATGGAGATGAGCCGTAAAACGGTCCGGCGGCGTCTGGTGGAGGTCTTTGCCTTTATCGCCCTTTTGTCCCTGATTAATCTGGCGGGGGCCCTGCTCTTGGGGGTGGGCCTGATTATTACGGTTCCCTGGACCTGGTGTACCCTAACCGCAGCCTATGCCGACATCTTCGGCCTGGAGCCGTGAGGGTTTTGGAGTTCCCTTAACCTTCATGAATGACCTGGCGTACCATAAACCGCCAGGGGGGATGTTCATCCTTGGGGTGATATAAATATTCCTCGGAGCAGAAAAATGGTTAATTTGAGGGAAGGGTTAGGGGCCGTCGGCCCCTAACCTCATCCCTTAAAAAATTCTTGTCTCTGATCTGACATCACCTATCTTATGACCTGAGTAGTAACCATTAATGAACTTTTGATCTATCCCAAGGGCAAAAGAGGCCCTTTTCGGAGTGTGGCTTGCATCTCCGGGGGACGCCCCGGCGAGTATCAGGGATTGTGTATCCCGGACGGCGATAGTATATTGTTCAAGGTTATGAGGAGTCAAAACTGGTTAACTGGTGACCATGAGGGTCAAAGGGAGTCCTGAAAATGAGCCTGGTGAATGAAATCAACAGAATCGCCGCGGAAAATTCCGCGGACCTGAAAGAAAGCAAAGGCGCCTATACCTTGGAGTGTGTTGTGGCAGAACGGAAAGGGTTTCTGTCCAGGAAGAAATTAGTTTACCGGGCGCGATTCATAATTGACGAGGAGAATAAAGAACTCCGATTTACGGAGATGTTAAAAGAGAGCGGCTGGGGCCTCTCCTCTGGGGATGCAGACCTAAGCCCGGGGTTTGGTTTTAAAAAAGGAACTTATAAACAAGGCTTGGGGGCGAAAGAGGGAACCATTGAAGAACAGTCCCGGATGTTTGGGGAAAAATATCAATATAAATTCGAATTGGGCAAAATCAGGAAAGCTATTGAAGAACAAGCTAAGATTCTGGGTTATAAATTTAGCTACCACATCACCGCGTTGAGTTTATAGATGGTTGCTTAACCTGTTGGCGGCGAGCCCCGTTGGTTTTCTCTCTTGCCGGCCCGATCATTTCGTTGGCAGCCGATCATTCATGTCCCTGATGAATCTCCCCCATAACCCTGCGCCAGATACCCCGGAGTACTGGGAAGTGGCGGTGGCTTTGCCCCTGCCCAATCCCCTGACTTACCGGCTGCCGCCTGATTTGGCCCAGGCCCGGGTGGGCTGCCTGGTGCAGGTCCCCGTGGGGCGGCGCCAGGCTTTGGGTTACCTGCTGGGGCCGGCCGAAAAAATTCCCTCGGTCACCATCCGAAACATCCAGAAATTGTTGGACCCCCTGCCCCGATTCGGACCCGAGATGGTTCCCCTGTTCCGCTGGCTGGCGGATTACTACCAGTATCCCCTGGGGGAGGCCCTGGGCCGGCTCATTCCCGGAGGAGTCCGAGTTTCAGGCCCCCATTGGGAGACCTGGGCCGCGGCCATAGACCCCACGGAGACAGGGGAGGCCCTAAAAGGTTTGGGGCCGCGCTCCAAGGCCATTTGGGAACATCTCCGGGAGGTGGGGGAACGCTCATTGAGGGATCTGGCCTCGCAGTTTCCCGGCTGCCGGCCGGTCCTGAAGCGCCTGGCGGCCCGGGGACTGGTGTCCCTGGAAAAACAGTCCTCCTGGCGAGACCCCATGGAAGGGAAGCCCCTTACCGCAGAAGAGCCGAATCCCACCCTCATCCCGGAGCAGGAAAGCGCGTTGGCGGCCTTGATCCAGGGAATCCAGGGCGGCGGGTTTGCTCCTTTCCTGCTCCACGGGGTGACCGCCAGCGGCAAGACCGAGGTCTATCTGGGGGCCGCGGCGGAAACCCTAGCCCAAGGCCGCCAGGTCCTGGTGCTGCTGCCGGAGATTGCGCTGACCCACCCGGTGGCCCTGGAGTTTCGCCGCCGTTTCGGCAGCCGGGTGACCCTGCTGCACAGCGGCCTCTCAGACGCGGCCCGGCTGGACCAGTGGCGCCGGATGGCGTTGGGCCAGGTGGATATCGTGGTGGGGGCCCGCTCCGCGGTATTTGCTCCTTTACCCCGCCTGGGATTGATCGTGGTGGATGAGGAGCATGACCCGGCTTATAAGCAGGAGGGGGGCCTCCCCTACCAGGCCCGGGATGTGGCCCTGTACCGGGGGAAGCTCTCCGAGGCCTCGGTGGCGTTGGTGTCCGCCACCCCCCAGGTGAGCACCTATTACCATGCCAGGGAAGGCAAATACCGGCATCTCTACCTGGGCCGCCGGGTAACCCCCCAAGACCTGCCGGAAATTCATTTAATTAATCTCCGGGACACCCGGGGGGATAAAGCCGCCAAGATTATTTCCCGTCCCCTGGCCGCGGCTTTGGAGGAGGTCCTGGGCCGGGGCGAGCAGGCCCTGCTGTTCTTGAACCGCCGGGGGTATGCCCGGGTGCTCTTCTGCCTTTTTTGCGGCCAGGTGTTTCAATGCTGCAACTGCAGCGTGGCCCTGACCCATCACCAGGCGCAAAACCGACTGGTGTGCCACTACTGCGGGCACCGCCAGGAGATGCCGGAGCGCTGTCCCCAATGCACCTCCCCTGCCATCAAACATTACGGGGTTGGCACCGAACGGGTGGAGGCGGAAGTTCGGGAAATATTGCCCGGCGCCCGGGTGGCCCGCCTGGACCGGGATACCGCGCCCGATAGCGGCCGGGCCCTGGGAGTGCTGGAAAGCTTTGCCGCGGGGGACCTGGACATTTTAGTGGGCACCCAGATGATCACCAAGGGGCACCATTTCCCCCGGGTCACCCTGGTGGGCGTGGTGGCCGCGGACCAGAGCCTCTTTTTTCCCGAGTATCATGCCGGAGAGCGCACTTTTCAACTCCTGACCCAGGTGGCGGGCCGGGCCGGCCGGGGGGAGGCCAAGGGCAAGGTGCTGATCCAGACCTTCCATCCGGACCACTATGTTTTTCAGGCGGTTAAGTCTATGGATTATCAAGGGTTTTTCAAGCAGGAACTGGAGGTCCGGCGGCAGTCCGGTTATCCTCCCTTCACCCGCCTGGCCCTGGTGCGCCTCAGCGGGGACCATGAAGAAAGGGTGGACCGGGCCGCGCAAAAGTTGGCGGCCGCATTGAGAAACGCCCTGCAGCGGGATCGGGAACTGGCCTCCCGGGTGCGCCTCCTGGGACCGGCCCCTCCGGGTCTGGCCCGCCTCAAGGGCCGCTTCCGCCGGCAGATGCTCCTGAAGAGCTATGGCCGGGGTCCCCTAATTGAGACTTTGAGCCGCCTGCGCCAGATCTGGTCTCAAGCCCCCCGGAGCCGAGTAGACCTGACGGTGGATATGGATCCTGGGAACCTGTTTTAAGGGGGGGGACAGGGGTTCAAGGTTCAAGGTTCAAAGTTCAAAGTTCAAGGTTCAAGGTTCAGGGTTCAGGGTTCAAAATCATACCCATAGGCGCGCCGTCCACCCCGATTACGGCGGCCACGGGCCGCCCTATGAGCTGTTGTCGGTTTTCGGCGCTTTTCGGCTGACTTTGAACTTTGAACCTTGAACCTTGAACCTTGAACCCTGAACCTTGAACCCCTGCTAATGGGAAAACGCGATTTCCGGATAGACCTCTGCCGGATCGAAGACTCGGGGGTCCGCAATCTCCCAGCCTTCCGGGGTGAAGCGCCGGAAGAAACAGGAGTGGTAGCCTGATTCACAGGCCCCGCCATGGGGGCGGACTCGCAAAACTACCTGATTTCCCTGGCAATTGAGGCTAATCTCCCGGACTTCCTGGAAATGTCCCGAGTCCTCCCCCTTGGCCACCACCTTGCGCTTGCCGGGATGATAATAATGAATGCGGCCGGTGGCGGCGATGCGCTCCAGGGCTTCCCGGTTCAAATCCACCAGCATCAACACCGCTCCGGAATCCACCTCCTGAATAATTCCAGGGATCACCCCCGATGGGGGCAAGGGCAGCCAATCCGGCAGTTGTTCCCACTTTGTCATAAGATATTTCCCATTTAATTATTTAATTCCCTTTAAGATAAAAAATTATGTCAATATTTAATACCAAGTTCTGTTTCCAATGCAACAAACTTAAGTTTCAATTTGCTGATAATCCTGGTCTTTTTAACCGAAAACCGATAACCGAAAACCGAAAACGGTATAAGTAGCCCCCCGCATCCCTCTTCCCGCCCTATTATCTTCTATCATTTAGGCAAACAGGATTCCAGCGAGTTTTTTCCAAGGCGGTGGGGAGAAAAGTCCTTGACATGATTAGCCGGTAGATGGTATTTAGCCTCTAGCAAAGTGAAAATCTGCACAAATAAATTGTTCAATAGGGAGGAGAAGAGATGGCCCGGTTTAATTTCATAGAATTTTATTACAGCAGCAAGCATACCCCCGCCGATAAATATAAATGCGACAACGCCAACGCCATGAGGCTTCTGAAAAGCCTGGAGTCCAAAGGGGTGGAGAGTGTTGCCATCGATATGGCGGAGGTCGCCGATCCTTTCAAGCAGTACCACAAGGCCTCCAGCGGGCCTGCTTCAGAATTTCGCCCGGTTTTCGGGGAAGTCCGGGGATCGGATTATAAAGAATACTTCGGGAAGACCATCCCGGCCCTGTGCTGTTATCCTAAGAAAAGCGACCGCGCCCCGGTGGAAGTCTTCCCCCGGGGAGACAAGAAACTGGGACGCTTTTATCTCATCGAGGAGTGGCTGGAGAACTATATCGGCGAGTTGGAAGGCCGCCCGGAAACCGACGAAGCCCGTTAACTCACGCAATTCGGCCTCTCCCGGAAGGGCGGGGCTGTTTTCTGCCTCCATGGAGGGGATACCCAGGGAGTAGTATGCCCTAAAGAGGCCGTTTAAGGGTTGAAACATGCCAGGGGCGGTGCGCTCACCGCCCCTGCAGATTTTCATCCCCGGGAGGGAGGGTCAATCCTCCAAGACGGTTTAGCTTGCGCCCCACCGTATATTTCGGTCTGGGGCAAATCGTGCCTCTAATTGATTACTTGGGGGCCTCCCACCTGGAGCCGTCCTTAAACCATACCCTGAGCAGCTTCCCCTGGGAGCGCACCGCGCCGTTCTTGACAAAGTCGTCGTCCACATTATAAGTCTTCCCGGCCTCAATGGGCTGCCGCACGCTCTTGACGATGTTCTGCCAGATGACAGTATCGTCCAGCAGCGCCTCGCCTTCCTGATCATAGAACTTGAGATTGAAATCCACCTGGCTGACGGGCTTGTTTGTGAGGATTTTAATCTCGTAGCGGTTCAGCTTTTTGTCGGGAGAGAGCCCCAGGAAGGTGAACTCCACCGGGGCCGTGGGGGGGACGGGGGATAAGGCCTGGACCGCCGCAGCGCCCAGGATCAGGGTAAGCGCGATGAGAACTGCCAACCGGAATCTTGCCATGGGACGCTCCTTGGCCTTTTTTGCTCCCATGTTAGCACTTTAATAAACTGTTACAAATTTATTTATCCAAAGATTGACCGGTCATAATTCTTTCAGGGCCTGTTCATACGCCTGATACGCAGCCTGGCCGAACAGGACGAAGCGCACCAGTCGGATCTCGGGATGGTCCGTAAGATATTGGGTCACCGTCTGGAGGGCGATGCGGGCCGCGTCTTGTATGGGGTAACCGTAAGCGCCGGTGGAGATGGAGGGAAAAGCTACGCTCTTGATGCCCTCGGCCCGGGCCAGCTTCAGGCTTTCCCGGTAACAGGAGGCCAGAAGTTGGGGCTCCTGATGGAGGCCGTCCCGATATATAGGGCCTACGGTGTGGATAACGTACCGGGCCTTGAGCTTGCCGCCGGTGGTGAGGCGGGCCTCCCCCGTGGGGCAGCCCCCGATTTGCAGGCATTCTTCCAGGATTTTCGGTCCCCCCGCCCGGTGGATGGCGCCATCCACGCCGCCCCCGCCCCGCAGGGAAGGATTGGCGGCATTGACGATGGCCTCGGTATCCTGTTGGGTGAGGTCACCTTCAACGAGCTCCAATATGGTCCGGCCCACCGAAACTTGCATGAATGTCCTCCGGTTTTGAAACCTATTGAGGGAAAGGCCGAAAGGACAGTAGGGGCGGGTTTTAAACCCGCCCCTACACCCGCACCCTCTCCCTATCCTCACTTGTTGATCAGCCGGTAATGGGCCGCCTGTTTGGTCCAGGCGCTGTGGGGGAATTTGGCCGCCAGGATGTCGTAAGTCTCCCTCAAGGGTTTGGGGTCATGGGTCAATTTGTACTTCGCCACCCCCAGGAAGAAAATGGCTTCCGCGGCCGCCTCCTTATCGGGGTAGTTAGCCTGCACCTCTTCAAACAAGGCCTTAGCGTCGATCAACTGATCGGTGTCCAAAGCCCACCGGCCCTTGGCCGACAAAAAGGTGGGGATCATGTCCTCCGGGGCGAAGAAGCCCACGGCCCGGTAATGTTCCTTGCCTTCGGCGTCCAGCACCAGGAGGGTGGGGGTCCAGGAGACGGAATACTTGGACATCAGTTCGGTGTTGGTGCTCAGAATCTGCACCGGCACGAAGTTCAAGGAGATGAATTTGGTCACGTTATCGTCAGGGTACGTAACTGCACCCATCTGTTGGCAGCCCAGTCATTGGGGGTTGTAAAAATCCAGCAGGATGGGTTTATTGAGTTGCCGGGCGGTTTCTTGGGCCTTGGCCAGACTGTCCAGCCAGCAGATGTGCATGGTCATGGGGCTCTCCTTTTCCAGGGACGACTCGGTTACCGTCCAGGGTGGTTTTGAGAAAAACATAATCATCCAGGAAGAAAAGGCAAGGCAGGGTCAGAAGATCAAGGAGTAATATGGAACCGCAGGTGGATAAGGAACCGCAGATGGACGCGGATGAACGCAGATCAGGATATTCTAATTCAGGCTCCCAAGCTCCTGCTTGGAAAAGTTCAAGGTTCAAGGTTTAAAGTTCAAAGTTAGGAGTATGCCCATCAGGAATTCCCCATAATTTACGGGTGGGCTAAAGGCCCGTGAAGGACTGTTACGAAAAGTTCGTGGGGCGGGCCTCCGTGCCCGCCTGAGTAGGGTGCGCACTGCGCACCAATAAAAGCGCACCCCTTTTCATGCTTTTGGAGAGAGCCTACGGCTCATGAACGACTGCCCTGAAAAGTTTCGAGTTTTGAGTTTTGAATTTATTGGTGTAAAGCTTCTTCCCCCAAAGGGAGAAATGCGGAACCGCCGCCCCCGGCGGTTCTTTGGTGGCACAGGCTTTCCAGCCTGTGCTTGAGCAGGCGAGGGCGAGGGCGCGTACTCCACATTTCCTCACCCCTTGCCCCGGCTCGGGAAGCTACATCTATTGCTTGGCTCCCTCCACTTTTTATCAGCGTTTATCTGCGTCCATCTGCGGTTCAATCCTCGGCTGCGGGGATCAGGCGGTACACTTCCATCAGCGGCAGGCCGTGTTCCTGGGCCATCTTCCGGCAGGCCTCGTACTCCGGCATGACCCGGCGCCGGTTGCCGTATTCGGTAACCTTTACCGTCAAAGGCCCATAAGGCGTGGAAATGGTTTCCTGCCGGCGCCGGGCCGCCACCCGTTCCACCTCCATAAGGCGCACCCCCAGGGTGGTGGAGTCGGTGAACAACTTCTCCAGCAGGGCTTCCCGGGCCGCGGGGGGCGCGATGACCGTGAGGCGCACCCCGGGGCGGTTCTTTTTCATCTGGATGGACCCCAGGGCCACGTCCAGGGCGCCCGCGGCAAAGAGTCCGGCCATCAACGGCTCATACAGCTCCGGGTTCATGTCGTCGATATGGGTTTCCAGCACCAGGACCTTCTCCCGAAGCCCGGGGGCCGCGATCAGGGGTGTTCCCAGATAAATGCGCAGGAGGTTGGGGTGCCCCGGCAGGTCCCGGCTGCCGGCCCCGTATCCCACCCGCTCCAGGCGCAGGGGCGGACAGGGCTCGCTTTGGGCTTCCAGACCTTTAAGGATCACCGCGCCGGTGGGAGTTACCAGCTCCCCCGGCAGGTCCGTGCCGTAAACCGGCAGCCCCTTGAGGAGTTCCAGGGCCGCGGGCGCGGGGTTGGGGAGGCGGCCGTGGGCCGAAGCGATCATGCCCCACCCCATGGGCAGGGAACTGCAAAAGACCCGGGTGATTCCCAGTTTCTCCACGCCCCAGGCCACGCCCACCACGTCCAGGATGGTGTCCATCGCGCCCAGTTCGTGGAAGTGCACCTGCTCCAGGGGTTGGGCGTGGATGCGGGCCTCCACCTCACCCAGGAGGCGAAACATCTTCAGGCTCCGCTGCCGGGCCGCGTCGGGAAGCGGCGCCCGGGAGATGAGGCCGACAATTTCCAGGTAGGTGCGGGCCGGTTGAGGCGCAGGGGTGCGGAATTCCACCTGCAGGCCGCTTAAATGGTCTTTGGTGACCCGGCGCACCTCCATCTCGATGTCCGTTTGGACCGTGAGACTCAACAGGTCCTGGAGTTCCGCCTTATCCAGCCCCAGGTCCAGGAGCGCGGCCAGGGTCATGTCGCCGCTGATGCCGGCGAAACAGTCGAAAAAGGCCCAGAGTTTAGGGGTTGTCGCCATCGATAAACAGCTCCACTTCCTTCACGGCCCGGGCGTCGGCCTGGCGCACCAGAAACCGCAGATTGCGGAAGGTGATATTCTCTCCCAACCGGGGCAGATCGCCCAACTGGGAGATGAGGAACCCGGCCAGGGTCTCGTAGTCACCCTCTGGCAGGTCCAGGTGCAGGGATTCGTTGAGGGCCTGGATTTCCATGCGGGCATTGACGAAATAATGGCCGGTCCCCAATTTTTGATAAAGGGTGGCTTCCTGGTCGAATTCATCGGCGATTTCCCCCACGATTTCTTCCAGGAGGTCCTCTAAGGTGACAATACCCACGGCCCCGCCGTATTCGTCCACCACCACCGCCAGGTGGACTCCCAGGCGCTGCATCTCCGCCAGGAGCAGATCAATCTTTTTCATCTCCGGCACAAAGTGGGCCGGCCGGATGAAGGGCTTAAGGTCCTGCTGGGAAGGCTCCTCTCCCAACAGGTCGATGCCGTGGAGCACGCCTATGAGGTTGTCGATGCGGCGGTGATACACCAGCAGGCGGGAGAGCCGGGTGGCGTGAAATTCCCTCAGGGCCTGGGAGACATTGGCGGTGTCCGGAATGGCCGCCACCCTTACCAAGGGCACCATGACCTCTTTGACGGTGCGCAGGCTGAAGTGCAGGATGCGGTGGATGATGCGACGCTCCGGGGTCTCCAGATCCACTTCCGGACCGCTTTGTTGCACCACCAGATGCAGGTCCTCCCGGGTGATGAAGGGTAGATGACTGGGTTTGCGGACCCCCAGGAGGAAAAGCGTCCCCCGGCTCAGGCCGGAGAAGACCAGGGTTACGGGATAAAGGACCCAGGAGGCCGCCCACACCGCGGGGGCCAGACTCTCGGCCAAAACCGTGGCATGTTGGCGGCCGATGGACTTGGGGATGATTTCCCCCAGGATCAGAATCAGGGGCGGCAAGACCAATATGGCCACCACCTCCCCGTAACTCCCCATGAGATCCAGCAAGAACGCGGTGGCCAGGATGGTGTTGGCCGACGCGGACATGAAGGCGCCCAACAGGGTGGTGGCGAGGAAATATCCCGGCCGGCTCAGGAGCTTCAGGGCCAGGCGGGCATCCCGGTGGCCCCCCTCCGCCCGGTGCTGGAGATGGCGGCGGTTGGCCGAAACCAGGGCAATCTCCGAGGCCGCGAAAAAGGCCTCCAGGAGCAATAGAGACAGAAAGATGGCCAGGAGCCCGTAAGTCATGAGGATTGCCGCGTAACTTCCAGATCCAGGATGCGGGCGCCTTTCATGCGCACCACCTGGAAAGTGAAGCCGTCATAAGAGACCTGGTGGCCTTCCCGGGGCAGGGTCCCGAAGAGGTTCAAGACCAGGCCGCCGATGGAGTCGAATTCCGCCGTGGGCCACTCCAGCCCCAAGGCTTCATTAAACTCCGCCAGAGACATAGTGCCCTTGACCAGCCACTTGCCCGGGGCCGTTTCTTCCAGGGCCTTTTCTTCCACCTGGAACTCCTGGGAGATCTCCCCGCACAGTTCTTCCAGGAGGTCTTCCACCGTCACCAGACCTACCAAAAAGCCGTATTCATCCACCACCAGGGCCAGGCGCAGATGCTGGGCCAGCAACTCCGTCAACAGGTCGAAAGCCTTCTTGTTTTCCGGCACATAATGGGGGGGCCGCAAGAGATTTCGAATAAACCCGGGGTCGCAGGTTTCTCCCGAGGATAATTTTAAGAGGTCTTTGGCGTGGAGAATTCCCAGGACATTGTCCGAATTGTCTTGATAAATGGGAATACGGGAGTAGCGGGACAGCTTGATGGCCTGGATCAACTCCTGGGGCGGCAAGTCGGCGACCAGGGAAAAAATGTCCGGTCTGGGCACCATGATCTGGCCCACCCGTAGTTCTCCCAAGGCCAGGAGATTGTGGATGAACTCCTTCTCCATCCGGGCGATCATGCCCCCCCGGTGGCTCTCTTCCACCAGGCGCACGAAGTCTTCCTGGTGCAGCGAGGGCACCGTCAGCTCCGGGCGAAAGCCCAGGGTGGCCAGGATGCCGTGGCTGATCTGCAAAAACACCACCCTAAAGGGCGTCAACAGGAAGATCGCGGGCTTAATCACCGGGGCCAGCCAGCGGGCCAGCCGGGTGGGGTAGGCCAGGGCCAGAGATTTGGGAATCAATTCTCCTAGAAAGAGGATGGCGGGCATAATAACTATCAAGGCCAGCCACTTGCCCCGGGCGCCCCAGAGAGTCAGGGCCAGGGAGGTGGCGATGACCGAAGCCAGGATGTTCACTACCTCCACGCCCATCAGCACCGTGATCAACAGCCGCCGAGGCCGGTTCAGCAGGGACTCCACCAGAGACCCCCGCCGGGGATGCTTCTCCCGGAGGCGCAGCCTCTCCAAGGGGCTTAAGGCAAAAAGGGAGGTTTCCGCCGCGGCGAACACGGCGACGATGAAGACCAGGCCCCCCAGGGCCAGCCAGCGGGTCAGGGGTGTGATTTCCAAGGTAGTTGTTAGTTGTTAGTTTTTAGTTTTTAGTTGTCAGTTTTCGGTTGGCATTAAGGAATATTTCATCTCGTTTCTGGTTCCCAAGCTGGGCTTGGGAACCCCATTGGACGCAAAGCTGTGCTTTGCAAATTATTTCAATGGGTTAATCTTGATTCCCCATTGGAACCCCTAATGCCCCAAGCCAAGCTTGGGAGACAACGGCATTCCCAAGTTCAACTTGGGAACGAGAATAAAGGTGGTGAGCGGTGCGCACCCTAGATCTGACGTTCCCAAACGAAGCTTGGCGCCAAGCAAATTCTTACAGAAAACCCAAAACCCTCCTCAAGCCAGGGGCCGCGGGGATGAGGTCCGCATGCCCTTCTTGGGAGCCTTCCCTTTCTCGGGAGCCTGGGCCTTCTCGGCCTCCCGGAAGGGGGACCTCACCAGGGCTTCGTTGAGCACCTCATCCATGTGGTTTACGGCTACGAACTTAAGCCGCCGCTTGACGTTCTTGGGGATTTCCACCAAGTCCTTTTTATTGGCCAGGGGGATGATGACCTTGGCCATATGGGCCCGGAGGGCTGCGATGGCTTTTTCCTTGAGGCCGCCTATGGGCAGCACCTTGCCCCTGAGGGTGATCTCCCCGGTCATGGCCACATCCCGGCGCACCGGGATCTGGGTGAGGGCGGAGACCAGGGCGGTGGCCATGGTGACCCCTGCGGAGGGCCCGTCTTTGGGGGTAGCTCCGGCGGGCACATGGATGTGGATATCCAGTTTTTCGTAAAAATCCGGGGAGAGCTGCAAACGCTCCGCTCGGGAACGGGCGTAACTCAGGGCTGCGTGCCCCGACTCCTTCATCACCTCCCCCAACTGGCCGGTGAGGGTGAGCTGACCTTTCCCGGGCATCAGGGAGGCCTCCACCGCCAGGATCTCCCCGCCTACCTGGGTCCAGGCCAGGCCCGTGGCCACCCCCACTTCGTCCTTATCCAATTCCGATTCCGGGATATACCGGGGCGGCCCCAGAAAGAGATGGAGATTGCCCCGGGTGATGGGGAAGGGGCCTTTTTCCCCCTCCGCGATGCGCCGGGCCACCTTGCGGCACAGGGAGCCGATCTCCCGCTCCAGGTTCCGGAGGCCCGCCTCCTGGGTGTAGCTTACAATGAGCCGGCGGATGACCTCCGTGGAGAGGTTCATATCCAGGGGCATCAGGCCGTTTTCCTTGATCTGCCGGGGCAGGAGATAGCGGCGGACAATCTCCAGCTTCTCCTCTTCGGTGTACCCCGCCAGGCGCAGGATCTCCATGCGGTCTTGCAGGGCCGAGGGGATGGGATGCACCAGGTTGGCGGTGGTGATGAACATCACCCGGGAGAGGTCGAAGGGCACATTCAGGTAATGATCGCTGAAGGAATAGTTTTGCTCCGGGTCCAGGACCTCCAAGAGCGCGGCCGAGGGGTCTCCCCGGAAATCCATGCCGATCTTGTCCACTTCATCCAGGATGAATACCGGGTTGTTGGACCCCGCGGTCTTGATGCCCTGGATGATGCGTCCGGGCATGGCTCCTATATAAGTGCGGCGGTGGCCCCGGATTTCTGCCTCGTCCCGCATGCCCCCTAAGGAGATGCGGGTGAATTTGCGGCCCATGGCCCGGGCGATGGATTGGCCCAGGGAGGTCTTCCCCACTCCCGGGGGACCCACGAAACAGAGGATGGGGCCTTTCATCTTCTTGTTGAGCTTGCGCACGCTCAGGTACTCCAGGATGCGGTCCTTGACTTTCTCCAGGTTGTAGTGGTCCGCATCCAGGATGGCCTTGGCCTCCTTGACGTCCAGCTTGTCCCGGGTGCCTTTGCTCCAAGGGAGTTCCACCAGCGAGTCCAGGTAGGTGCGCACGATGGAGGCCTCCGCGGCGTCGGGGTGCATCTGCTCCAGGCGGGAGAGCTGTTTA
The DNA here is from genome assembly GCA_964618815.1 of uncultured Desulfobacterales bacterium. GTDB lineage: Bacteria > Desulfobacterota > Desulfobaccia > Desulfobaccales > 0-14-0-80-60-11 > CAZUBT01. The sequence goes on along the minus strand of CAZUBT010000020.1, from coordinate 27,986 downwards.
AGGGCTTCTTCCTCCGCGGGTTTGGTCATGCGGGCCCGGGAGATCTTGAGGCGGTAATCCTCCATCTCCTTGGAGGTTTCGTCCATGTCGCCCAGTTCCTTCTTGATGGCCCGGAGCTGCTCCCTCAAGAAGTATTCCCGCTGGGTGCGGTCCATCTCTTCCCGGGCCTGGGACTGGATTTTGACCTGGAGCGTGGAAACTTCCAGCTCCTTGCGGAGGAAATCATTGACTTTGATGAGGCTGCGGATGGGGTCCAATTCATCCAGCACCGACTGGGATTCGTCGATCTTCAGGCGCAGGTTGGCGGCCACCAGGTCCGCCAGATGCCCCGGGTCCTCGATGGATTCCAAAATGGCCAGCAAATCCGGGGACATGATGCCCTTCAAAGTGAGAATCTTTTCCGACATCTCCCGGGCATTGCGCATCAATGCCTCGGTCTCCGGAGAGATCTCCTCGACCCGCCTCTCAGGGACCACTTCCAACTCAACCTCGAAATATGGCCGCACCTGGACAAACTCGCGGATTAGCGCCTTGGTTTTACCCTGGACCAGTACTTTCAAGCGCCCGTCGGGCAGCTTCAGCATCCTCAAGATGAGGCTCACCGTGCCCATGGCGTAAATGTCCTCTGATTCCGGATTCTCTACGGTCTGGTCTTTTTGGGTAGATAGGAACATGAGGCGGTCCTGGGCCAGGGCCGCTTCAATGGCCAGCACCGAGGCCTCTCGCCCCACGAACAGGGGGAGCACCATGTTGGGAAATACCACCACATCCCGCACCGCTAAGAGCGGCAGGACGGAAGGTATAATCAGCTCTTCTTTGTCGTCTTCCTTGGGACTTGCCATATATTCTCCTGGGATAGGTTATGAGCTGGTTCCGGGGGCGCCGACGGCTTAACCGATCCGGAGGCGAACCGTAAAATTTGAGTTTTTACAATCGTTTTATATTATTCCATCGGCAAGGATTTATAAATTGATAACCTCGAGCGGGTTCAGCCGGAATAAGTTTTTTTAATGATTATAATATCCTCCCTCTGATAAGGCAACCGGGATGGCATGATAAAGCTCAACCGCAGCTGCATGTCGATTAACGCAGATTAGATTTTCTCGTTCCCAAGCTGTGCTTGGGAACGAGAATGAATCGGTAGGGCGGGCCTCGGTGCCCGCCGCAGTAGCCGTAGGCTTTAGCCTCTGCCAATCAGTGACATTACGTCATCGAAATTATAAAATCATGCACTGAGCTTGTGAACGATAAGAAAAGATGGGGCACGGCGCCCACCCTCCATTAAACTGGCAGCCGGAAAATAAACCTGGCCCCTGGCCTTCCCGATTTCTGGTCTTAGCTTTTCCCGCATCCCTTTAGAATCCCCCGGTGCAAAAACCTGTGCAAATATCTTTGGACCAGGCTCTAAATATGCTATATTTTGATCTTTAAGAAATAAGCATCAGGGGAGAATCTTTTGGGGGGGAAACCAGCCTTGAGGCGGGGCAAGTTAGCTGCGCCGAAAATTTCTGAAACCTTGGCAAGTCGGGTGGACCTGGCGGTGCAGCAGGCCACGGCCGCGATGCTGGGGCTCCAGACCCCCCAAGGTTACTGGTGGGCGGAACTGGAGTCCAATGTCGCCATCACCGCGGAATACCTCTTGCTCCACCGCTTCCTGGGCCTGCCGGAGGACAATTTTCCCCGTTTGGCGGCCTCCATCCTGGACAAGCAACAACCCAACGGCGGCTGGTCCATCTGGTACGGGGATGGGGGAGAGCTCAGCGTCACGGTGGAAGCCTATCTGGCGTTGAAGATGGCTGGGCTGTCCGCGGAGGCCGACCCCATGGTCCGGGCTAGAGAGTTCATCCTGGCCCGGGGGGGCGCCTTGAAAACCCGGGTCTTTACCCGCATCTTCCTGGCCCTTTTCGGTCAGGTGAGTTGGGACGGCATTCCGTTGCTGCCGGTGGAATTTATCCTCCTGCCCCACTGGTCCGGCCTGAGCATATACGAATTTTCCAGCTGGACCCGGTCCACCGTGGTTCCCCTGATGATTATCATGGCCAAACGGCCGGTGCGTCCCCTGCCTCAAGAACAATGGGTGACGGAACTCTTTCTGGACCCCAGCGAACCTTTCGGGAAGCACCGGGTGGCCTTTAAACTCCGGGGACCTCACCTGGAAAACGTCTTCGTCCTGGCGGACCGGATTTTGAAAATTTATTACCGGCTCCCCTTGCCGTGGCTCAGAAACTACGCCATGAAGAAGGCGGAGCAGTGGATTCTGGAGCATCAGGAAGAGAGCGGCGATTGGGCCGGCATTCAACCGGCCATGCTCAACTCCGTCCTGGCCCTTAACTGCCGGGGATACGGGACGGATCATGACGTTATCCAACGGGGCCTGAAGGCCCTGGAGTTTTTTACCCTGTCCGACGGGGACCGCCTGTGGCTCCAGTCCTGCATCTCCCCGGTGTGGGACACCGCCCTGGCGCTCAGGGCCCTGGCCGCGGCCGGGTTGCCCCCGGAGCATCCTGCCCTGAAGAAGGCCTCCTCCTGGCTCCTGGACCAGCAGATTTTTAAGCCCGGTGACTGGTGCATCAAATGCCCGGATTTGCCCCCCGGCGGCTGGGCCTTTGAATTCGTCAACAACTGGTACCCGGATGTGGACGACAGCTCCGTGGTGCTGGTGGCCTTGAAAGAAACCCTGGCCGACCCGGCAAAGCATAAAGACGCGCTCCGGGCGGGCATCAACTGGTGCGTGGGGATGCAGTGCCAAAACGGCGGCTTTGCCTCCTTTGACAAGGACAATACCAAGGAGTGGCTCAACGCCATCCCCTTCGGCGACCTCAAGGCCCTGGTGGACCCGCCCACGGAAGACATTACCGGCCGGGTCCTGGAGATGCTGGGGGCCTTCGGATACGGCCTGGAGCATCCTGCCGCAGGTCCGGCCCTGGCTTTCCTGCACCGTACTCAGCAATCCGACGGCTCTTGGTGGGGCCGCTGGGGCGTCAACTGCATCTATGGCACCTGGTCGGTGTTGGCGGGGCTCAAGGCCATCGGCGACGACCTGCGCCAGCCATACGTGCGCCGGGCGGCATCCTGGCTGAAAGCCCATCAGAACCAGGACGGCGGCTGGGGTGAATGCTGCGAATGCTATCCTACCCCGGAATTGGAGGGCTGCGGCCCCAGCACCGCGTCCCAGACGGCCTGGGCCTTGCTGGGTCTTATGGCCGCGGGGGAGGCCCATACCCCGGAAGTGCAGGCCGGAGTTGAATATCTCTTAACAAGCCAGAATTCCCAAGGTCGTTGGGATGAAGAATACTTCACCGGCACCGGTTTCCCCGGCCACTTCATGATCCGCTACCATCTCTATCGCGATTGTTTCCCCCTCATGGCCCTGGGGCAGTATTTGAAGGCCAGTGGTCAGTTACCAGTGACCAGTGGCCAGTAAATGAAGCCATTGTTAAACAACTTCATACCACTAATTACTAATAACTGATTTTTTCACTGATCACTGATCACTAATCACTGATTACTGATTACTGATCACTGGTTACAGGTTACTTACCAATGATGACCAAAACTCTGGTCACCGGCGGGACCGGCTTTGTGGGCCGGGCCGTGGTGGAGGAACTCCTGGCCGCGGGCCGGCAGGTCCGGGTGCTGGCTCGAGACCCCAATCATCCGGCCTTGCGGGGGCTGGAAGTGGAGGTGGCCCCGGGCGATCTTAGGGACCCGGCGTCTATTAAGGAGGCCTTAAAGGGCTGCGCCCGGGTCTTTCATGTGGCTGCGGATTACCGCCTGTGGGTGCCGGACCCGGAGACCATGTACGCGATTAATGTCCAGGGCACCCGGGACCTGTTGGCCGCGGCCCGGGACCAGGGGGTGGAGCGGGTGGTCTATACCAGCACCGTGGGCGCTCTGGGCAATCCCGGGGACGGCGCCCCCGGAACCGAGGCCACCCCCGTCACCCTGGCAGAGATGTGCGGCCACTACAAGCGCTCCAAGTTCCTGGCGGAGCAGGCGGCCCTGGAGTTTGCCCGACAGGGCCTGCCGGTGGTCATCGTCAATCCCAGCGCGCCCGTGGGGCCCTGGGACTTCCGCCCCACACCCACCGGGGAAGTGATCGTGGGTTTCCTGAAGGGCCGCCTGCCCGCGTATCTGGAGACGGGCCTCAACCTGGTACACGTCCGGGACGTGGCCCGTGGGCATCTGCTGGCGGAGGAGAAGGGCAGGGTAGGGGAGAAGTATATCCTGGGCCATGAGAACCTGAAGTTCTCGCAAATTTTGCAGATGCTGGGCCAGATCAGCGGGCGGCGGGCTTCCCGGGTGAAACTGCCTTACTGGCCGATTTTGTGCATGTCCTGCGTCAATGAGCTGTGGGCCACCTATATCAGCGGCAAGCCGCCCCGCATGCCCTTCTCCGCGGTGCGCATGGCCCGGAAATTGATGTTCTTTGACAACACCAAGGCCGTTACCGAACTGGGCCTCACCCTGACCCCGGTGCGCCAGGCCCTGGAGGATGCGGTGGAGTGGTTCCGGGAACATGGCTATGTGTGAGACCAGGGGCAGGGGCCAGGGATTAGAGGAACAAATGTCACCGCCGCCTTCAGCCGGCGCTGAATAAAATTCTTGGGTTACGGGCACGGCAAGCCGTGCTCCTACAAAGGATGAAAAATTATTCTCGTTCCCAAGCTCAAAGGGTACTTTCATAAATTTATTGACGTTTGGCATCAGGAACTTTGCCAAAGCCAAGCTTTGGTCCCAAGTGCGTTCCCAAGTACAACTTGGGAACCAGAAGCAACCTAAAGACTTGAAACCCGAAACTTGAAACTCGAAACTCGGAACTAATATGCGCTTTCCTTTGACTCTCAGTTACGACCTGGCTCGCCATCTCCTGAAAATGCGGCGGCAGCGGGAAGAGAAATTTCCCCTGGTGCTGATGCTGGAGCCCACCCACCAGTGCAACCTGGCCTGCGTGGGGTGCGGGCGGATTCAGGAGTACCGGGACACCCTGGGGCAGTCCCTGACCCTGGAGGAGTGCCTGGAGTCCGTGGAGGCCTGCGGCGCGCCGGTGGTTACCTTAACCGGCGGGGAACCCCTGATCTATCCCCCTATCTTTGAACTGGCCCAGGAGCTGGTGAACCGCAAGAAGCATATCTATCTGTGCACCAACGCGGTGCTTCTGGAGAAATCGCTCTCCCGGCTGCCCCGCTCGGACCGCCTTACCCTGAGCATTCACCTGGACGGCCTGGCGGACACCCATGACAAAATTCTGGGACGGCCGGGCCTCTTCGACATCGCCCTCAAGGCCATAAAAGCCGCCAAGCGTCAGGGCTTCCGGGTGTGCACCAATACCACCGTCTATAAACAGACGGACCCCCAAGAAATCAGAAGTCTATTCGGACAACTCACCGATCTGGATATCGACGGCCTCCTGGTATCCCCGGCCTACAGTTTCAACGGGGTGGACCCGGAGATCTTTTTGAGCCGGGAGGAAATCAAGGAGAAGTTTACCCGGCTGACCAGAAATGCGCCGAAATTTCCGTACTTCAGCACCCCCTTGTATCTGAGTTTCCTCCGGGGTGAGCGAGAGTACCAATGCACCCCCTGGGCCAACCCCACCCGCAATCCCCAGGGCTGGCGGGCGCCCTGCTACCAGATTGTGGACGCCCATTACCCCACCTTTGAGGAGATGATGAACTGCACGTCCTGGGAGAATTACGGGGTGGGCCGAGATCCCCGCTGCAGCCAGTGCATGATGCATTCCGGCTTTGAGCCCAGCGTGGTGCGTCAACTGGGGAGCAACTGGGGAGACCTGTTGTATCTGCTGCGTTGGAACCTTTCCTGAGGGGATGGCTGAATCATGCCGGGTGACGGGCTTCCGGAGGCGAATCGCACCACCTTAGGCCGCCTGACCAACGGCTGGACCCTCCTGTTGGTGTGCCTGGCCGTATATGGGCCCCTGTTCTGGCAGATCCCCCTGGCCCGGGGAGAGTCCATGTACGCCCTCATCCCCAAAGAAATGCTGGCCGCGGGCTCCTGGTTCACCCCCACCCTGAACGGCGTGCCTTACCTGGATAAACCCCCGCTGCTATATTGGATCAACCTTTTGGGGTACAAAATCCTGGGCGTATCCGATTGGGCGGCCCGGGTCCCCACCTTGATTCTTTCACTGGGGCAGGTCTGGATAACTTATCTCATCGGGATCCGGCTTTTAAACCGCAGGGCCGCGTGGCTGGGAGGTTTTATCCTGCTGAGTTGCGTGGGGTTCTGCGCCCTCTACCTGCAATTGCTCACCGACCATCTCATCACCCTGTCCCTGGCCGCGTCGCTATATTTCATGCTGCGCTGGCAAGAAGCCCCGGGGTTTCGCTGGTCCGTCCTGTTTTTTCTCACCTTGGTGGTGGGCTTCCTGAGTAAATCCTTCATCGGGGTGGGATTTCCCCTGGTCATCGGGGGGATTTACGCCCTGTATATGCGTCAGTCCCAGCTCTTTACCTTATTTTTCTCCCCCAAAGGGCTGGTCCTGGTAATGCTGCTAATTGTTCCCTGGTTCGTGGGGGTGGAAAACGCCCATCCCGGGTTCTTAAAGCACCAATTCGTTAACGAACAGATCCTCCGGTTTCTGGGGCAGCGGCAGCCTCCGGATATCATCCCCTTCTCCCTGGTGGGGTTCTGGGTTTTTCTGATGATCTGGCTGATGCCTTGGACGGTGCTGCTGCCCGAAGCCCTTTTCCGGTTCTGGCGGGAAACCGGCGGCAGCGAGGAACAAAAGCCGGCGCGGCTCCTTATCATCTGGGCCGCGGTGATCCTGGGATTTTTTACCCTGTCGGCCAGCCGCATCGAGTATTACTCTTTGCCCGCCCTGCCCGCCCTGGCCCTGGTGGTGGGTTGGCGATTGGACCGATACCTGAGCGTCCCCCGGGACACCAAGCCGGTCTGGGGCTTGCTGTTTATCGCGTTGTTGGGCATGGCCCTGCTCCTTCTCTTGCCCAACCTGGAGGCCATGTGCGCCGGCAATCGCCGGGAATTCGTCGGTTTGGTGGCTTTGATCGAACCGCTGGCCTGGGTGGCCTCATTCCTGGTACCCACCCTAGCCCTGGTGGGACTGGTCGCAGGATTTCGCCGCCCCTGGGTGACGGTGGGCAGTTACAGCGTCTTAGCCCTGACCCTGGTGGGCTTCACTTTCTACTCCATCGTGGTGATCTCCCCACATCTGAGTGATAAGGCTCCGGGGGAATATATCCGGGATCACGGAGGTCCTCAGGACCTAATGATCATGGAGGCCATCGAAGAGTACGAGATGGGCGGGTCCATGGTCTTTTATGCCGGCCGCCCCATACTGATGGTGCAGCGGGACGGCCTGCCGGAATTTCCTTACCCCGTACCGCCGGAAAAAAACTACCTCATTTCTCCGGAGCGCCTTAAAGAGCTGTGGTTCGGGCCCCGGCGGGTCTTTCTGTTAGTGGATGACGCCTTCCCGGTGGAGCATTATCTGGAAGGGGCGCCGGCGGTGGTAAAGATTCCGGGCAAACGGCTGATAGTCAATTATCCGTGAAATTGGCGGGTTAGCAGTCGGCTATCGGTTCTTTTTCTCGTTCCCAATCTCCTGCTTAGAAAAGTTCCGAGTTTCAAGTTTCAAGTTCGTGGGGCGGGGTTCCGTGCCCGCTTGAGTAGGGTGCGCACTGCGCACCATCTCAGAATTCCCCGGCAAAACTTGGGGACCGGGTGAACCTCCAAGGTTTGACTCCTATTTGCAAAATCCTCCCCAGAAAATCATAATTCTTGACCCGGTCGGCAGGGGCGACGCCTGCTGCGTCCAGGAATCTGAGAATTTCAAGGCCGCAGGCTGTCAGGCATAATAGGCGCTCACCATGAATCGTGATAATTTAATGATCGAGGGCACGGAGGCCCGCCTTACCATCAAAACCACTCTTCCGGTAAAAAGGGAATTTTCCTATGAAACCCGCGGCCACCCCTACGGCGGCCGGAGCTTGTCCAAAATTTTGACAGGAACCGTCGGGTCATAGGATATAATGAAACATTATGCGGAATAATTAGGGAGACCATGTTGCTCAAAAGCCCATCGATAATCCAGGTTTTCCGGATCATGGCGCTGCTGCTGATCCTGACCGCCTGGGGGGTGGCGGCCTCGGCCCAGGACCCGGTTCCGGACGAACCCGATCAGAAGGCCGTGACCCAGTTCAACCGGGGGGAACGGCTGGCCAGGAGTGGAACCTGGGAGGAGGCCATTCAAGCCTATAAGGAAGCGATTCGAATTCAGCCGGATTATACCGAGGCCCATCATGCCTTGGCACTAGCCTATGGCCGGCGGGAGATGTACCCGGAAGCCGTCAAGGAGTTTCAGGAGACCCTGCGGCTGCAGCCCCAGTGGGGTAAAGCCCATGAAAATCTAGGGGTGGCATATTTGAAAATGGGGCGCCCGCAGGAGGCCCTGGACGCGTTTCAGACCGCGGTGCGCCTCCATCCTCAGGATGCGGAAGCCACTTATAATTTAGGCATGGCTTACGGCAAACTGCAACGGGATAAGGAGGCCAGGGATGCGTTTCTCCAGGCCCTGCGCCTCCAGCCGGATATGGCCAAGGCTCATAAAAACCTGGGACTGGCCTATTTCAACCTGGGAAACTGGAAAGAGGGCGGAGAGTCTTTTAAAGAGGCGGTGCGCCTCAAGCCCGAAGACGGGGAGGCCCACTACGGGCTGTGCGTCTTTTATCTGAAAATGGGGGATAAGGACGCGGCGTCCCGGGAATACAAGGTCCTGCAAACCCTGGACCCCAGGCTGGCCCAAAAGCTGGCCGAGATGCTCAAGTAATGGAAGACCCCCCCTAGTATTCGAGGTTCTTAGTTTTTACAGAAAACAGAAAACCGAAAACAGAAAACAATTTTAATATAACCATGGGTTTCACTCCGGATTTACAGACCCTCATCTCCCAGGTGCGGGACAACTGCCGCATCGCCAGCGCCGGACAGGCCGGGCATTTCTCCCTGTGCGGGTTAGTGCTGCGCCTGCGCCAATTGTATAAATGGGAACATCACCTGCCGCCCTGGCGGGAACCGGACCCCCAGGTGGCGCTGGACTGGGTGGAGGACCAGGAGCGGCTCTGGGATGGCCTGGAAGACCGGACCTGGCAGGCCCTTTCTTTAGACGGCGCGGCCCTGGACCCTTTTGAGGTGGAAAGCCTCAATGAGCATCTCATCCCCAGGGGTCTGGCTTACGGCGCCGGCTTAAGCCGGGGGCTGGCCCCCACCTGCTTCCTGGGGGAACTCCATGAGGTGCGCCGCCAGGGGGAAGTCACCATCCTGGTGCTGGACCGGGAGCTGGCCCGGGACCTGGACGGCACCCCGGCGTTGCGCCAGGGGAACCTGATTTACGCCCGGAAGCAGGCCCTGGCTTTTTTCGCCTGGGACCGCCTCTCGGACCCCATGCAGCAGAACAATCGCTATCTCCGGATCGCCTTGGACGCCTACGGTCTATCTCTCGAGGCGTTGCTGGAGAATCCCCCTAACCACCAGGAGGCCCTGGCGGATTTCCTGGATCGGGAACTGGAAGCCGTCATCCGCCACGAAGTGGGGGAAGCCCGGGAACCCAGCCTGAAGGAGGCATTTCCCGCGCTACTGAGCCTCTTTCCCCAGACCCGGGTGGAACTCTGGATCAGGGGTTTGAAGGACGTCCTGGCGGAGGTGAACGAGTGGGGCCGGCTGGCATACATCATAGAGAACCGGGCCTTGCCTTCCCTGGCCCTGATGCTGGCCTGGCGGCCGGGGCTGTACTCCCTGCTGCTGCCGGAGTTGGAGCCGGCATTTCAAGAACTGCTGGCCCGGGGCGATTGGCAAATCCTGGAGCAGGCCCGGCTTCAGGCCCTGGTTCGCCTCCGGCAGACAGCCGGGGGCCTCAACGATCTCCTCAGTTCCCCCCCCGCCGCCTCCCCGCCGGACCTCCGGCAACTTATTGAAAGCCGCTACCTGGCCCCCCTGGGATTGTAGTCAGTTGCCAGTTGCCAGTCGCTGTTTATTGGAATTGTTTTGCCCTGAAAAGTTGGTGGGGCGGGCCTCCGTGCCCGCCAAAGTAAATGTGGAACAGCCGCCCTCGGGTGTTCATTCCGCCTAGGGTCGTCCACCCAGGCGTCCCGCGGGCTTCGCTTAGTTGGATAATTGCGTAATCAGGATGACCGATACGGAACGAGGGGTTCCAGGTTGAAGCCTGCGACTACCCATGCTTTCTCGGTTTTCTCCCTGGAAGCTGACGGCTGACGGCTCATCACCCTGTGCCGCTTTGCTGATCTTGGTCTTCAACCCCGCCGAATAATTTGCCTTTTACCCGCCCGGCAGCTATAATTGACTAAGGAATAAAGCTATTGTCCCAATCTTTTGCGCCTTGGCGCCTTTGCGTGAGATAATTGACCTCACGCCAAGACGCCAAGGCGCGAAAATCATAGGTTCACGCTTTTACTAAAAACTAAAAACTAATAACTAAAAACTGAATATGATCGATCCTCATCAAGAAAAAATTCTCATCCTGGACTTCGGCTCCCAATACACCCAGCTCATCGCCCGGCGGGTGCGGGAGCTTAAAGTTTATTGCGAGATTCATCCCTTTATGATGCCTCTGGAGGCCATCAAGGAGTTCGCGCCCCAAGGCATCATCCTCTCCGGCGGCCCCCGGAGCGTCTATGAGGCGGAGGCTCCCACCATCACCCCGGAGGTTTTTGACCTGGGGTTGCCGGTGTTGGGTATCTGTTACGGCATCCAGCTCCTCAACCACCTGTTGGGGGGCCGGGTGGCCCCGGCGGATTTCCGGGAGTACGGCCGCAAGACCTTCTCCATCCTCGATACCCAGGACCTGTTCTTCGGCCTGGACCCCCGGGAGACCGTGTGGATGAGCCACGGCGACCGGGTGGAGGAATTGGCCCCGGGCTTCGAGATCATCGGCTCCAGCGACTCGTGCCCGGTAGGCGCCATCCGGGACCGCACCCGCCGCCTCTACGGGGTGCAGTTCCATCCCGAAGTCCATCACACCCCCCGGGGCAAGGAAATTTTGAGCAATTTCCTGTTCCGCATCTGCTGCTTGAAGCCCCTGTGGACCATGGCTTCCTTCATCGAAGCCGCCACCCGGACCATGCGCCGCCAGGTGGGGGAGGGCCGGGTCATCTGCGCCCTGTCCGGCGGGGTGGATTCTTCCGTGACCGCGGTGCTGCTGCACCGGGCCGTGGGGGACCGCCTGAGTTGCGTCTTCGTCAACAACGGCCTGCTGCGCAAAGGCGAGGCCGAGGAAGTCATTCACCTGTTTCGGGACCACCATCACCTGAACCTGATCTATGTGGACGCCACCCGGGAATTTTTGGCCCTCCTGGAGGGCATCACCGATCCGGAAGAGAAGCGCAAGCGCATCGGGCATGAATTCATCCGCATCTTTGCGGCGGAGGCCCAAAAGTTGGGGGAGGTGGCCTACCTGGCCCAGGGCACCCTGTACCCCGATGTCATTGAAAGCGTCTCCTTCAAAGGCCCCTCGGCCACCATCAAGACCCATCACAATGTGGGGGGGCTGCCCGAGGTCATGCCGCTGAAGCTGCTGGAGCCGCTGCGGGAGCTGTTCAAGGACGAGGTGCGGGAAGTGGGGCAGGAATTGGGGCTGCCGGACCGCCTGGTCTGGCGGCATCCTTTCCCCGGACCGGGCCTGGCCATCCGCATCCTGGGGGAGGTGACCCCGGCGCGGCTGGACATCCTCCGGGAGGCCGACGCCATCGTCATGGAAGAGATGGAGACCGCGGGCTTTTACCGCCAGGTGTGGCAGTCCTTTGCGGTGCTGCTGCCCATCCGCACCGTGGGGGTCATGGGGGACGAACGCACCTATGAGAACGTCATTGCCCTGCGCATCGTGGATTCCCAGGACGCTATGACCGCGGATTGGAGCCGCCTGCCCCATGAATTCCTGGCCCACCTGGCCAACCGCATCATCAACGAAGTCAAGCGAGTCAATCGGGTGGTTTACGACATCTCGTCGAAGCCGCCCAGCACGATTGAGTGGGAGTAAGCAGTGAGCAGTCGTAGGGCGCGTCTTACGCGCCGATGAAGTTCTTCTTCTCGTTCCCAAGCTTTGCTTGGAAACCGGAATACAGATATCCATAACATGGCAACTCACAAGAAAGATCAGGCAACCACTTCGCCGCCCCCAGCGGAAACGCCCCTGTTCCGGGACATCCTGGGGCAGGAACGGGTCTTGAACTATCTCAAGACCGCCTGGCGCCAGGGCCGGCTGGCCCATGCCTATCTGTTTTTAGGCCCTGATGGCGTGGGCAAGACTGGGGTGGCCCGGGCCTTGGCCGCGGCCCTCAACTGCGACCAGCCCCAAGAGGAGGGGGACGCCTGCGGGGTCTGCCCCTCCTGCCGCCGCATGAGCGCCGGGACGCATCCCGACTTTCTGGTGATCACCCCGGAAGAGTCGAAGACCCAGATCGGGATCGAGCAGATCCGGGAATTCCGGCGGCTCACGGCCTACCCGCCCATGGGGGGGGGCTGGCGGGTGGCCCTGATTAAGCCCGCGGAAGCCTTGACCGCCATCAGCGACGCCGCGGCCAACGCTCTGCTCAAAACCTTGGAGGAGCCGCCGCCTCAGCACCTCATCATCCTGGCGGCGGTTGGGGAAGCCGACCTGTTGCCCACGGTGGTGTCCCGCTGTCAAAAACTCAACTTTGCGCCCCTGCCCGTGTCCCTGGTTGCCCAAGAGCTGACCCGGCGGCGGGGCCTGGCCCCGGCCCAGGCGGCCCTGGTGGCGGCCTTAAGCGGCGGTTCCTTGGGAAGGGCCCTGGCCCTGGACGCGGAGGAGCTTTTGACCCATCGGCGCCGGGTGTTCTCCGACCTGGAGCAGATGAGCCTGGGAAAAATCGGCCCCATCCTGCAATGGGCCCAACGCCTGGCCAAAAACCGGCCGGAGTTGGAAAATTTTCTCATCCTGGCCCAGCTCTGGTATCGGGACCTGCTGCTGGCGCACTTCCAGGCGCCTTCGCACCTCCTGGCCCACCAGGATTGCCTGGAGGACCTGAAAAAGGGAGGCGCTCAAGGCCGCCCCCGGACCTGGTTTGCCCAAATCGCCGCCCTGGGCGCGGCCCAGCGCCACCTCCAGGCCAATCTCAACCCGGAACTGACCCTGGATATCCTGGGACTGCGCCTGCAACGGAGAGAACCTCGCCATGATCCTCGTTAAAGTCTGCCTTGGCCCTGGGAATAAATGCTGCCTGGCGGATGCCGGGGAGCTGGAACTGCGGACCCAGGACCGGGTGATGATGGAAAATGAAGAAGGCCTGAGAGTGGGCCGGGTGATGGGGATCTTCCCGGAGTTCGATCCCCGGTTGACTGCCGGGAAAATGAAGACCCTGGTACGGCTGGCCACCCCCGAAGACCTGGCCCAGGAAGAAAGAAACCGCCTCCAGGAACAACGGGCCTCCGATTTCTGCCAGCAGCGCATCCAGGCCCATCAGTTGCCCATCTACCTGGTCCGGGTGGACTGCCTGTTTGACGCCTCCAAGATCATCTTTTTCTTCACCGCGCCGGGCCGGGTGGATTTTCGGGAGCTGGTCAAGGACCTGGTGCAGGAGTTCCGCACCCGCATTGAGCTGCGCCAGATCGGGGTCAGGCATCGGGCCAAGATGGTGGGGGGCTTAGGTATCTGCGGCCGGGGCCTGTGCTGCGCTTCCTTTATCCAGGAATTCGAACCGGTGAGCGTGCGCATGGCCAAAGAGCAGCAACTCAGCCTCAATCCCAACAAGATTTCCGGCATCTGCGGCCGCCTCATGTGCTGCCTGACGTACGAATACGCCACTTACCAGGAAATCCGCCGGCACCTGCCCCGGGTGGGCAAGCGCCTCAAGACCCCGGAAGGCGAAGGCAAGATCGTCCGCTATAACCTGATTCGGGAAACCGTGACTCTGGAGATGGAGGACAGGCGGGAAGTGGAGATCGCCCTGGCGGACCTGCCCGGGCCCCAGACGGAAGGGGAGGCGGGGGGGAGCAGTGAGTAGTGAGCAGTAACCAGTTGACAGTTGACAGTTGACAGTTAGTTGTTAGTTGTTAGTTGTTAGTTGTTAGTTGTTAGTTGTTAGTTGTTATATAAATTATTATTATACCATGTTCATTTAGTTTTATCTGGAAAACCTTTTTCTGTAGCCGCAGGCTTTTGCCTGCGCCAAACTCCGGTTCATATAGCATTTGGCTTTATTTCCCCTTTTCCCCTTAAGGGTAGAGGGCCAGAGTGAGCAAAAATCCTTTTCCCTCAACTGATCACTGATCACTAATCACTGTTTACTGCTTACAGGTTACTGCTCACTACCGCGAGGCTGTCATGGACGAATTCGATCGGGCCATAGAAGCCCTGAAAATTCACATCAAAAAAGAAATCATCGACAACTATTTCGCGGAGCGGGTTTATCTGGAGGAAGACACGGCCCTGCTGGACGAGAAGGTCCAGGCCTACCGGCGGGATTTGGACCTCCTGGCCCGGCGCTATTATGCCCTGTACCAGGCCCTGGGTTCCGAAGCCGCAGTGGGAGCGATCATGGAAGTCCTCTCCCTGCAGACCTGGCCGTTTTACCAGGAGTTTCAGCAACTTCCCCCGGAGACCCGGGAAGGCCTGCTTAAGCGCCGGCCCCGCCACGGCCTCACCGCGCGGCGGCGTTTTTATAACCTGATTTTCGACCTCTACGAGGAAATAGCCCAGGAAAGTCACCAGCTCCGGGAACAATACGACAAGATCGCAGTTCATCTCAAGCTTCTCAACGAAGACATCGACAAGTTCAATATGGCCTTCGACTTCGGGCTGATTGCCGCGCAGGTCGAGGCCATGGAAGGGCGCCGGGAGATCTTGTACGGCGGCCTCCAGGGCGTTGAACGGGAGGAACTCTCCACCCGCATGCGCTTCAAACGCCGGAAGCTTTCTGAGGCCGATCTGCCGCCGGCGCCGGAAATTCCGGCCCTGAAAGACCTCAAAGTTAGGCTGAAAGGAGTCCTGGAGCGTTTTTACCGGCCGTGAGCCCCGGCATCTGGATAACTGGTCTTGGCCTGTAGATCACAACGAAAAATGGCACAATCTCCCGGAGTTAAAGGCGAACCCCACGCCCTTACGTGGTCTCGAGGTTCACAAGGTTTTTACCGACAACCGAAAACGGAAAACCGAAAACAGTTTTTCAGAGAAATGCCATGAAAAAGTTAGGTATCTTCTTATTGGGCATCTTGGCCCTGTGTGGCCTCATGGGCTGCGCCACTTATTCGGTTCAGGTCAACGCCTATCTGGATCCCAAGAGTCCCGTGCAACTGACTTCCGGCGCGGCGTTTTTCGTCATCGGCAATAAAGACGCCCAAAACCCCCTCCTGGAAAAAGAGGTCAAGGAAAAGAGCGCCAAGCTGCTGGAGGCCAAGGGGTACAAAATCACCGATTTTGCCCACGCCGAATATTACCTGCTGTTCTCCTACGGCATCGGCCCGGGGCGCGGGGGCTCGGTGGCCATGCCCGACTACGGCTTCGGCTTCGGCGTCGGCCCAGGTTATGGGAGGCGGAATTATTTCTTTGCCGCGCCTTTCTTTACCTATTACCCCTCGGCCGGAGAACGGGTCTATGACCGCTGGCTGCTCCTCAACGTCATTGACGGCAAGCACTATCGGGAAAAGAAGGAGTTTCGCACCGTGTGGGTGGGGGAAACCCGAAGCTCCGGCATTTCTTCGGACCTGCGGGAAATGATCAACTATCTGCTGACGGCTGCGTTCCAACAGTTCGGCCAAGACACGAAAAAGGCGGTTGTGGTGGACCTTAAGCCCGAAGATGTGCAGAGGCAGGGGTTGGGAAAGTAGTTTGATATAGGGTGCGCACCGCGCCCCATCTTTTCTAACCACCAAGGCACAAAGGACACTAAGGTACACAAAGAAACCATTGGTTGTCGAGGTTTTCTTCTTCTCGTTCACAAGTTGTAATCGGGAACCGGAAAATGGTGGGCCGTGCCCATCCTACCAGTTACTTTCCCTTGATCGGCTTAAGATCGAGGAAATCTGCTTCGCCCCGGTTTTCTCAACAGAAAACAGAAAACGGTTTTAACGCCGTGGTGGTGAATTCTCAAGCACGGATAACCATGACCAGACTGTTAAACCTGTTCCTGGATTTCTTCCGCCGCCGCGTCTGGGAGGACGATGGCTGGCATCCCCTGACTTTGGCGCTCATCAAGAGCTGGCGCATCCTGGTCCTGGCAGTGTGGGGCCTGGGCCGCCATCAATCCCTGCTCCTGGCCTCGTCCCTGGCGTATTCCACCATCCTGGCCCTGATTCCGCTGCTGGCGCTCTTGTTCGCCATCCTCAAGGGCCTGGGAATTCAGCGCTTGTTGGCCACCCAGCTCCTGGACCGCCTGGCCCCGGGCTCCCAGGAATTCGCGGCCCAGATTTTCACTTACATTGAAGAGACCAAAGTCACTTCTCTGGGGGTCTTCGGAGTGGTGGTGCTCCTCGCTGCCCTGGTGGTGGTCATGACCAACGTGGAGCGGGCCTTCAACGCTACCTGGCGGGTGTCCCAGACCCGGTCGTTACGCCGCAAGCTCAGCGACTATCTCAGCATCTTTTTGTTTTTCCCCATCCTCATGGCAGTGGCCATTTCTGTGGCCAGCAATTTTCTGGGGCATCCGGAGATTCGCCGCCTTCTGGCCGGCATTCTGCCCACCGCGGTGTTCGCGGCCACCGGCGGGATAGTGTCCCTGGTCATCCTGTGGGTGGCCTTCATCTTCATTTACCTGGTGATGCCCAACACCCGGGTGCGCTTCTCCTCCGCCCTGGTAGGGGGCGTGGCCGGGGGTAGCGTCTGGCAGCTGGCCCAGGCCGTCTTCATCTGGTTCCAGGGCGCGGCCACGTACTACAACGTCATTTACGGGGCTTTGTACCATCTGCTGTTTTTGGTGATTTGGATGTTCTGGAGCTGGCTCATTGTGCTCTTCGGCACGGAAGTGGCCTATGCTCACCAGAACCTGGAGCGCCTCAGCCGGGAGTTTCGCTCCCCTTCGGAGCCGCGGGAGCCGGTGGACGAATACCTGGGGCTGGCGGCCCTGGCGGAGATCGGGGCGCGCTTTGTCCGGCGGCAACCGCCCCTGTCTTTAGAGGATTTGGGCCGGATGCTCCCCTCCGGCAATAATCTGGCAGGCCGGGTGGCCCGGTTGCTTAAGGACTGCAACCTGGTGGTGGAGGTGGCCCCGGCCCAGCGGGGGGATTCGCCCCAGTATCTCCCGGGCATCCCCTTAGAGCAGATCACGGTCAAGGAAGTCCTGCAATGCCTGCGGCAGGCCCGGGGAGAATCTCTGACCCAGGCCCTAACGGCCGACTCCTCCCTATCCGGGAGACTCCAGAGCCTCCTGAATGATGACTCCCTGAGCCCCTGCCAGGACCTGAGCCTGCAAGCATTGATACAACAACTAGGGGATGGACTGCAAGAAGGGCAGGGCCAACCGGCCGCATTACCTGCAGACAAGTAATACCAAGTTATGTTTCCAATGCAACCAACTTAAGTTTCAACTTGCTGATAATACAGGTTTTTTTAACCGATAACCGAAAACCGAAAACCGAAACCCGAAAACGGCATTATACCCAGGTGGAATCCTTTTTATTCCAGTTCTTGCGGATTTCGGCTTTATCCTTGGGGCTGGCGCCAAAGGCGGATTCGCATACCGCTTCATACTTGTTGACATCGGAGCGGAAGTCCTTTTTATAACGGCTGTTAGGCGAATCCTTGCAGAAAATGGTGGGCATGCCGATGAGGCGCTCCACCTCGGCCCCACAGATCTCGCAGGTGGTGAGGGGCGGGTCGCTCATTTTCTGCTCCGTCTCAAAAATGTGGCCGTGTTCCATACACTTGTATTCGTAAGTCGGCATCTTCCTCTCCTTATGCCCCCTAAACTGCTTGACAGAAACCCCGTAAGGGCGGTATTTTTAGCACAAAACTGGTTTGTTGTACCAGATTTTTTCCCAAAGGCCAAACTGAGTTTTCGGTTTTCGGGTTTCAGTTTTCGGTTTTTCGGCCTTACTTCCCCTTAAGGGATAAGCCCCAGGGCAGAGGGAGACGTATTATCACTCGAAACTTGAAACTCGAAACTCGAAACTTGAAACTTGAAACTCGAACCTGACCACTGACCACTTCCCAAAGGAGTCCGTCATGGAGATACCTGCCCTCCAGTCCGTCACCGTGGAAATCCTGGTGGACAATTTTTTTGATGTCTTTGAGCCTTCCCGTCCGGGGATCGTGGAGCGGGTGGCGCCCGGCCTCCTGAAGAAGCCCCTGCTGGCCGCGCACGGGCTGGCCTATTGGATCACCCTCAATCAGGGGGGCAACCTCACCCGGCTGCTCATGGATGCGGCCAACTCGCCCCTGCCCTTGTTCAACAATCTGGAGGCCCTGGAACACCGGGTGGAAGAAATTGACGCCCTGTTCATCAGCCACGGGCATCCGGACCACTACGGCGGTCTCATCTCTTTCCTGGGCATGCGCACTCCGGGCCTGCCGGTCTATGTTCACGAAGAATCATACCATCCCAAGCTGCTCATCACCCCCCGGGGGCGGGTGGGCCCCTGGGCTTTGCCCCGGGGACATCTGACGGCTTCGGGCGCGGATATCAATGAGAACCGGGGGCCGGCCCTGATCCTGAACCAGGCCCTGATCACCGGCACCGTGGAAGCCTCCACGCCTTACGAAACCCCGCTGCCGGGGCCTCGGCGGGTGGTGGACGGCAAGGAAGAGCAAGACCCCTTTAGCGACGAGCAGGCCCTGGTGCTCCGGGTGGAGGGCCGGGGTCTGGTGATTGTGGGGGGGTGCAGCCATCCGGGGATCGTCAATATGGTGAAGTACGCCCAGAAACTTACGGGGGTGCAAGAGATTGCCGCCATCATCGGCGGCTTTCACCTCACTGCGGGGGGCGACGACCTGATCCGAAATACCATTGAGGGCCTGAAAGAGATTAATCCGGGATTGATTGTGGCCGGCCACTGCACCGGCTTCAGGGCCTTGACCAAACTGGCCGCGGCCTTCCCCGACAGCTTCATGGTGAGCTGCGTGGGCACCAAGGTGCTGATTGTGGGAGGGTAGGGGAACGTTTTCTGTTATCTGTTTTCGGTTTTCTGTTAAAAACCGTCCGGAGCAAATCTCCATGGTTTCAAGGTCGGTTTGGGAACATGAAGAGGGGAGCCCCCTCAGCCTTTTCAGGGAATCGTTGGCCATCTTGTTTTTACAGAAAACAGAAAACAGATTCACCCTTTTATGTATAAAGCATAAATTATGGAACCCCTAACTCCCGGCGAAGCAACCATGATCGCCGCCCTTTCCCGCCAGGTCAGGGACGGTGATTGGGCCGCGTGCGGGACGCTGTCCCCCATGCCCGCCGCGGCCCTGTGGCTGGCGCGCTTGACTCATGCCCCCAAGGCGCAAATCATGGTGGCGGGGAGTAACGACTGGCCCTTTGACGACGAATGGCGGGAGTTTTTCGACCTGGCCCAGCAAGGCCGGTTGCAGGTCTTTTTCCTGAGCGGCGCCCAGATTGACGGCCTGGGGAACCTCAATCTCATGGCCGTGGGGGATTACCTAAAACCCAAAGTGCGCCTGCCTGGAGGCGCGGGCTCGGCCATCCTGGCCTACATGGTGGAGCGGGTGGTGCTCTTCAAGACGGCCCATGAGCCCCGGGGCCTGGCGCCTAAGGTGGATTGCCTCACCGCGCCGGGCTACTCTCCCGGCCTCAGCCCCTATCAGCGCCCCGGTCGCATCACCCGGCTCATCACCCCCAAGTGCGTCTTTGCCTTTAATCCACCGGAGCCGCCCCTCCTGGAAAGCCTCCACCAAGGCGTCACTCTGGAGGAGGTTACGAAACTCACGGGGTTTGCCTTCCGGGCCGGGGCCCAAGTCCCGGAAACCCCGGCCCTGTCCCCGGAGGGGCGGGAATTGCTCTATGGGCCGGTGAAAGAGAAACTGACGCAGGTTTATCCTCAATTCGCCTCACGCCTACATCCCATCTGAGGATAGGCCGTTAGACCGTTAGATATGGTGCGGATCGCGAACCATATCTAACACTTGAAACAGGCCTGAGGCCAGCAAAGTAGGGTGGGCACGGCCCACCGGTTTCCCAGGTCTCACATTGCCAAGAGGCCCCTGCACCGGCAAGATGCCGGTGCCACCAGATATTTGGGGTGCGTCCTACGCACCGTTTCTTGGGCATTTTGTCGGCAAGTGGCCTGAGGTCATTAGTAACCTTAGGGCGCGGGCGGATTCCCCAAAGATTTTTTCCTACCAAACGGTAGGCCCGATAATCATGGCGGGCCGTGATCACCCTGCGCCCGGCTGACAATACTTTGCCGGTTTCCGGTAAAGTCGCCTAAGGCGAGGGCTGTCCGCCAAAAACTTTATGCTTTGCAACCTTGCGGATTAACCGTGCTGCCAGAAGGCGATGCCTCCGAACTTGTGAATCTCTTCCCCTTTCTGGCCCGATTGGAAGTCCTGCCGGAATGGGACCGCGCCGCGGCGCGGTTTCTGGAGCGGGGCGGCACGGTCATGGTCCTGGGGGGGCCGGACACGGGTAAAAGCACCCTGTGCCGCTACCTGGTATATCGGGCCTATGTCGCGGGTCTGCCCGGGGCCCTGGTGGACCTGGACCTGGGCCAGTCCCATCTGGGTCCGCCCGCCACCCTGGGACTGGGCCTGTTCCCCCCCCGCCTGCCGGGAGAAGACGGCCTGTTCCCGGAAGCCCTTTATTTCATCGGCCAGACCTCCCCCGTGGGCGCGACCCTGGAGGTGGCCGTGGGCTGCAGGGTCCTGGCGGATGAGGCGGCCCGCCGGGGTGTGACCCGGGTGGTGGTGAACACCAGCGGCCTGGTCCAGGGGCCCGCCGCGCTTCGACTGAACCAGGCCCAGGCCGAACTCCTTAACCCCTCCATAATTTTTGCGCTGCAGAGGGAAAAGGAGCTGGAACCCCTGCTCCGGGCCTTGGGTGAAAAAGATATTGTTTTTCCGGGTGAGCGCATTCCACCAAACCCGCGGGGTATGGATGAGGGTGCAAAACCGGAATCAAGCCCGGTAGGGGCTGGGTTACCCCGCCCCTACGGAGGCCCGGCGGATAATATTTTATCCGAAAATACGTCCCCGCGGCCGGGAGGGACGTTACCAACCTCCGACTCAGGAGCAAGGCCCTCTCAGGATCCTGAAATAAATGCGGCTGCCCATGGAAGGCTAATCCGTCTGCCCTTATCTTCCCGGGTGACTTTAAAGCCCCCGGAGGAGCGGCGGCGCTACCGGGAATCCAGGTTCCGCGGTTATTTTCACCAGGCCCGGCGCCTCAACCTCCCCTGGGGTTTCCTGGTATGGGAGGGCCGCCCCTGGGGGCACGGCGAGCCGCTTTCTCCCGCGGCATTGGGTCAGTTCAGCCGGGACCTGGGAGTGCCGGCCTTATACGGGGAATCCCAGGGGGACCGGGTCTTCCTCCTGGTGGAGGACGCGCCCGGCGTCCACGGCCCATCTGCTCCCGAGGCCCCACCGGAAGGAGCGGCGGTGCGCCGGATTTCCTGGCAGAGTCTCAAGTGGCGGCTGGTGGGCCTTTTGGACGCCCACCGGCGCACCCTGGCCCTGGCCATCATCCTCCCGGCTCCCTGGCCGCCGGACGCCTTGCCGCTCTGGACCCCATTGCCTCCGGAAGCCGCGATTAGGGTGCGCTTTATCAAGGCTGGGAAAATGCAGCTCAATCTGGAAGGACGGGAGATTTCCCATGTGTGAGCTTTTTGCCATGTCCTCGGGCTGCCAACTCACGGCCCAGGAATATTTGCCTCCCTTTGCCGACAAGGCCCGGGCCAACATCAGCGGCTGGGGCATCGGGTTTTTCCGCAACGGCCACGTCCATATCGAGAAATCCTGCGACGGCATCTTTGTGGACGATCAGTTGCACGACGCCTTCCGCCGCCTGGCCCGGGTGATTGACAGCCGCATCATCCTGTCCCACATCCGCTGCCCCAAGGCGGGGCACCGGAAGGAATCCCACGCCCAGCCCTTAACGGACCGGTTTCTGGACCACAACTGGCTGTTCATCTGCGCCGCAGAATCGGATAAGCTCATGGCTTACCGGAGTCCCCGGCCCCTGATGGCCGAGGAGCTAGTGGGGGCACGGGTCCTGGAATTCGTCCGGGACCGGATGACGGCCGGCCTGGACGCTGAACCCCGGCAAAGCCTCTATCAGGTCCTGGCCATGGGCTGTACGCAACTGATTACCACCTATCCCGGCCTATACCGCTTTTTTCTGGCCAATGAGTCGGTCCTCTTTGCGTTTTTTAACCATGCCCAGGTGCTTACTTATCGGACGCCGGAAGAATTGGGGGAGACCCTGCTCATCACCACCGTCTCGGGGGGGCTGACCCATGCCGGCAACTGGCATACCTACCGGCAGGAGGACACCTCCCGCGGCCAGATTATCATGATCTCCGGCGCGGACCTCCTTTACCAGGGATACCTGTAAAGACAGTTTTCAGTTTTTGGTTAAAAGAATAAGGATTATCAATAAGAGCCTCTTGCAAAACTATTCGTTTCTGTACCGTAGGCTTCAGCTTGGTAAATATACTGATATTGTAGTTAGCCAAGTAACAAAGGTTAAAGCTCCGGAACTACCAATATGTTAAATCTTCTTAAAACCCATTTCGGTTTTGATCAGTTCCGTCCTTTGCAGGAGGAGATTATTCGTTGCGTGATTTCGCAAAGAGATGCTTTTGTGCTGATGTCTACCGGGGGAGGAAAGTCGCTTTGTTATCAATTGCCGGCGTTAAGGATGCCGGGAGTGACCTTGGTTATTTCACCTCTAATCGCGCTGATGAAAGACCAGGTGGACGCTCTCCAAGCTAATGGCATTCCAGCTGAATTCATTAATAGCACATTAACTCGCGCCGCAATTGGTAAAATCCAGACGGATGTACTAAGAGGGAAAATAAAAATTCTTTACGCGGCGCCGGAACGATTGATTGTGCCGGAATTTCAGCTTTTCTTGAAGAAAATTAAAGTTAGTCTGATTGCTATTGATGAGTCCCATTGTATTAGCGAATGGGGACATGATTTTCGCCCTGAGTACCGGAATCTTAAAATGCTGAGGAGTATCTTTCCCGAGGTTCCGGCGATGGCGCTTACGGCCACTGCCACCAAACAGGTGCGGGAAGATATAATTCAGCAATTGTCACTGAACAAGGCAAAAATTTTTATCTCCAGCTTCAACCGCCCCAATCTTTCCTATGCCGTGCTCCCCAAAAAAGATTCTTATGATCAACTGCTTGACATATTACAGGAACAAAAGAGTGAATCCGCGATCATTTACTGTTTTTCCAGAAAAGACACCGAACACCTGGCGGCGGATCTGTGCCGGGAGGGGTTTAAGGCCCTTCCTTATCACGCCGGGCTGGAAAGCGAAGAGCGCAGATCTAATCAAGAGAAATTCATTCGAGACGAAGCACAAATTATCGTCGCGACGATTGCTTTCGGCATGGGAATTGACAAGCCGGATGTGCGTTTGGTGATTCACTATCATCTGCCCAAATCAATTGAAGGCTACTACCAGGAAACAGGCCGCGCCGGACGCGACGGACTTCCCAGCAGGTGCGTTCTTTTCTACTCTTACGCGGATAAAATCAAACAGCAGTATTTTATTCGGCAGATGGAAAATGAAGGCGAGCGCCGCAATGCGTACCGGAAGCTCGACCAGATGGTGGAATATTGTGAACTGGCAACTTGCCGCCGGGCTCATTTACTTTCATATTTTGGAGAAGATGCTCGACGAGAAAAATGCGACGGCTGCGATGTTTGTCTTTCGCCGAGAGAAGAATTCGATGCCACCATAATCAGCCAAAAAATTATGTCAGCAATTATTCGAACCGGGGAAAAGTTTGGGATAAGTTATATTATCGACGTACTACGTGGGGCCAAGAATGAAAAAATTATTGAACGTGATCATCATAAGTTGACTGTCTACGGTATTGTTACTGATATTTCCAAGGAAGATTTAAGGCTTATTGCCAGTCAATTGATTTCCAGAAACCTGATTGTCAAAAGCGGCGATGCATATCCGATTCTTGAATTGAGCCGGCGTGGAAAAGATTTTTTGAAGGAGCGGGAAGAAATTTGTTTACCTAAACTTAAATCCGGCGCCCAATCGCCTCCACCAGGTGATACGGTTGAGGCCGAATATGATAGGGAACTATTTGAGCAACTACGTCTGTTGCGCAAAAAAATCGCGGATGAAAAAAAAGTTCCGCCGTTTGTTGTTTTTGGCGATATGGCGCTGCGCCAAATGGCCTTATATCTGCCTCAGAGCGAGGATAGCTTTGCCAAAATCAGCGGAGTGGGTGAGGAGAAGCTGAAAACATACGGCAAAATATTTACGGAAGTTATTCAGGCTTACGCCACGGAAAATCATCTTAGCGAAAAAAATATTCCCGTGAGAAGGTCGGATAGGCGACGTCGGCTAAATAGTCTGGTGTCGACTTATCGGGAAACCCAAAAACTGGTGCTGCAAAAAATGTCCCTTGAGAAAATGGCCAGTATGAGGGGTCTTTCAGCCGGGACCATAGCAGCTCATATTGAAAAGTTGGTAAGTTCCGGAGAGAAAATTGATATTGACTATTTAAGGCCGTCGGTGGAAAAATTCGACAAAATCAAGGCCGCCTTTCAACAATCCGGCGGAACAGCTTTGTCGCTTGTCCGTGAAATGCTGGGCGAGCGATTTTCATACGAAGAATTAAGACTGGCAAGGCTATTCCTCAAATATTAGCGCCTAACCTCGGCGAATAAGCCAGGGAAGAGGGCATGGTCCAATCATAACCCCTCCTATGCTGGAAAACGGTTCCAAGCGCTGGACTGGGCCAGAGGGATTTTGATAGCCGGGTTACAATAATCAAAGGCCGTTTCTTTGGCGCCTGGTAGGTATGTAGTTAGCGATATTTGAAAGGGAAACCGGCATCATGTGCGACCTGTTTGCCCTGTCCTCCGTGCATAATTATACCGCCGCGGCGGCGCTGCCGTTGTTTGCCACCCGGGGGCGCAAGAATGTGCACGGCTGGGGCATCGGTTTTTTCCGGAAACAGCAGCCGGTGGTGGAGAAATCCGGGGACCGGGTGTTCACCGACGGCCGCCTCCACAGTTCCTTCCAACGCCTGGCCCGGGTAGTGCGCAGCCCCATTATCCTGGCCCATATCCGCTACCGCTCCAGCGGCACGGTGGATGAATGCCATGCCCATCCCTTCTGCCTGGATTTCTGGGGCCAGTCCTGGATGTTCATCCACAACGGCAAGGCCCCGGCCCTGGAAGCCTATGAAAGCCGCTACACACCGACTCTGGAGGCCACCAGCGATTCCGCCCGCCTCCTTGAATTCCTCCGGGACGCGTTTCGGGACGTGGAATCCCAACGGGGAGACCTGCCTTTTATCCAGGTGCTCAAGGAGGCTCTAACAACTTTGATCCAGGCGTATCCGGGGGAATATAACTTTCTCCTGAGTAACGGCCGGGTGATCTGGGCCTTCACCAACCACCGGCAATTCCTCCTCTTGAAGGGCAGTAAGAAACTGGAGGACGCCTTGCTCCTCACCACCATCGAGGAGGGCCTCAGCGCCGAGCCTTGGCGGCGCATCGACGCCCGGCCCGGAGCCTGGGGCAAGCTCCTGCTCATTGCCGGGGGGGATGTGGTGCTGGCCCAAGACCTGGAACCGCGGGAGTAAACCGCAGATGACCACGGATGAAGGTTTATTTATCCACAGATGACGCAGATTTACGCAGATGGATAAATACCCGGGAAGGGGTCTGGGTTGATGCCGCCTCAGACTCCATCTGTGTCCATCTGCGGATAATATTATCTGCTTCCCCGGCGGCGTCGCCCGGAGAAAAACCGGGAACGCGAAATTGTGCCAATAATCACTTGAAATTATTTTTGATTAACTGATAACATAAAAAGGTTATTCACCATCAAGTTTGCTGAGGAAAGGCGCATGGAACTCAAGGGCAAAGTTCACCGCTTCGGGGACGACATCAACACCGACGAGATCATTCCCGCCCGGTATCTCAATACCTCGGATCCCCAGGAACTGGCCAGGCACGCCATGGAGGACGCCGACCCGGAATTCGTCAACAGGATTAAGCCCGGGGATTTTATCGTGGCGGGCAAGAATTTCGGCTGCGGCTCCTCCCGGGAGCATGCTCCGGTGGCCCTCAAGGCCGCGGGGCTTTCCGGGGTCATTGCCGCCGGCTTTGCCCGCATCTTTTACCGCAACGCCTTTAACATGGGGCTGCCTATCTGGGAGTCCCCCGAAGCCGCGGCGGCCCTGGCAGCCGGCCGGGAGATCAGCCTGGCCCTAGACACCGGGATAATTACGGATTTATCCACCGGGAAGCAATACGCCAGCCAGCCCATCCCGGCCTTCATGCAGGAACTCCTGGCGGACGGCGGCTTGATGGCCCACTTGAAGAAGCTATTGGAGGCAAAGACCGCATGACCTATCAAATTGCAGTCATTCCAGGGGACGGCACCGGACCCGAGGTGGTGGCCGAAGGCATCAAGGTGCTCATGGCCGTAGCCGGGCCCTGCGGCCTTAAATTAGATTTCACTTACTATGACCTGGGGGGCGAGCGGTATCTGCGCACCGGCGAGACCTTGCCCGAATCCGTCATCGAGGAACTGAGGCAGTTCCGGGCCATTTATCTGGGGGCCATCGGCCACCCCGATGTGGAGCCCGGCATCCTGGAAAAAGGCATCCTCCTCAAGGCCCGCTTCGCCTTGGATCAATACATCAACCTGCGGCCCGTGGTCCTCTATCCCGGGGTGGACACCCCCCTCAAGGACAAAGGACCGGAGGACATCGATTTCGTGGTGGTGCGGGAAAACACCGAGGGCATGTACGTGGGCGCTGGGGGCTTCCATAAGCACGGGACCCCAGACGAGGTGGCGGTGCAGGAATCCATCAACACCCGGAAAGGGGTGGACCGCTGCCTGAAATTCGCCTTTGAACTGGCCCGGAAACGCAATAAGGCCAAAAAGCTCACCCTGGTGGCCAAAACCAACGTCCTCACCTATGCCTCCAACCTGTGGTTTCGGGCCTTCATGGAGATGGCGCCCCAGTACCCGGATATCACCACGGATTATGCCCACGTGGACGCCACCTGCATGTGGTTCGTCAAGAACCCCGAGTGGTTCGACGTGGTGGTGACGGACAACCTGTTCGGGGACATCATCACCGACCTGGGGGCCATCATCCAGGGCGGCATGGGCGTGGCCGCGGGGGGCAATCTCAACCCCGAAGGGGTGTCCATGTTCGAACCCATCGGCGGCTCGGCCCCCAAATACACCGGCCTCCAGGTGGTGAACCCCATTGCGGCCATTGCCGCGGCCCAGATGATGCTGGAAAGCCTGGGAGAAAACAGGGCCGCGGCCGCGGTGGAAAGCGCCATCAAAGAAGCGGCCGCCCACCACTTGAAGAGCATGGCCGCAGGGAAAATGGGCTATAGCACCAGCCAGGTGGGAGACTTGATCGCCAAATACGCGGCGGATTTTGCCAAGTAGGAGCGAACCTTGTGTTCGCCCTGAAAAGGCGATTTCCCATGAAAAGCAGGCGAACCCAAGGTTCGCCCCTACGAAGAAAACCGAAAACCGGAGTTAATATGGCGCGGAATTATCGTGTCGCAGTAGTAGGAGCCACCGGCGCGGTGGGGCAACAGATGGTGGCGTGTCTGGCGGAACGCAATTTTCCGGTGGGGGAGCTTTTGCCCCTGGCCTCGGAGCGCTCCGTGGGGCGCACCGTGTCTTTCCAAGGCCAAGACATCCACGTGCAGGTCCTCACTGCCGATTCTTTTAAGGGTATCGAGATTGCCCTGTTCTCCGCGGGGGGCGGCGTCAGCAAGGAATACGGCCCCATTGCTGCTAAAGCCGGGGCCGTGGTGGTGGACAACTCCAGCGCCTGGCGCATGGACCCGGAGGTCCCCCTGG
>CAZUBT010000019.1:0-47133 GCA_964618815.1 uncultured Desulfobacterales bacterium | reverse complement strand
GAGGAGAAAGCTATGGGAGATAAAGGCAAGAAGGATAAAGGTAAGAAGGAAGCCAAAAAGGCTAAGAAAAACAAAGAGAAGGCCGACAAAAAAGACAAGCCCAGCAATAAGTAGCAGGTCAACCCACATGAGGGGTGGGGCACATCAGCCCGCACCTATCCCCTCACACCGCGCGCACGTTTTGAGACATTGCCTTTGCGCTTATTGGTGGCGATATATCTTTTTCCTCTCGTTCCCAAGCTCCAGCTTGGGAACGAGGAGGAAGCTACGCCGCCAAGCGCCTTGTCGCCCAGTTCATAGGGCGGCCCGTGGCCGCCGTTATTACGGAACGGCGCACGCGGTGCGCCCTATTAATGATCCAAAAACCATCTTGCCTGGTGGGGCGGGCCTACGTGCCCGCCAAAACTGACTCCCTCGGGAGATGTTACTTTAGGCGGGCACGGAGGCCCGCATCACCGCCAACGAATTCTGCAAGCAACCCGGGCTTTCCCCCAAGTTTTAGACTACCTTTTTAATTTCCCGCCAATCGTCCCGCCCGTGCTGGCCCCCTGCCCCCTCCCCTGACAACCTTTCCCCCGATTCTTTTACCGAAAACTAAAAACTAAAAACTAAAAACTGCCTCTAATGAATAAACGTTGCACTATCTGCAAACACCCCTCCCGGGCCGAGATCGACCGGGGCCTCCTGGCCGGGGTCTCTTATCGCGCCATAGCCGGGCAGTACGTCCTTTCCCCCTCGGCCCTCAGCCGCCATACCCGCCACCTCCGGCAGGAGTTGGCCCTCCAGGAACACCGGGCCCAACAGGCCCAGCAGCAAGCCCTCTGGACCACCTGGACCTCCTGTCCACCCGCCTGGACCGCCTCTACCACACCGCGGCCAATTCCAACTCCCTCCACGTCGCGCTCGGCTGCCTCCGGGAGTCCATCCGCCTCCACTTACAAAAAACCCTCCAGGAACGCTTCCGCCTCTCCCTAAATGACCACCCGTGACCCCGCCATGTTCCGCAACTTCGCCGCCCCCGCCGGAATAATCCCCTATAGGGCGGGCCGTGCCCGCCGTCCTCAAAAAAACGGCGGCCACGGGCCGCCCTATGATCTGTTCCGCAACTTCGCCGCCTCCTGGCGCAATCATCTGCAAAACCAGTATCTTACCCTTAATCCAGCCCCGGTCCCAAGCGGCACAGTTGCGGCACAACCCCGCTTTTCCGCCAAGGGAAAAGGATGGTCCGGTATGAGACTGTCGAGTAATACCAAGTTCTGTTTCCAATGCAACCAACTTAAGTTTCAATTTGCTGATAATCCTGGTCTTTTTAACCGAAAGCCAATAACCGAAAACCGAAAACGGTATATTAGGTGCGCAAGCGGGATCTGAGGGTAGGGGCGAGGGCCGCCCATTACTCGCCCCTGCCCTCAAATCGTCGGGTCAATATCTTGCTACCGCCGATACCCCAGGATCTTCTCCACTTCCTTGGCGTCGGAGTCCATGATAAAGGGGATGCCGGAGATGGCCGAAGCTTCGGGCGTCAGGGCCACCAGGTCGTCCCGGCTGATGTGCGGCAAGGCGAACTTCCGAGCCCCGGCCATGAACTGCTGCAATCCCTGGGTCATGCGGCTCAGGTAACTGTACATGCCGATGGCCCCCGCAGGGATGCGGCCGTATTTGCCCAGTGGATATTTGCGCCGCAGGGCCGCGGCCTCGGAGAAATGCTCCAGATAAGCTTCCTTCAGGTCACGTTCTTCCTTGGCGCACTTTTCCGCCAGTTTCTTGCCTTCGTAGTTGCCCACCATGGCCGCGGTCATGATAGAGCGGCCCATGCACACCAGTTTGACGAAGGGCGCGCCCAGGGCCAGGGCCTTGAACACGTGGTCTTCCAGGGACAGCCCCCCGGCCATGGCCACCGTGGGGATGAATTCCCCCTTGGCCTTCAGGTGGGACAGGTACTCGTACAGCAGACATTCCAGGTGCACCGTGGGGATGCCCCATTCATTCATCATGCGCCAGGGGCTCATGCCGGTGCCGCCGCCGGCGCCGTCCACCGTGAGGAGGTCGATCTTGGCCTGGGACGCGAATTTCACCGCCCGGGCCAGGTCCGCGGGACGATAGGCCCCGGTCTTCAGGGAGACCCGTTTGGCCCCCACCCGGCGCAGGTGTTCTACGGTTTTGTAAAAGTCGTCTTCATCCACCATGCCCACCCGGGAGTGGCGCTCAAATTCCCGGATGCCCCGGACCTTGTACTGCTCCTCGGTCATGGCGTCATTGGGGTCCGGCAGCACGATGTAGCCCCGCTCCTTAAGCTGCTTGGCCCGCTCGATATTGGGAAGCTTCACCTCGCCGCCGATGTTCTTGGCGCCCTGGCCCCATTTCAGCTCAAAGGATTCCACCCCCAGCTTCTCGATGACATACTCGGGGACCCCTAAGCGGCCGTCCTCCACGTTGGCCTGGACGATGATATCCCCATAGCCGTTGTACCATTTTTTGAAGATTTTGACCCGGCGCTCCATCTCCGGAGACTTGACGATGCGGCCCTTTTTGATCTCCGATTTGGGGTCCATGCCGCAGACGTTTTCGCCGCACACCAGGATAATGCCGCTGATGGCCGCGCCGATGGCCATGGCTTCCCAATGGATGCGGGCGATTTCGGTGGAGCCCAAGGCCCCGGTGAACGCCGGGAAGGCCAGCTTGACCTTATCCTTGACGCCCACTTCGACGCTCACATCTACCGCGGGAAAAATGGCCTTGTCGGAGTCGGCCTCCATACCCACCGCGCCGACGCAGGTGCCCTGGATGTTGAAATACGAGAAATCGCAGGGATAATCTTTGTCCGCGCCCGCGGTGACCTTGCCGAAGGGCATGGGATAGAGCAATTCCCGGCCCCGGACCGCGGAGCGCCCGATCTCGCAGGGACCGGGACAGCCGTCCAGGCAGGTTACGCAGATTCCGGAAATGGGGGCCGGCTTCACCCGGTTCTTGGTTAAGGTGGCAGGACTACGATTGGGGCTGCTGATGGTCATAAATTCCACTCCTTTTGTCAGGTGTTTTTTATCAGGTGCCTTGACTAAAAGGGATGGAATAAGCCAAACCTTAAATTAAATGCAAGAAACGAACCAATCGCGTGGCTAGGTGAATTATTAGATAAAACAGGATGTTACATTATGAAGGGAATGATTTGAAGGTTAATTAGATTACAAACTTGTTAGTTTCACTAACATTCTACCGCAAATATGTAATAGTTCAAGAACTATATTAAGGCTCACTTAAAAACCTTCGGTTTTTTTCTGGAGAGGGTTCGATAAGACGGCTCCGGCAGCCTGAGGCGAGATTTTATTCAAATAGGGAGTTTCTGTACCGCAGGCTTTAGCCTGCGGCTACGAATCATAAAACCGGTTTGCAAGCGCCTTAATATAAGACGGCGCCGGATGAGGGCCGTGGTATGTGGAGCAGGCGCCCTCGCCTGCAGATGAACCACCGGGGGCGGCGGTTCCACATTTCCTACATTGTCCCCATTTGAACCCAATCTTGAACCTTGAACCTTGAACTTTGAACCTTGAACTTTTCCAAGGAGAGTTTTGTAAGGGCAACCGCCTACCCTTGACGTATCGCCTCAATTTCCTTAAGATAATTATGGAAAAACTTTCAGCGCCGGAGATATAAATGGTCACAGAAAGACAACGGGTGCCTTCGGGGGTCAGCCGCCTGGACCTGCTTCTGGGAGGGTTGTATATCGGAGACAATGTAATCTGGCATGATGACGCCGGCAGCCTGGCCCCGGTTTTTTGCCTTAATTTTCTGCAAGCCTCCCAGCTCCAGGAGAAACCCATTATTTACGTAAGTTTTGATCGCTCTCCCAAAAACCTGCTGGACAAGCTGGGAAGCCTGGCGAATTATCCGGGGCTTATCATTCTAGACTGTTTTACCCACGGCAAGGGCAACGGCTCCGCTTTCTTTCTCAAGTTTTATGAAGACCAGGAACCCCAGCTCACCTGCCGCATCATCAGGGCGGAGGACCCCAGAAACCTTTTGGAGTTCATGGACCTCCTCTATGCAGTCCACGCCCCCTTACCTGGAGATGTGCGCTTCGTCTTTGAGAGCTTAACCGGCATGCAGGAGCTCTGGGGGAGCGAAGAGAGGCTGCTCACCTTTTATTCCCATTCCTGTCCCCGGCTTTACGATCTCAACACCATTGCCTACTGGGTCCTGGAAAAACATGCCCATTCCTCCCGGTTTCGGGCCCAAATCAACCAGATCGCCCAGGTGGCCATCGAACTCACCATTAAACGCGGCACCACCTCCCTCACTATCCTAAAAGGGGAAAACCGCAGCCCCGAAGAATTCCATAAACCCCATAACTACTGGACCAAGGACCTCACCGTCGTGTTTGACGATGAGCGGCGGACCACCAAGAAGATCGACCTGGGGCTGCGCCTCAAAGAATTCCGGCTCAAACGGGGGCTGTCGCAGACGGAGCTGGCCAAGCTGGTGGGAGTCACTCCCAGCACCATTTCCCAGGTGGAGAGCAATCTCATTTACCCGTCGCTGCCGGCTCTCATAAAAATGGGGGAGGCTTTATCGGTTGACCTCACCTCTTTCTTTGAGGATCGGCAAGAAGGCAAGGGGCGCCTGATCTTCACCTCGGCGGACGCGGTGGATGTGAAGCTCACGGATGTGCCCCAGGGCGCGGCTCTGGCCAAACTCCTTTATCCGGTGGATTTCGAGGTTAAGGCCGAGCCCTACCTCATCGAAATTACCCCCAAGGCCACCCTGCCGGCCCACTTCTTTTTCCACAAAGGCGAAGAACTCGGTTATCTCTTGTCGGGAAGATTGCAGGTGCGGGTGGGCAAAGGGGTTTACAACCTGAAGACCGGCGACGTGATTTACCTGACCTCGGACGTTCCCGGCGAATGGCGCAATCCCGGGCCAGCCACGGCCCGGCTGCTCTGGATTAAGGTGAAGTGATAATTTTAAGTGACCAAAGGCAAGATAACAGATGATGTTAGTTGACGAAGTGATCTGTGGCAGGAAGGGCGCCTTCTTATCATCAAACGGTATTTCTGAGAATATTATCAGGGTAAGGAAATGTTGAAGAATCCAAAAAGTTTCCGTATCTCGAATCGCCTTTCGGGTGCAACATAGGTTCTCGGCCCCCATAAAGGCGGTTCCTTAGATAAAACTCGGTTTGACGAAGGTCCAAAGGAGTATTGATATGAAACCAATCACCAAATGTTTTGAGGAAGCTGACGGGGCGCTTCATGGGTAACTTATGATTCAGCAAGTCGATATTCCACTCCCTACTTTGTAGATCCCGCGGCCGTTTCGCATCCTTCAATTCTCCCCAAATCCAAGGGCCATAAAGATAAAGCCCGGCGCAGACCTCTGTGGGAGAGTCCGTTGTCTCTTCCGGTTGTTTATATAACACTATTCGATTCTTGAATGAATCTCTAAAAACCCTTGTGCTGCTTCCCGGATGATGAGTATAACGCGTATAAAATACTGCGCCATTTTCATAAAGCAAAGGCATGCCTTGGTTGATGCAATCCTGGGAAGGGATATTGTCTCCTAAGAGGAAGGCCACCGGAAGATTTTCAAATTTTGAACTATATGACTTTAGTCTATGCAAACCTCGTTGCAAAGCGTCCATTGTGCCCACGGGCCCCGGTTGGGTAATACTTAAGATGGGGACAGTGGGCATGACATAGGTGGCCGATTCAATGCAATTTGAAATAGAATCATTATTACTAATAATTGCTGCAGCGGAAATTTGGTCACTGGCAACTCTTTTTAAGGCCCAATATAATAAAGGTCTTCCAGCAATATTCACCAAGGATTTACAAGAGCCGGGCAATATACCTCGCAGCCGGGTCCCCCGGCCACCGGCCGCAACAACTATAACTATTTTTGTAAATTTATAGGGGAGCATATAAAGCCCTTTTTGAAATATATCATTTATTTTTTTCCGTTGCACTCTTAATTCTGTCTTCCAAATCCTGCCACTGTTCTTTGAGTTTCTCCGGCCGCGGCGGTTGGAATCCTACCACGGCGAATCCCTTCTGATAGAATAACTCAGCAGGTATCAAGTTTTCAGCTATTGCATTATCTAGAGATTTCCTAGCCCCTTCAATAAGAGCAAGAGATTTATTATAGTCCTCATATGCAAATTCAATATATGCCTCGGTTCCTTTGTAAAGGCAAGTAGGCTCCGGGTTAGATAAAGAAGCCCTCTTAAGATCAAGGCGAGCCTCCTCAATTAATTGATCAACTTCTAATTGATCAACCTCGCCCTTTGGAGCTTGATGTGATTTTAGTTCTTGGGCAAGTTCAGCCGATATTAAGGCACGTAAATTATATGAATAAAAATGACGAGCTTCCCGCTTGATTAGGGTATCGCATAGTTCCTTGCCTTTCTTAAATTGTTTCATGCGTCTCTCATCGCCTTCATCGTACATAGTCCCTAGCTTCCAGTGGGCTGTGGCTGCGTCGTTGGCCGCCCACACCAAGTTAGGATCATTACCGTAAATCGATTGCTCATAATAGTTAATAGCGGTATTTATATTTATATATTCTTTATCATCTTTATCATCTTTTCTATGATAACAGCGGGCCGCCCGGTACAAGAGCCTTTCTGGGTTATGAATAACGTACGCGGCGGTCTCCGCTAACTCTGCTGCTTTCTGGAAAAGCTCTCGGGAAGATGTTCCATTTGGTTCTGGTGTTTTTGAAGCAGCTATAAATTGAGTTTCAATAGCTAATTCCATCAACAAGAGAGTCCGCTCAGGATCCTTTGCAAAAGCCTTCTTTAATGTTTGTAAATTATCTTCTTCTATAAGCTGATCACATGAGGTGACAATATCCTGACAGATTAGTTCATATACAGGCTCCTTAAGTTCAAAACCTTTCATTTCACCCTGCAATGGTTTTCCCACTACAATGGGAAGACCAGCGTTCCGGCAAACACTGAAAAATGATTGTGACAGGGTAATATTAGTATTTTTACTTATTCTCGAAAACCCTTCGACTCGTTTGGCAAAGTTAATGGCATAACCTTCTGGTTTTTTTAACTCATATTTAGCCCATTTCTTATCTGAATTATTATAATCAAAACGAGGATGGTTTTCTAATGCCACCGGTCCATAATGAATCCCAACTCCAATCCTGTGAGGGGAAGCCCCAGCAGCAATCCTACCCCTGTTCTCCTTTGAAAAAAACCAACTTAAGTTAAGATTCAAGGCAAGTTTAATTGCCTCTTCGGCAGCTCTCGCCGCATTAGCATGCTCGTGGTCTTTTATGACCATGATGAGTACTAATTCATCGCCCCGGACACCTCCATCCACATGGATAACTTCCTCGGGGATTTCGACCGCTGTTAGAGTATCAACGATTGACTTTTGAAATTGGCATAAAACTAAATCATAGTGCTGCGCATCCAGAACCTCGGATAAACGCGCCGAACCCACAAAATCAGCAAATACAATAACCGCGTTTTGAACCGGTGG
This sequence comes from uncultured Desulfobacterales bacterium, assembly GCA_964618815.1. Classification (GTDB taxonomy): domain Bacteria; phylum Desulfobacterota; class Desulfobaccia; order Desulfobaccales; family 0-14-0-80-60-11; genus CAZUBT01. The sequence continues at coordinate 39,646 of CAZUBT010000019.1, read as the reverse complement.
GAGATGCACGTTAAACCTCGTCTCACGGAGATTTTTTGTTCCATAGAATTAAATAGCAAAAAAATATAAAAATTGAAATACAAATTTTCACTCATAGCCTTACGCCCCTCGAAATCCCCGGGTGTCGATGCTGAATTGTTTGATCTTGTAGCCCAGGATACGCAGGCTGGTGTCCAGGAGCTGCGCGGCCTTGCTCTGATTGCCCCGGCTCTGGCGCAGGGCTTCGGTGATCAATTCCCGCTCCAGCCGTTCCACCTGGGAGGACAGCCCCTGGTTGTGGCTGCCGGGCTCCTGGCGCTGGAGGATGGCCGGAAGGTGTACGGTAAGGACGGTGTCCTCGTCGCACACCAGAACGGCGCGCTCGATGATATTTTCCAGCTCCCGGACATTGCCGGGCCAGGGATACTGCATGAGCAGGTCCAGGGCCGGGGCGGACAGGCGCTTCACCGGCTTTTGATATTCTCCGGCGTACTTGATGAGGAAATGTTCCGCCAGCACCGGGATATCCGCCTGGCGCTCCCGTAAGGGCGGGAGATAAATGGGAAACACATTGAGGCGGTAGTAGAGGTCTTCCCGGAAAACGCCCTGGGCCACGGCCTGCTCCAGGTCCCGGTGGGTGGCGGCCAGGAGGCGCACGTCGGCCTTGAGGGTGGTGTTGCCCCCTAAGCGGGTGAATTCCCGCTCCTGGATGACTCTCAAGATCTTGAGCTGCACCGAGGGGGGCAGGTCGCCGATTTCATCCAGGAAAACGGTGCCGCCCTGGGCCAGTTCGAAGCGCCCGGGTTTGCGCTGCAAGGCCCCGGTGAACGCGCCCCGCTCATGGCCGAAGAGCTCGCTTTCCACCAGGGTCTCCGGCAGGGCCGCCAGGTTTACCTTGATGAAGGGCTTGTCGGCCCGGAGACTGTTGTAATGGATGGCCGAGGCCACCAGTTCCTTGCCGGTGCCCGACTCCCCCCTAATCAGGATGGTGGCGTTGCTCTTGGCCACCCGCCCGATCATCTCATAGACCTGGCGCATGCGGCCCGAGGCGCCGATGATGTTGCCCATCTGATAGCGCTCTTGCAACTGCCCTTTCAGTTTCAAGTTCTCATCCCGAAGGCGCTCCTTTTCCCGGTCGATGAGCATCAGGTTGTTGACGTGCTGGGCGATGATGGAGCCGATAATTGTGAGGAACCGCAGGTCGTGGTCCAGGTCCAGGTCCTTATGGAGGCGGTCCACGCTCAGGGCGCCGATGGTCTTGTGGTTGATCTTGATGGGCACGCACAGGAAGGAGAGTTCTTCCTTTTCCCGTCGGCCCCGGGAACGGGTGCGGTTCAGGAACAGGGGCTCCTGGCTGACCCGGGGCACCACCATGGGCTCCCCGGTCTCCACCACCCGGCCGGTGATGCCTTCTCCCAGCTTATAGCGGCCCCGCTTCCGGGCCTCCGCGGTGAGCCCGTGGGCCACCTCGATCTGCAGCTCCGCGGTCTCCGGGTTGAGAATGGTGATGGTGCCCCGGCGCATCCCCACGCTCTGGGCCAGAATCTGCACCACTCTTTGCATGATTCGGGGCAAAGGCCCGGGCGCGGTGAGGGTGGCGGTGATTTCATACAGCAGGTTTAAATCGTCCATAACTCACTCAAATCGTTAAAATAGTTTATGAGGTAAGTTAATCCGCAGAAAAATGTCCATATTAAATATATGCTATTCCATTTTCGTATAGTTTGCAATATTATTGATTTATATAGTTTACGAAAATGTGATGCTGCCCGGTAAAAATATTTGATACCGAGTTGCTATCAAAGAGGTGTTAAAATGTAGGGGCGAACCTTGTGTTCGCCCACCATTCAGGGCGAACACAAGGTTCGCCCCTACGAAAAAAACCGTTTGATTGCTAATTGGTATGAGCGATTCAAATAAGTCAGGTCTATCGCCCAGACAGGGGATAAACATGGAAGCGCCAACCAAGGTCTTGGATTTAGTGGAACGTTTCCAGCGCAACCAGGACGCCTATAAAAAGCCGGCTTATAACGAGGCCCAGGTCCGGAAGGAGTTTATTGATCCGTTTTTCAAGGCCTTGGGCTGGGATATGGATAATGAAAGCGGGTATGCAGAGGCTTACAAGGATGTCATACATGAAGACGCCATTAAAATCGCCGGGCATAGCCGGGCTCCGGATTATAGTTTTCGCATCGGCGGGGCGCGGAAATTCTTTGTAGAAGCCAAGAAGCCCGCCATCAACCTCGGGGAAGACCCGGATGGCGCCTACCAGTTGCGCCGCTATGCCTGGAGCGCCAAACTGCCCCTGAGCATTCTTGCCAATTTTCAGGAGTTGGCGGTTTACGACTGCCGGGTCAAACCGGATAAAGCGGATAAGGCCTCCCATTCTCGGGTCCTATTTTTGAAATACACGGATTACCGGGAGCGCTGGGAAGAAATCTCCGGCATTTTCTCCCGAGAGGCCATCCTCAAAGGTTCCTTTGACAAATACGCGGAGTCCCAAAAGGCCAAGAAGGGCACCACCCAGGTGGACGCCGCGTTTTTAGCGGAGATTGAACGCTGGCGGGAGACGCTGGCCCGGAACCTCGCGCTGCGCAACCCCGGCCTCACCCAGCGGGAACTCAACTTCGCCGTGCAAATCACCATTGACCGCCTCATTTTCCTGCGCATCTGCGAAGACCGGGGCATCGAACCTTACGGCAGGCTCATGGCCCTGCAAAACGGCGACCGGGTCTATAAACGGCTGTTTGAACTGTTTGACCGGGCTGATATCCGATACAATTCCGGCCTGTTTCATTTCAAGCAGGAAAAAGGCCGGGGTTCCCCGGTTGACTCCCTGACTCCCAATTTGACCATTGACGATAAAGTCCTCAAAGACATTTTCAAGAACCTCTACTATCCGGACAGCCCTTACGAATTCTCGGTATTGCCCGCGGACCTCCTGGGCCAGGTTTACGAGCAATTCCTGGGTAAGGTTATCCGCCTGACCCCGGGTCACCAGGCGAAGGTGGAATACAAACCGGAGGTGCGGAAGGCCGGGGGCGTCTATTACACCCCCACCTATATCGTGGATTATATTGTCCGGCAGACCGTGGGGAAGTTGTTGGAAGGAAAGCAGCCGGGGCCCCGCCGCGGCCTGGGCCGCCTCAAAATTCTGGACCCGGCCTGCGGCTCCGGCTCCTTTCTCCTGGGGGCCTACCAATTCCTGCTGGATCAGCATCTGCAAGCCTATATTGAAGACGATCCCCATAAATGGGCCGCGGGGCGCAACCCGCGACTCTATCCCACTTCCGGCAACGGCTGGAAATTGACCGTAGGCGAGCGCAAGCGCATACTCCTGGAGCACATCTACGGGGTGGACATCGACTCCCAGGCCGTGGAAGTGACCAAGCTTTCCTTGCTCCTGAAAATTTTGGAAGGCGAGGACGAAAGATCGTTTGGGCAGGAATCAATGTTTCATCGGGTGCTGCCTGACCTGGGGGACAACATCAAGTGCGGCAACAGCCTTATCGGCCCGGATTATTTTCACGGGCGGCAACTCACCCTGACGGACAGTGAAGAGACTTACCGCATCAACGCCTTTGACTGGCGGGCGGAGTTTCCGGAGATTATGGCCGGGGGCGGCTTTGACGCGGTGATTGGGAATCCGCCGTATATACGCATCCAGACCTTGAAAGAATGGGCGCCCCAGGAAGTGGAATTCTACAAGCAACGCTATCAATCCGCGGGCAAAGGCAACTATGATATTTATGTGGTCTTTGTGGAGAAAGGGCTGAGTTTGCTCAACCGGCAAGGGCGGTTAGGGTTCATCCTGCCCCATAAGTTCTTTAACGCCCAGTATGGCGAGGCCCTGCGAGCCTTGATCGCGGCGGAAAAATCCCTGGCCCAGGTGGTTCACTTCGGCGACCAGCAGGTATTCGCCGGGGCCAGTACTTACACCTGTTTGCTCTTCTTGCAAAAGTCCGTCATGTCTGAATGTCATTTTGTTAAAGTGGATAATCTCACCGAGTGGCGCAATAGCGGCAAGGCCATTGAGGGAACCATCCCCGAATCCAGTATCTATGCTGGTGAGTGGAATTTTGTTGTTGGGAAGACCGTGAATTTATTTGATAAATTACGAAGGATGCAGGTTAAATTAGGTGATGTAGGTCATTTGTTTGTAGGATTACAGACTGATGCTGATAAAGTATTTATTTTGGAAGAAATACTCGTTAATAAAGATAGTAAATCAGTCCTTTGTAAATCAAAATCAACTAGCTGTGAACATTGGTTTGAAAATGACCATTTAAAATTGCTATTAAAAGGTTCATTAAATATAAAAAGATATTATTTATCAAATCTGAATAAACGGCTCATATTTCCTTATGATATTAAGGATAATAAATCATTTATAATTGACCCAAAGGATTATAAACGCCATTATCCTTTAACTTGGAACTATCTCGAGGAAAACCGAAAACGTCTTAGTGATAGAAATAGAGGAAAAATGGGAACTCAATGGTATGGGTATGTTTACAAAAAAAACCATAACAGATTTGGCGGTCCCAAAATATTGGTTCCCTCAATAGCCCAAGGTAGCTGCTTTGCCATTGATCTGGAAGGGAAATATTATTTTGTTGGGAGTGGAGGCGGTGGAGGCGGGGGTTATGGAATAACGCTTATAAGCGATAAGAATATTTCATATCATTATCTGCTTGGTTTACTGAACTCGCGCCTGATGGATTTTTATTTGAAAACCATTAGCACTCAATTTCGCGGCGGATATATAGCCTTAAACCGACAATACATATCACAACTCCCAATCCGCACCATAGACTTCGACGATTCGGCGGACCAGGCCCGGCATGACCGCATGGTAGCCATGGTGGAGAATATGCTGGCCTGGAACCAGCAGTTGGCCGCACCCAAATCACCCCAGGAAATTACCGTGCTGCAACGGCAAATCGCCGCCACGGACCGTCTCATCGACGAGTTGGTCTATGAACTTTACGGAGTCACCGAAGCGGAAATCCGCCTGGTGGAAGGGGAATAGCCCCCAAACCGCAGGTTGGAAATGAGAATTAGGGTAATAAACCTGTCGCCCCCCACATCTTATAACTCTCCTTGACAGTATGCCGATACTTAGGTAATTTTAAGTAGTTAATGAAATAATCTTTATCGGATGAATTTTAGTGCAAGACCGCTTTTTCTACCGGGCCGGGCATCGGTTCATGGCCTTTGTGGATTATATGGGGGCCCTGACTCTCTTTTTCGTGGAGGCTTGCCGCAGCCTGGCGCATCCGCCGTATTTTGTCCGGGAGATCATCGCCCAGATGTATCATCTGGGGGTCAAGTCTTTTCCCCTGGTGGCGGTGGCCTCCTTTTCCTTGGGGTTGGTTCTGGCCATGCAGGGTCTCCAGGTCTTGAAATTGTTCGGCGCGGCCAATTACATCGCCACCAGCGTGGCCTTTACCTTTATGCGGGGATTGGGTCCGCTGCTGTCCGGCATCATGCTGGCCTCCCGGGCCGGATCCGGCATCGGCGCGGAACTGGGATCCATGCGGGTCACCCAGCAGATTGACGCGCTGACCGTATCCGCGGTGAACCCCATCAAGTACCTGGTGGTTACCCGGGTCCTGGCCTGTATGCTGATCTCCCCCCTGCTGGCGTTGGCCTCCGATCTTATCGGTATCCTGGGGGGCATGCTCATCGGCGTATTTCAATTGGGCATGAGCCCCACCTACTATTATACCCTGACCATCAAGTACTTGACGCTCAAGGACGTGCTCCCGGGCATCGGCAAGACCGCGGTATTCGGGATCATTGTGGGCACGGTGGCCTGTTTTCACGGCTATAACACCGAGCACGGCACTTTTGGGGTGGGCCAGGCCACTAAGACCTCCGTGGTTGCCGCCATCCTGCTTATCCTGATCTCCGATGTCTTCCTCACCAAATTCACCTTACTCCTCTGGCCTTGAGCAAGAGGGGAGGACCCCGGCGGTAGCGCCGGCTTCCGGGCCCTTCATCTCCTTCCGGGGGATCCGGAAGTCCTATAACGACCAGGTGGTGGTCAAAGACATCGACCTGGACGTGTACGAGGGGGAGACCTTGGTGGTTCTGGGCCGCAGCGGCTCCGGCAAGACGGTGCTCACCAGCATGCTGGTGGGTCTGACCATCCCGGACGCAGGGGCCATCAGCGTGGGCGGGGTGGATATCACGGCTTTTGAGTCCGACGCGGACTGGCGGGAGTTGCGCCTCAAGACCGGGTATCTTTTCCAACGCTCGGCGCTCTACGACTCCATGACGGTGGGGGAAAACGTGGCCTTTCCCCTAATGCAGCATACGAATCTGCCCCTGGAGGAAATTGAGCGGCGGGTTAAGGAGAAACTGGCCCAGGTGAGCCTGCCCGGGGTGGAAGGGCTGGATCCCTCGGCCCTCTCGGGCGGCATGCAGCGCCGGGCCGCCATGGCCCGAAGCCTGGCCATGGACCCCCGGATCATCATCTATGACGAGCCCACCGCGGGCCTGGACCCCATAACCGGGGATGAGATCAGCCGTCTCATTCGCCAAATGCAGCGGGATCTGCAAGTCACCTCCGTGGTGGTCACCCACGACCTGCGCCTCACGGGGATGGTGGCCGACCGCCTGACTTTATTGTACCAGGGAGCAATGGTTTTCTTGGGGACGTATGAGGAATTTATCAAATCCCCCCATCCGGAAGTCCAGCGCTTCCTGCATCACGATTCAGCCGAGGAAAATTCAGGATGATTTCCCGCAGGTACGAAACCATTGTCGGCATCTTCGTGGTGGCCTCCCTGGCGGCCTTGCTGGTCATGGTGCTGATCATCGCCCAGCAGGAACGCCTCTGGGTCAAGCACATCGAATACCGGGCGTTCTTTAAGAATGTCAGCGGCCTGAAACCGGGTTCCGAGGTCCGCCTGGCCGGGGTTTTGGTGGGCAACGTCAAGGATGTGTTCATCGATCTCCAGGGCAATATTGGTGTGACCTTTGAGGTGATAGATAAATACGCCTCTCAGATTCGCCAGGATTCCCGGGTTACCATCGGTTACCAGGGCCTGCTGGGAGACAAGAGCCTGGACCTCACCGTGGGTTCCAGCGACAAGTCTCCCATACCGCCGCAGGGGATCGTGGCCTCGGTGGAGCCCATGGATTTCACCGAGATCTTTGCCCGGGCCCAGCCCAGCCTGGAACACCTCGAAAAAGTCCTGGAAAACCTGGCCAGCATCACCCAAAATATCAACCAGGGCAAAGGTAGCCTGGGACTCCTGGTAACCGATCCCAAGCTCTACCAGGAGTTCTCTCAATCCGCCGCGGGGTTGAAAAAAATAGTGGCTAATCTGGAGGAGAGCAAAGGATTGATGGGCGCCCTCATGAATGATCCGGCGCTCAAAGCCCAGGCCCAGAAAACCCTGGGGGATCTCCAGGTTGCCGTGGCCAGTTTGAAACAGACCCTGGGAAATATCCAGGAAGGCGCGATACGCTTCCCTGAAATCGCCAAAAAGGCGGAGCTTTTTCTGGAAGCCCTGAACAAGGCGGGGAAGACCCTGCCGGACCTGGTGGTGAGCGGCCAGGAAATGGCCAAGGATGTGGAGAAAGCCGCGGAAGCGGCCCAGAAATCCTGGCTCCTGAGAAGGAATGTGCCCAAACCCAAGGAGCAGACCATCCGGGTACAGTGAGGCCGGGGGGGAATACGGTTTTCTGTTTTCTGTTTTCTGTTTTCGGTTTAACCTGAAAGTCCCCGGTTCAAGAGTTAAAGAAAATGTCGCGCCGCCGCCCTCGGCGGTGAAAAAAAGGATAGCGACTAACTTTCATTCTCGGGGGAGAGGCAATCCAGCCTCATGGCCGATTCGCCGGCGCAGGCTGAAGCCTGCGGCTACGGAGAATATCTGTTTCTATGCAACTTGAGACCCCTGCGAGAATGGCTTAAGTGATGACAAATCAGCTTCAAAGGAGAAGAAACCAGTGGCACAGGCTTTCAGTCTGTGGGTAACTCTTAGATAAATCAAGTTTTTTTGCACAGGCTGGAAGCCTGTGCCACCAGAGTTTCTCCCTTGGTTTTGTTTGCCTTCGTACCGGCTGATTTTCGCAGAACTCTCAACTTGGTATAAGGCGCGCCCCGCGCCCCCCTGGATTTTGCGGTGGTAGAACTTCCGGAGAAAGGACCGCGAGTGAACCGAAACTGGCCCTGTGTGTGGTTGATGTTGTTGGCCTTGTGGGGCTGCGCGGCGCCCCAGAAGCCGGGAGTGGGCCTGCGCCTGGAGGCCGTCACGGCCAACGATTCCGGGTACTGGTATTATCTCCAGGGCCGCTGGTCCCTGGCCGAGGAAAAATTCGCCGAGGCCCTCAAGTATAACCGCCTCATTGACCACCGGGCCGGTATCGCGGCCAATCTGAACAATCTGGGGGCCATTGCCCAGGGGTGGGGGCAACTGCCCCAGGCCGAGGCCCGTTTCCGGGAAGCCCTTACCATTAGCCGAGAGATGGGGGACTCCGGGGCCATCTGCGAGACCCTCAATAACCTGGGCACGGTCTATCTGGCCCAAGGCCGCTTGGACGAGGCCCGGAACTCCTTCCAGGAGGCCCTGGGATATGCCGATTCGCTGCCGCCGGGGCCGCTTGTGCCCCTGACCCTGACCCACCTGGGGGATGCGGCCCGGGTAGGAAGAGATTACCCCCAGGCCATTGACCTCTACTGCCGGGCCCTGGAGCTGGATCGGACTCGGAAAGACCTCCGGGGCCAGGCGGTGCGCTGGGAACGCCTGGGCCGCACCCACCTGGACCAGCAAAACTACGCCCCAGCCGGGCCTTATCTCCATGACGCGCTGCGGGAATTCCGCCGATTAGAGGATACCAACGGTATAGTGGACACTTTGAATTCTCTCACCCGCCTCTCCCTGGCCCAAGGGGACCTGGAGGGGGCCAGGCTCTATGGGGAGCGCCTCCTCAAGATTTACCAGGCCCGGGACCAGGAAGAGGAGGCGAAGAAGCTGGAGGAAGCTTTAAAACGGGGGGCAGGCAAGTAGGGCGGAATTTGTTTTCTGTTTTCTGTTTTCTGTTTTCGGTTTTCGGTTTTCGGTTTTTACCCCGCGAATGACTTATCCCATGAAGACTGATTGAAAATCCACCACCAACAAAAAGGATTCACCACCAAGACACCAAAGACACCAAGGTTCACCAAGAAACCATTACTTTGTTTACCTTTGTGCCCTTGGTGTCTTTGTGGTGATTTTTTTGTTACTCCCCGGACGCGGCCGCCGCCAGGCCCAGGTCTGCTTGGAACCGGGCCAGACCCACTTCGTCGATGATTTTGCCCAGGCGCCGCTTTTTGCCCGCGGCCCTGAACCATTCCAGCACTTTGGCCACCAGGTCCAGGGCCTCATCGTTGCTGAGGTTCACCGCTATGGTATCCGCCAGCCGGGGTTTGAGGCCGGAGACCAACCCTCCCGCCGCCACCCGCCAGCCCTTGGCCCCGCCGATGAGCCCCACGTCCTTAATGGAGGCCTCGGAACAGTTATTGGAACATCCCGAGACCCCGATCTTGAATTTATAGGGCAGGGCCATGCCGTGATACTTTTCATCCAGATGCAGCCCCACCCCCACCGCGTCCTGGACCCCTAAGCGGCAAAAGGTGGTGCCGGGGCAGATCTTGATGGACCGCACACACAGGCCGATGGCGGCGCCGGGGACCAGGCCCAGTTCTTCCCATACCTGATCCAGGTCTTCGGGTTTCAACCCCACCAGGGCGAAGCGCCCCGCGGAAGTGATCTTGATGGCCTGAGCGCCGTATTTTTCCGCCACGTCCGCCAGGCGCCGCAGGATGCTGAAATCCGTGATGATACCGCCGGGTATATGGGGCGCGATGGCGTAAGTCGCTTTATCTCGCTGCAAAATGGCTCCTTTTTCCAACAGGTCTTCGGGCATGGATTTCCTCCAGGGTGCATAATGTTTATTGGAGAATAATAATTACTAAATTTCCCAATGCAAGGCAGGCGATTTCGGCAGGGAAAGATTCTGGAGAATTGTATTGAGGGAAGGACCGGGGGGAAACGGCGGTTTGGCGAGCAGCATTTTTCCCCGTAGCTTTCTATGAAAACGGCCTTTGGGACTGTTTTTCACTACGGAGGGCACGGAGGGCACAGAAAAAACCTTCCAGTTCTTTGTGTTCTCCGTGTCCTCTGTGGTAAATTATAATCAGTAAGTCGTAAATAATTAACCACCGGCGGGGGTGGTTGGCAAACCGTGCCCACGGACAAATTCAAATCGGAAAGATCGCGACCATGGACCTGAAACTGAAAAAAGCGGAACTCCTGGGTCTCCTAAAGGAGAAATCCTTTCAGTACAGCCCGGACAAGCCTTTCAAGCTGACTTCGGGCCGGGAAAGCCCTTTTTATGTGGATTGCCGGCCCGTCACGCACAACGCCCAGGGACTGGCCCTCATCGGCGAGATTTTTTTCGAGATGATCAAGGACCTGGAGATGGAGGCCATCGGCGGGCTCACCATGGGGGCCGACCCCATCGCCCACGCCACGGCCCTGACGAGCTATTTGAAGGGCAAGCCGGTCAACGCCTTTTCGGTGCGCAAACAGCCCAAGGAGCACGGCGCCCGCAAGCTGGTGGAGGGCGACGTTCGCCCCGGGGACCGGGTGGTCATCGTGGAAGATGTCATTACCACCGGCAAATCCACCCTGCAGGCCGTTGCCGCGGCCCGGGACTTCGGCCTAGAGGTGGTCAAAGTGCTGATCCTGGTGGACCGGGAAGAGGGCGGTAAGGAAGCGGTGGAGAAGCTGGTTCCCCGGGTGGAGGCGGTTTTTTCCGTGTCCGCTTTGAAATGAGGGAGGGAGCTATCAGCTTACAGTTTACAGTTTGCAGTTCACAGTTCACAGTTTTGAGGTTTGAGTTTCTGGTTTTGATTTTTGAAGGTTCTAGGGTTCGAGGTTATTACCGTAGATTCAAGTTTGCCGGCGGCCTAGCCTGACCTCAGGCTGCCAGCCTCTTTTTGCTGTAAGCTGTAAGCTGCCGACTGTAAGCTAATAGCTGTTAACTGATAGCCGATAACGAAAAAATCCGAATTTTTCTTGACGCCATATTCCCCTTGTTTTATAAATCATGCTAGTTCTTACAGGTCCTTCAGTTAGAGGCGCGGGCCTGCTTGTTGAATTTATCACAAAATTTGGGTAAACTAACGTATATAAACCAAGAATTACATAGGTGAACTTATGACCAAGAAGATGGGAAAAGAGCCGGTAGGCGCGGTCATGGTGGTAGGCGCCGGGATTGCCGGGATGCAGGCCGCTTTGGATCTGGCCAACGCCGGATACTTTGTTTACATGGTGGAAGCCAAGCCGGCCATTGGCGGGGTCATGTCGCAGTTGGACAAGACGTTCCCCACCAATGACTGCGCCATGTGAATTATCTCGCCCAAGCTGGTCGAGGTCGGCCGGCACATTAACATTGACATCCTGGCTCCGGCGCAGGTCGTCGGCATCAGCGGCGAACCGGGCAATTTTTCGGTCAAGGTGGTCGAGGCGGCGCGCTATATCGACATGCAGAAGTGCATCTCCTGCGGTCTGTGCGCCGAGAAATGTCCGAAGAAAGCGCCCGATGAATACAACATGGGGCTGGCCAAGCGCAAGTCCGTGTACTTGAGTTATCCCCAGGCGGTGCCCCCCAAGTACGTCATCGACAAGGCCACCTGCCTCTATTTCAAAAAAGGCGGCAAGTGCAAGGCCTGTGAAAAGTTCTGCCCCACCGGCGCGGTGGATTTCTCTCAGGTGGACGTGGAGAAAGATATCAAGGTGGGCGCGGTGATTTTGGCGCCCGGCTTCGTCCCCTACGATCCCAGCAAGTACAGCGCCTATCATTACGCCAAGTACCCCAACGTCATCACCAGCATGGAGTTGGAACGGGTTCTGGCTGCGGCCGGCCCCTTCTCAGGCCACCTGGTGAGGCCTTCGGACCATAAAGAGCCCTCCAAGATCGCCTGGCTCCAGTGCGTGGGTTCCCGGGATCTGAACCACTGCGACAACAGTTACTGCTCCGCGGTGTGCTGCATGTACGCCATCAAAGAGGCGATCATCGCCAAGGAGCACAGCAAAGCCCCCCTGGATGCGGCGATTTTCTTTATGGATATGCGCACCATGGGGAAAGAATTCGAAAAGTATTACTGGAAGGCCCGGGACGAATTCGGCGTCCGCTTCATCCGTTCCCGGGTGCATACCGTGGACCCGGTGCCCGGTACCGATGATGTGGCCGTCCGCTACCTGGACGAAAACGGCGTCATGCACACCGAGGTCTTTGAGTTGCTGGTCCTCTCCGTGGGGATGGAAGTGGCCCCCGAAGTGATGGAATTGGGTAAAACCCTGGGGGTAGAGCTGGGTGATGGCAAGTTCGCCGACACCTCCTCCTTTACGCCGGTGTCCACCAGCCGGCCTGGCGTCTATGTGTGCGGCGCGTTCCAGGGTCCCAAAGACATCCCCCAATCGGTGATGGAGGCTTCGGCCGCGGCCTCGGATGCCGGCGAGTTGCTGTCTTCGGCCCGGTACTCCCTGGCCAAGAAAAAGCCGGTATTTGAAGAACGCGACGTTTCCCAGGAAGTCCCCCGCATCGGCGTCTTCGTCTGCCACTGCGGCATCAATATCGCCAGCGTCGTGGACGTGGAAGCTTTGCGGGACTACGCCAAGACGCTGCCTTATGTGGAGTTCGTGGAGAACAGCCTGTTTGCCTGCTCGCAGGACACCCAGGGACTCATCAAGGAGCGCATCCGGGAGCAGAATCTGAACCGGGTGGTGGTGGCCTCCTGTACGCCGCGCACTCATGAACCCACTTTTCAGGAAACCATCAAAGAAGCTGGTCTGAATAAGTACCTCTTTCAAATGGCCAACATCCGGGACCAGGGTTCCTGGGTGCACATGAACGAACCGGAAAAAGCCACCCGGCGTGCCAAAGACCAGGTTCGCATGGCGGTGGCCGCCGTGGCCTTGCAGCCGCCCTTGCAGGAGTTTGATTTGCCCGTCACCAAGGCCGGTCTGGTTATCGGCGGCGGCGCGGCCGGCATGGAGGCCGCCCTGGGGTTGGCCGGCCAGGGCTTTGGCGTTTATCTGGTGGAGAAAAAAGAATTCCTGGGCGGACATGCCTTGAAGCTCAACCACACCTGGAGGGGAGAGCCGGTCCGGGCTTACGTGGACGACCTGGTGCAGCGGGTTACCAATAATCCCAAGATCGAGGTCTTCCTCAACTCAGAAATCGCCGACGTCCACGGGTTCGTCGGCAACTTCGTCACCACCATCGCCACTCAGGGACGGAATACGGAGGTGGAGCACGGCGCCGCCATCATCGCCACGGGCGGCCACGCCTTCAAGCCCGAGGAATACCACTATAAAGATAACCCCCGGGTCATGCTGGCCCTGGATATGGACCAGGCCCTGCGGGAGAACAACTCCCTGGTGACCGGGGCCCAGTCCGCCGCGTTCATCCAGTGCGTGGGCTCCAGGGAACCGGAGCGGCCCTATTGCAGCCGGGTTTGCTGCACTCACTCGGTGGAAAGCGCCATCAAGCTCAAAAAGCTCAATCCCGACATGGATGTTTATATCCTGTACCGGGATCTGCGCACTTACGGCCTCCGGGAGAATATCTACAAGGAAGCCCGGGAAAAGGGCGTGATCTTCATCCGCTTTGACCTGGAAAACAAGCCCAAGGTGGAGCAGGATGCCGCAGGAAGGCTCACGGTGACAGTACGTGACCACATCCTGGGGATCCCGGTGAGCTTGCATCCCGACGTCTTGACCCTGGCCTCGGCCATCATCGTCAAGGAGCAGGAAAAGCTGGCCCAGATGTTCAAGGTCCCCTTGAACAACGACGGCTTCTTCCTGGAGGCTCACATGAAGCTGCGGCCCGTGGACTTCGCCACCGACGGCGTCTTTGTCGCCGGCCTGGCCCACTACCCCAAACCCATGGATGAGTCCATCGCCCAGGCCAAGGCCGCGGCGGCCCGGGCCACGGTGGTCCTGTCCCTGGATGCCATCCGGGCCGGCGGTGTGGTGGCCCAGGTTGACCAGGCGGCGTGTTCCGGATGCCAGGCCTGCATAGGGGTCTGTCCCTTCGGGGCCATCGATTTCAAAGAAGACGAAAAGTTGGCCGAAGTGAACCAGGCCCTGTGCAAAGGCTGCGGCACCTGCGCCGCCACCTGCCCCTCGGAGTGCATCACCCTCTTCGGGTTCAGCCACAAGCAGATTTACACCCAGGTGGATTTGGCCCTGGAGGAATTGGAATCCGAGGCTGCCGGCTGAAATTTAACTTTACTTTGCGACTTGGCTTCTTGGCGTGAAAATTTTTCACGCCAGGGCGCAAAGGCGCCGAGGCCCAGTGAATATTTAAAAAAGGGTTAGAAAATGGCCGATAAAGAGTTCGAACCGAAAATCATCGGATTTTTCTGTAACTGGTGCACCTATGCCGGGGCCGATTTGGCGGGCGTCAGCCGCTTGCAGTATCCCCCCAATATCCGGGTCATCCGGGTGATGTGCTCCGGCACGGTCTCGCCCCATCATGTGCTGCGCGCCTTTCAGAAAGGGGCTGACGGCGTTCTCATCGGCGGCTGCCACATCGGCGACTGCCACTATCTCCGGGGCAATTTCATGACCATCAAGCGCATGCGGTTCCTCCAGGACCTCCTGAAGTTCACCGGCTACGAAGATGGCCGGCTGCACCTGGAGTGGATCTCCGCCGCGGAAGGCCCCAAATTCGCCCAGGTGGTGCGGGATTATACCGAGAAGATCAAGCAATTGGGGCCCTCCCGTCTCAAACGCGCCGCCCAGGCGGCTTAAATCAGCGCGCTGAATAAGTCAAAAAGGAACCCAACCATGGAGAAGTTGCGCGAAAAGGTCCGGAAGCTGTTGGCGGACGGCAAAGTTGCCGGATATGTAGGATACATCTTCAAAGATGGCCACCCCCTGCCCCACCTGTTCACCAAGGAGCGCCTGGAGGAAGTGGACCGGGCCATTGTGGCCCCGGGGGATGCCCGGTATCCCCTGGACAAACTCCTGGAGCAGTTGGCGACCCGCTATCCCGAGGCCGCGTTTGCCGTCCAGGTGAGGGGCTGCGATGAGCGGGGCCTCAACGAGCTATATAAGTGGGGCCAGTTGGACCCGGAGAAGGTGGTCATGGTGGGCGTGGCCTGTCCCCAAGACCAGGCGGACTACTGCGAATGTCCCGGGCCCTGGGCCTCGGTGATTGATTTCGGCGAGAAATGCGCCCCGGTGACTCAAAGCAAGCGGGTGGAGCGCATCGACGCCCTGACCGGGGATGAGGCGTTCAAGGAGTGGCAGGCCCACTTTGCCCGGTGCGTCAAGTGCTACGGCTGCCGGGACATCTGCCCCATGTGCTTCTGCAAGGAGTGCAGCCTGGAACATGCCGATCTTATCGGCACCGGGATGGTGCCCCCGGACACCACCTTCCAACTGGTGCGGGCCGTCCACATGGCCGGGCGCTGCATCGACTGCGGCTTGTGCGAAGAGAACTGCCCCGCGGACATCCCCTTAAGGGTGCTCTACAAAAAAGGCAACGCCCTGGTGCAGGCGCTCTTCGATTACGACACCGGCTCTCCCGGAGCCGGCCCCTCCCCCTGGAAATTCCTGGGGGACGAAGCCACCCTGGAAACCAAGCCTATGTAGATTCCTTTAAAGGGCGGGGATTCTCCTGCTTATTTTGACTCAATAATATGGGGCGGGCTAGATAGCCCGCCCCATATTATTGGGGATAACAATGTGTTATTGCTTGCGGTCTTCAGGTTTCGGAAAGACCCGGAGAACTTATAATCCCCGGGCATCGTTGCGGCTTGTCGTGAAATGATGAGCCTCACAACGAAAAGCCAAGACGCGAAGGTTTAAAGAACAGCCGGGCGGTTGTTCCACATTTTTCCCTTTGGGGTGAGAACCTTTCCACCCAAAATATCTAAACCCAAAACTTTTCAGAAAAGTCGCGCCTGAGCCGTTGGCTATCTCAAAAAGCATGAAAAGGGGCGCACTCCTAACTTTGAACTTTGAACCTTGAACTTTGAACTTTTCCAAACAGAAAGCTTAATTTAGGAAATTGGCTTCTCAAACCGACAGACGATGCTTAAGAGAATACCGGGAATCTTCCATAATTAACTGTTTGCCCCGGCGGAGGCGGGTGTTGATGACCAGGGGGCCCTGGAGATTGGCGGTGGTTTGTTCGGGATGCCCCGGAGGGATGGTGAGGATTACCAGGACCAGGAGGTCCTGGGAATCGGTAATTTCCAATGCACTCATGGCCCCGTTGATGGCCCGGGGCTGATAATCCGCCGCCACATTGGCGGGGTCCGTCACCACAAAGGCCACCTCCTCCCGATCCACACTTTGCAGACATAGCAAAGGGGCAGGCTGAGGATACGCCAGCAAGACATAGCGACGGCACTGGCTGAATCCCGCCAACCCCAGGGGGAAGGTGATGATTTCATCCGCTCCCACCGTGCGCGCTCCCAGGTCCCGGGTGGCAATGGTGAGGCGGGCGGCTACGGCAGGAAGTTGGTCGGGTTCAGCGCTCATTTACCTTTTTCGGCTTCCAGGAACTGATTATTTCCTCCACGTCCTGGTAGCGGAACGCGGCGGCGGCCAAATTTTCCTCGGCCAGGCGCTGGACCAGTTCTTCCCGCAGGACCACCACATCCCCCGGGGCCTGGATTCCCAAGCGCACCTGCCGGCCCCGGACTTCCAGAACCGTTATCCGGATCTGGTCTCCGATAATCAGGCTTTCCCCAATTTTTCTGGTTAGAATCAGCAAGATCGGTCTCTCACCTTAGAAACTCGGTTATTAATCTTGGGATCAAAGGTGTTTCCGGAAACCTTGGGGGAGAGCGCACTCCCATCCGGGAAATTCTCCAGATTCGCGCCTTTAGCCACTCATACCCCTTATCGGCGGAAATAAAAAAATGTTAAACTCATGTTAAGTTCCCGTGGCGGGAAATCAACTCCCGGCTCGGAAGTCGGCAACCCTGGGACAGGTCCGGGACGCGGTAGCCCGAGTAAGGCCTTTCCGGAGATCATCGGCGCCCACAATCCAGCCCGCCGCTAAATTAAGGGGTTATTCTTTTTAGAGCAATTGGCGGACCAAGTTGTCAAGAAAATAATTTATTTTTCACAGCTTTTGATTTTTTCGGATTTTCCTTTAACAAACTGGACTTAAAACCACTTTTACCGTTATGGGCCGGCAGGAGAACTCGATATGACTGCTTCAGTGGTTAATAATCTAAACACGAGTTTTCGCTATTTAAACATCCCTTTTAATTAAATCAAGCAGATTGCGATATTTTCCGCCAACCTTCAGCCCAGGGATTTTGTATGAAAATGGCCTTGAGGATTTTTTCACCACAGAGGTCGCCGAGGCTACCCAGGAAAGAATTGCCGGTCCCCTGGGTTCTCCAGGTCATCTGTGGTAAATTACCGGCAGGATCAGCTCGAATATTTTTAGGCATGGTTGCGCCCCGCAGGCCATTGCCGGGTTATATGAAATGGCGGCGGCTTCGGGATATTGGGTAAATTATGCAACCAGGTCCGATTATAGGGGCCGGATGGCAAGATCTGGCCGCGGCGCTGGCGAAGAACCCCGGGCCGATTCATCTACAAGGGCTCACCCCGGCGTCGTGTTCTTATATCTTATCTAATTTATTCCAATATTTGAATACCCCCTGCCTCTTGATCACTCCCGACTCCGATGTTCACGAAACCATGTTGAAGGATCTGGCCTTTTTTTTGGGAGACGGGCCGGTTACCGGCAGCCCCTGGCCCCGGCTGCACCTGTTTCCGGCTCATGAGATTCTGACCTTTCGGGAACTGGGCTTTGACACCGAGGTGAGCTGCGCCCGCCTGGGCGCCGCGTATGCGGTGTTGACCGCCCGGGAGCCCTGGCTGGTGGTGGCCCCCGCTGCGGCCCTGCGGCAGAAACTTCCTCCTCTGAGCCGGGTCAAGGATGTGCCGGCTTATGTGGTGGCCGGGGAAACCTTAAAGCGGGAGGAATTCATGAGGTCCCTCCTGGAAGCGGGCTATGACCGGCGCCCGGTGGTGGAAGCCCGGGGGGAATTCAGCGTCCGGGGTGGGGTCATCGACCTGTTCCCGCCTTTGTATCCCCAGCCGGCGCGTCTGGAGTTCTGGGGGGACGAAGTGGAGTCCATCCGCCTTTTCGACCCGGCCACCCAGCGGTCTGTGGGGGTATCCCTGGAAGACCTGGTGGTCCTACCCGCCAGCGAAGTGGTGTTGGACGCCCCGGCCCGGGAGCATGCCCTGGCCCGGCGCAAGCGCCGCCAGGACCCGCAGTTCTGGAGCAATGTCCAGGAAGGCCGCCAGTTTCCCAACATCGAACGCCACCTGGCGGAATTTTATCCCCAGCCCCAGACTCTCTGGGACTTTCTGCCCCCCGAAACCCTGGTGGTGGAGTGGGACCCGGAAAGCTTCCAGTTGGAACTGCAACGGCTGGAGGACCTGGCCCTTCGGGAGCCTGCCGGCTGGCTGGATCAGGAACCCTGGGAGCAGCGGCGGCGGCGTTTCCCCACCCTGACCTGTTCGGCCTTGCCCTGGGAGCGCCCTGACGCTGCAGCGCATTTTGCCTTTCAGGTGGAAACCCACACGGGCCTGGCCCAGGAACTGGCCCGCACCGGCGCCGAAGCCGGGCGGCTGGTCCCGGCCCTGGCCCACCGTCTGCGTGAATGGCGGGACCAGGGATTTCAGGTCACTTTGGTTTCCTTGAGCAGTCACCGGGCCCAACGCCTGGCGCGGCTGCTTTCCGAGGAAGGCCTGGACGCGTTCTTCACCCCTAAACCCATCTGGGAACCCGGCGTGGTGGAGATCACCGTGGGGGAACTCTCCGGCGGCTTTGGCTTGTGGTCCCAGGGGCTCATTGTCCTGAAGGAAGACGAGGCCCTGGGGTACCGGCCGGAAGGCCGCCGCCGCAAAGAATCCCGGGCCCCGGAACACTTCACCTCCCTGGCGGACCTGAAGGAAGGCGACTTCATCGTCCACCTGGATCACGGCATCGCCGCCTACCGGGGGCTGGTGAAACTAACCGTGGGCACCCAGGTCAACGACTTCCTGGAGATGGAATACCAGGGGGGCGACCGCCTCTATCTTCCGGTGGACCGCCTCAACCTGGTGCAAAAGTACCTGGGGGTGGAAGGGGTCAAGCCGCACCCGGACCGCCTGGGGGGCAAGTCCTGGGATCGGGCCAAAAAGCGGGTCAAAAAGGCCCTGGAAATGATCGCCCGGGAGTTGGTGGAACTCTATGCCCTGCGCCGGGTCCTGCCGGGGCATCACTTCACCCCCCCGGACAGGCTCTTTCGGGAGTTTGAGGCCGGTTTCCAATATGAGGAGACCCCGGACCAGCTCCATGCCATCCAGGAAGTGCTGACGGACATGACCTCGGAGCAACCCATGGACCGGCTCATCTGCGGCGACGTGGGTTACGGCAAGACCGAAGTGGCCCTCCGGGCCGGGTTCAAGGCCGCCATGGACGGCAAGCAGGTAGCCATGCTGGTGCCCACCACGGTGCTGGCGGAGCAGCATTACGACACCTTTAAACACCGGCTGGCCGCTTACCCCCTGGAGGTCAGGGTCCTCAGCCGCTTCAAGTCCCCCGCGGAGCAAAAGCGCATCCTGGCGGACCTGGCCCTGGGAAAGGTGGACATCGTTATCGGCACCCACCGGTTATTTTCCCGGGACGTGGCCTTCCGGGACCTGGGGCTGGTGATCATCGACGAGGAGCAGCGCTTCGGAGTCCGCCAGAAAGAACGGTTAAAGGAGTGGCGCAAGACGGTGGACGTGCTCACCCTGACGGCCACCCCCATTCCCCGCACCCTCCAGCTCTCCTTAACCGGCCTCAGGGAGATGAGCCTGATCAATACCCCCCCGGAGAACCGCCGGGCCATTCGCACCTACCTATGCCGGCCGGAAGCCCCGGTGATCCAGGCCGCCATCCGCCGTGAGCTGGCCCGGGGCGGCCAGATTTTCTTCGTGCACAACCGGGTGCACAACCTGGGAATCTGGACCCGGAAAGTCCAGGAAATGGTCCCCGAGGCCCGGGTGGCCATGGCCCACGGCCAGATGCCGGAGCGGGACCTGGAGCGGGTCATGCTCAAGTTCTGGCGGGGGGAAGTGGACGTGCTGGTGTGCACCGCCATCATTGAAGCAGGCCTGGATATTCCCGCGGCCAACACCATTATCATCAATCGGGCCCATACCCTGGGGCTGGCCCAACTCTATCAGCTCCGGGGCCGGGTGGGGCGGGGGCAGGCTCAGGCATACGCCTACCTCCTGGTTCCCGACGAAGCCGCCCTGTCCAGCGAGGCTCAGAAACGACTGAAGGCCCTCATGGAGTTCACCGAGTTGGGTTCCGGCTTCAAGATCGCGATGCACGACTTGCAGATTCGCGGGGCCGGCAATCTCCTGGGCCAGGCCCAAACGGGCCACGTGGCGGAAGTGGGCTACGAGCTCTACCTGCAACTGCTGGAGCAGGCCATCCGGGAATTTAAAGGCGAACCGGAAGACCTGGCGCCGGACCCCGAGATCCACCTGCCGCTATCGGCTTATCTCCCGGAGGATTACGTCCCGGATATCCAGGAGCGCCTGTCCCTGTACCGGCGCCTTTCCGGCCGGCTCAACCCGGAGATGATCAAGGATATGGAAGAAGAATTGTTGGACCGCTTCGGCCCCCTCCCCCCGGAAGGGCGAAACCTGCTGGAAGTGGTGCGGCTCAAATACCTGCTCAGGACCCTGGGCGTCAAGCGCCTGGATATGCAAGACAGCTTTGCGGTGCTGCAATTTGCCCAACCGGAACGGTTGGACCTGGAACAGTTGATCCGCCTGCTCAAAAGGCGGCCGGAACGTTTTCGCTTGAATCGGGACCAGAGCTTGAAGGTGAGCCTGCCGGAAAACGGCCCGGCCTTCCAGCGAGTGGAAAACTGCTTGAAAGAAGTAGCAACATTTGTTAAGGCTGAAGGGAAAGGATAAGAAATGCCTCAGATCTACCAGGGAAAAACTATGATTATAATTTTGGTCTGTCTGATTCTGTCGCTTTTGATGGGGCCGGCCACTGCGGAAGTGGTGGACCGCATCGTGGCCCAGGTTAATGATGAAATCATCACCTTGTCGGAACTGGAAGGCATGGCCAAAGCCATGCAGGCCCAGGCCGGCCCCGGTGGAAAAGGGAAACTCGGCAAGGACTTGCAGCGCCAGATGCTGGATGCCCTGATTGACCGGAAGCTGGCTATTTCCGAAGCCAAGAAACGGGGCATCACCGTGAGCGATAAGGAACTGAACCTGGCCCTGGATGACATCAGGAAACGTAATAATATCACCGATGACGCCTCCCTGGATAAGGCTTTGAGCCAGGAAGGGCTCACTCTAAAAGACCTGAAGCAGCAGATCACCGAGCAACTCCTGCAGGAGCGTCTCATGAGCCTCACGACAGCGGGCAAGGTCGCGGTGAGCGATGCCGAGGTGCGCCGCTTTTATGACGAACATACTAAAGAAGGAGGCAGCCAGAGCCAGGTGCACCTCCGCCTCATGAACCTGCCCTTTCCCGGCGATGCCACGGCCGCTAAAAAAGAAGAGATTCAGAAGAAGGCGGAGGAAATTATCAGAGAAATCCGCCAGGGGCGCCCATTCCCGGAGGTGGCGAAGAAACATGGCGCCCAGGAGATGGATCTGGGCTTCATGGCTGTAGGTGATGTGGCCCCCCAGTTGGCGGAGCACATCAACCGCATGAAACCCGGGGAAATCGCCCCGGTGCTCACTCCTAAAGGTTTGCAACTGGTCCAATTGGCGGCCCGCCGTGCCGGGAAGACGGTGTCCTTTGAAGAAGCCGCCCCGGAAATCCGCAAAATGCTCACGCGCCGGGACATGGACAAACGCGCCGGAGAATGGCTCAAAGGCGCCCGGGAAAAGGCCGCGATTAAGATTATGTTGTAGCTGACAGCTTTTAGCTCTTAGCTATTGAAAACAGAATTTGCTGTAGCCGCAGGCTTTAGCCTGCGCCCAACCGACAAATTTATCGGGCGGCCCGTGGCCGCCGTAATTCGGATGGGGACGAACTAAATGGAGAATCATTAATCCCTTGACCGAAAATCGAACACCTAAAACCGAAAACTCCGGCGATCTCCCCCGGACAACCGACATCGCCCACCTGGGCCGACACGTGGGCCGGGTGGTGACCGTCCGGGGCTGGGTGTATCATCTGCGCTCCAGCGGCAAGGTGCGCTTTGTGGTGGTGCGGGATGGGACCGGGCTGGTCCAAGGGGTTCTGGTGAAGGGCCTGCTCCCGGACGACGACTTCCGGGAGTTCGACCGCCTCACCCTGGAATCCTCCTTGACTCTGGAGGGCCGGGTGAAGGCCGAACCCCGGGCTCCCGGCGGCTATGAACTGGAAGTCACCCGATTGCAACCCCTGCACATCGCCCAGGATTACCCCATCGCTCCCAAGGAGCATGGGGTGGCCTTCCTCCTGGACCGGCGGCACCTGTGGCTCCGGTCCCTCCGGCAGCAGGCCATCCTCCGCATCCGGGACGAGATCTCCAGGGCCTGCCGGGATTATTTCCACACCCGGGGCTTCGTGCTCATCGACACCCCCATCCTCACCCCCACCGCGTGCGAAGGCACTACCAACCTTTTTGAGACGGAGTACCTGGACCGGGGCAAGGCGTATCTCTCCCAGAGCGGCCAGCTTTATTTAGAGGCCGCGGCCATGGCATTGGGGAAGGTTTATTGCTTCGGGCCCACCTTCCGGGCGGAAAAATCCAAGACCCGGCGCCACCTCACGGAATTCTGGATGGTTGAGGCCGAGGCCGCGTTCTACACCCTGGAAGAAGTGATGCAACTGGCCGAAGGGCTGGTGCGGTTTATGGCCCTCAGGGTCCTGGAAAACCGGGGAAAGGATTTGGAAACTTTGGAACGGGACACCACTTCCTTAAAAGCGGCGGCGGAGCCTTTTCCCCGACTCAGTTACGCCGAAGCCCTGGAGCGCCTTAAGGCTCAGGGGGTTGAGCTGGCCTGGGGCGAGGATTTCGGCGGGGACGAAGAGACCTTGATTTCCCAATGGTTCGACCGCCCGGTCCTGGTGCACCGCTATCCCTTAAGCTGCAAAGCGTTTTACATGGAAGCGGACCCGGAGAACCCGGAGCTGGCCCTGTGCATGGATATGCTGGCGCCGGAGGGGTATGGGGAGATTATCGGCGGGTCCCAAAGGGTGGCGGACCTGGACGTGCTGCTGAGCCGTCTGGAAGAGCATCACCTGCCCCGGGAACCCCTGGAATGGTACCTGGACCTCCGCCGTTACGGCAGCGTGCCCCACGGCGGCTTCGGGCTGGGCCTGGAAAGGGTGGTGGCCTGGCTCTGCGGGCTTCACCACGTCAGGGAGGCGATTCCTTTTCCCCGGCTGTTGGATCGGCTGTATCCGTGAGTATCATCCGCAGATGACGCAGATTTGCACAGATATTCATCTGTGTCCATCTGCTTGCATCTGCGGTTAAAAACAGAAAAAGGGGAGCTGGCGGCTCCCCCTTTTGATTTTTAGATTATGCTGCAGGGCCGGTTTTAGTAAACCCTCCGACTATTGTGTTTGGCCCGGTAGATGTTGGCGCTGCTGCGGTCCTGCATGGCGTGGAGGCGGGCCCGGTTCCGGGGGGTCAGACGGCCGTCGGCTTTCATCAGGGCTTCCGCGCCCCGGATGCGGGCTTGTTGCCTTTCCAGGCGGTAGAATTCCCGGGGGGAAACCTGGCCGGAATTGATCCCCTGATAAATCCGCCCCTGTTGGTTTGCCTGCCGGCAGTCGATGCGGGGGGCGCAGGTTCCGGCAAATACCTGCACGCTGACCAGTAACAGACCACCTACTATCAGTCCCGCCATCAAGGCATTGATCAATTTCCGCATGAGAACCATCCTCCTGAGGTTTGTGAAGCAAGCTTCAGCCCTGAATCTTCTTACTTTATATAATGTTGCGTTTCAGCTATTGCCAACTCTAAAGCTAATACCGACTTGCCGGGAAAAGGCAACATTAACATCTCGCTTTCCTTGGCGCAGGCTAAAACCTGCGGCTACAAATAATCGCATTTTGAGATCGTATCTTGGTATAAGCTATTGATAATCCAATTTCTTTTGACTGAAAAGCGATAACCGCGCTATGCCCGGCCTTAACGGGTGGGGCGAGTCACCGGCACCTCCCGGGGACCCTTACCCGGGGGGATGGCCGGCCCTGGAGCCCGCTTGAGGCTCCGGGCTTCCTTCTTGATGTCCATGAGGTACATGAGATACCGGGCCTGCTGCACCGGGGTGAGCATGGCCCGCTGTTCCTCCCACTGACGCTGCTTGAGATTCTCGGTTTCCTTGCGCTTCTGGTCCAGGGAGTCCAGGATGGCCCGGACTTCCGGTTCCCGGGGAGTGGGGTCCTGCATGATCTGTTGGAGCTTGAGCATGGCGGCCATGAAATCCCTTTTGGCCTGGTCCTCCTGGAGCTTATACTTCTTTTCCACCTGGAGTAACTGATCCACGGTGCGTTGATCCGCGCCCAGGGCCGGACCTAACTGGGTGCGTTTAATATCTTGCAGTTGATCCTGGAAGCCGCCGCCCATGCCGCCGCCGTTAAAGGCCAGGGCGGGGACGGCGCCGGCCAGCATCAGGCCCAGACAACCGAGGATGATAAAGGTATGCATGATCCATCCTTTCCCCGGGAGCGCAATTTTATCAACAGCGCTTCCCGTTCATTCTCACTCAAATCGGCAATCACCGGATCCAGGTCCCAACTGATGAGGTCATCTTCCGACTCCAGGCCATTATTGTCCCCCAAGCCGGCATATATCACCTTTTCCAAGTCCGCGTCCGCCGCGGGAGCCGGGGGCGTCTTGGCAGTGGCCACCGGGGCGGAGGCTCCGGGAGCCGGGGCCGATTCCGCCAAACGCGGGGGTGTGGATTTCATGGCCGGAGCCGGCGCAGTTTTGGCCTCTTGCTTAACGAGAGGCTGCTGAGTTACCGGCGACTGGACGGAGATATACAACACCAGGGCCCCTAAAGCTGCAGCCCCGGCAATATAGTAAGGTATCTGAAATCCCCGGCGGGGGGCAGGAGCCGTCTCCTGGGCCGCCCGGGCCAGTTTCAGGTGCAGTTCCTGATTAAATTCCTGCCAGAAGGCCGGACCCGGATCTTCCACCGGAGAGGCCTGCAAAGCCCCCATGACCTCCCGCAGCTCCGCGGCTTCCTGGCGGCAGGCCGGGCAGCGCGAAAGATGGGCCTCCAACCACCGGCCCCGGAAGCCCGGCAGATCGCCGTCAAGGTAGCCCGGCAGCCACCGCTGCAATATTACGCACCGCCATTTCATGGGTTTCCTCACTCCTTCAGATATTTCTTCAGAGTCTTCAAAGCCTGGCAGCAATTGACCCGGGCTGCCCCGGTAGTGCCGCCCAGGACCTGGCTGATCTCCTCATACGACAGGCCCTTATCCACCTTGAGGGTCAGCACCGCCCGCTGTTTGGCCGGGAGCCGTTCCAGAGCGGCCTGGAGGCGACGGCGCTCATCCTGGGCCACCAGATCGGCCTCAGGATTGTCATCGCTCGCCAGCGCCACTTCCTCAATATCCACCGGGTCGCCATATCTTTTCCGACTTTTCAGGTAGTTGTAGCACTGATTGATGGCAATCCGAAACAGCCAGGTGCGGAACTGCGACTGCCCGCGAAAACTCCGGATATGCACAAAAGCCTGGAGAAAAGCTTGCTGACTCAGGTCCTTGGCCTCTTCGGGATCCCCCCCGATGCGGCACGCCAGGCCATAGACATCTCGCTCATACTTCTTCACAAGTTCTTCGAAGGCCGGGAGGTCTCCTTCCTGGGCCCGGGCAACGAGCTGAGAATCAGTCATGGATTCGGTTCACCGGCTTTCACTTATTTAGACCAGGAAAGTTCGAAAATGTTAAAGGCATGAGGCAGTCTTCCACAATCGGGGCCTCCCGCCTGAGCAGTTTGCGCTTTTCGGTTTTCTGATTTCCGTTAAAAACCGCTAAGGGGTAGGTTTCCAGGGTCCCAAGCTTCGTTTGACAACCTTAGATGCGGGGTTCCCCCTGCCCACCGACTTTCTCTGCTCAAATTATTATATCCCATTAAACCGGTCATGGTATGGAAAAATCTTGGAAAAGGGGGGCGCGCAAGCTCATTCTCCGCTTCGAGAAGCGTTGTTATCAAATAATGTAGTCACCATAATTATTCAACTTTTTCTTCCAAATCCGCCAGATTCTGTTCAAGCCGCCGTTCTTTAAAACCCACGTAGAAAGGCAGTGAGAGCATGAGTGCGCCCAAGGCTGTGACCCCGGGCCAACCCGCCAGGCCGTAAGCATAGCCGCTCAGGGTGATGCCGCCGGCCCCTCCCAGGTAGTAGGCCAGCACGTACAGGGAGTTGGCCCGGCCATGGCCCGCGGTGAGCTTGCGGTTCAAGGACCCGGCCGCGGCCGCGTGGATGGCGAAGTGGCCGGCGCACACCAGCGCCAGGGCCAGGACCATGGCTGCCCAGGACTTAATGAGAGTTAAAGCGATGGCCAGGGCGAAGACCCCGGAGCCCAGGATCATGGTGCCGCCGCTGCCGATGCGGTTGCTGAGTTTACCCGCTAAAGGCCCCATGATCACGCCGATGAGATAGGTCAGGTACAATAGGGTGATGAGTTGAGTAGGGGCGTTAAAGGGCGGCCCGGACAGATAGAACGGCATATAGTTAAATAGGGAGGAAAACACAAAAAAACCGCCGAAGGGCGCCAGTAGCACCCGGCGCAGGTCCGGTAGGGAAAGCAGTTGCATGAACCCCACCCCCTCATGGGCCGATATCCGGTGCGGCTTTCCCGGCGGCAGTCCCCGGAGGGCGTTTAAAGTAGCCAGGAGCAGGAGCGCGGCCGCGGTGACGAAGGCATAGCGCCAGTGCAGGGGCGGGTGAATCCAGCCCCCCAACAGGCGGCTGCTCAGACCCCCCACCACGGTGGCGGAGACATAGGACCCCATGACCACATTCAAGCGCTCCAGGGGGAGGTTGGCCGCCAGGTACGCGGCCATGCAAGTGGTCAGGGCCGGGATGAACAACCCCTGGACGAATCGGGCGCCCACCAGGAGATAGAGCCGGTCGGTGGCCGCGCACACCAAACCGCTGGCGGCCACCACGACGCCCCCCACCAGGATGATGACCCTGATGGACATCCGGTCTGCCAGGACCCCGAAGGGCAGGTTGGCCAGGGCGATGCCCAGGATTACCGCGGACACGGTGAGGGAGGCCAAAAAGGCGCTGACCCCGAACTCCGCCCGGATGACCGGCAACACCGGCTGAGTGATGTACACGTTGGCGAAGGCCGCAGCCACCAGGCTGAAGACCAGGAACTGGAGGCCTAAGTAAGTTTCCGGTTTCCGGTTTCCGGTTTTCGGTGGGTTGGGGATATTCATCGGGTCGGGGAAAGTCGGGCCTCTGAGGCAGGCTAATATTCATGCCCAGGTGGGCACAACAAAGCATGAAAATATCTCACGCAAAGACGCAAAGAGCGCAAAGGTTTTATTGATTCATCAGTTTTCCCCGAAAACCGAAAACCGCCAACCGAAAACCCTCATTTAGCCAAAGATGGTGTGTAGGATGCACCCTACAAGACGGTTTTCGGTCTTCGGTTTTCTGTTAAAAAATAAGGGAGCAGCAACCCACCCGACGCTCATGAAGGCCAAAGATGGTGCGTAGAACGCACCCTACATTTCCGCTTTGGCCGGCGCCATTGCCCAGCCCAGATTGGCAACGAGGATTAAAATTCCTCCCGGCCCATCTTCCCCTTTCTCTCTTTCTCCCCTTCCCCATTTTCCCGCTTCTCCCCGTCCCCCCTTCTCCGTTTCTCCGCTTCTCCCCGTCCCCCCTTACCCCAGGTCCACGGCCTGGCGGATGATCTTGGACATCTCCGGGGACACAGAAGTGAAGCGGATCTGGGCCTCTTGAAGGTCAACGCCGGCGGGTTTCAAGGAAACGACCTTGGCGTAAATCCTTCCCGGGATTTCCAGGTTCCCGGCGTCCAACAGGTGCAGACGCACATCTTCCCACTCATAGAGGTCACCCTCATAATTGAGGATCGCGGCGGTTTCGCACAGATGGGTAATCCTGGCCGGGTGGTTGGGGCCGGTGACGATCTTGTCGCTCAACCGATAAAGATTGGCCTCCAAGGGCTCCGGCAAGGGAATGAGGTTCTGGCGCCGGCCTTTCAATCGCAGATTATACGGGGCGTGAATAGCCACCACCTCATAAAGGGTGGCGGGCTTGGGCACGCCTTTCATCCCCACTTCCAGGGTTTCCCCCACCTCAATGGAGTCCTTGACCTTCTGGTAAGTGTCGTCACTGATGAGCACCTGGCCGCCCACCGCGGAGGCTTCGATGCGGCTGGTGAAATTCACGTGCGCGCCCACCACGCTGTATTTGGCCCGCTGCGCCGAGCCGATGTTCCCCACCACCACCGAGCCGGTATTCACCGCCGCCCCCATCTCCAGCCGGGGCAGGCCGTCGGCTTCGTTGAGGAAATTGATTTCGTCCATGGCCGCCTGCATCTGCAGGGCGCAGGCCACGGCCCGGATAGGGTGATCTTCCAGGGGTTCCGGCGCGCCGAAAAAAGCCAGGATGCCGTCTCCCACGATCTCGTCGATGACCGCATGGTAATCTGTCAGGATTTCGATCATCTTTCCCAGGTAGCGGTTCAGGAAGATGATGACCTGCTCCGGAGCCATCTCCGCGGTGAGGGCGGTGAAGCCCCGGATATCCGACATAAGGATGGAGACCTCCCGGGTTTCGCCGCCCAGTTCCAGGGCATCCTTATCCTCCAGGAGTTTCTTCACCACCTCCATGGTGACATAACGGCCGAAGGTGTCCCGGATGAAATCCCGCTTGGCGATGTATTCGGTGAGCCTTTCCCCCATCCGGTTGAAGGAATGGGCCAGGTGGATGATCTCCTTGGTGCCCCGGGCCGGGACGGTTATGGCAAAGTTGCCTTCCCCCACTTCCTCCACGCCTCTCCGGAGACGCACGATGGGACGGGAGATGACCGAGGCGAAGTAAATACCGAACAACAGGGCCAGCAGGATGAAGACCAAACCGCCGATGCCACCCGCCATCTTTACCCGGTTATCCATCTTCCTATGATGATCGGCGATGGACTGCCGGGCCTGGGCCACGATCTCCTGGCTGGCTTGCTTGATTTTGGCCTGCGCCGGCTGGAAAAATTCATCGATATTGACCACGGCCACCACAATGAAGGGTGTCTGGGGGACTTGCCTCATGACCATGAACCTCTCCCGGGGCCGGTTTTGGTCATCCACGAAGGTATAGTAGCCTTTGACCAGGGGATTGGTGAAGGACTGGCTGACCAGTTTCCACATCTCGGGAAATTCGTCCTTCCACTGCGAGAGGTTTTTCCCCTCCACGTTTTTATAGGGATGGAGGATAGCTTCCCCCTGATTATCGATGAGGTCCACATGGCCGGCTGGACCGTACGGCGAAAAGATCTCCTGGGTGGCGAGCTTGCGGATCAAGGGATGGCGGCGCAACTGGTCGTGGCTGATGGTTTGCTTGCCTTTAAATAATTCCCTGAATATGTAAACCAGTTCCCGCTTCACGTCTTCAGCCTTATCCTCCACGATGTTCTCGCCAATAGTGGTGAGGATCTGCTTGGCAAGCTGG
This sequence comes from uncultured Desulfobacterales bacterium, assembly GCA_964618815.1. Classification (GTDB taxonomy): domain Bacteria; phylum Desulfobacterota; class Desulfobaccia; order Desulfobaccales; family 0-14-0-80-60-11; genus CAZUBT01. Next base: position 9,953 of record CAZUBT010000019.1, on the reverse strand, counting down.
TAGTTGGCGGTGGTCACCCGCATCGCGCCTTCCTCGGCAAAGATCACGTTGCGGGCGGTCATCCTGTTAATGATGAATTCGTCCATGGCCCACATACCCAGACTCAACAGGAGGATCAGGGCGGTATAAGAGAGTATCAGGTAGGTGCGGATTCTCATGAGAGGACTCCGTAGTATCGTTTTCTGTTTTCTGTTTTCTGTTTTCTGTAATAATTGATTGGATTATCAATATAGCGACTGCCAACCGGCGCGGTGGTCGGTTATCTGCCTGAATGGGGCGAATTATATAATTTTTTCGGAATTTCTGTCAGAAAATGAAGCTTTAGAAGGGAATTTCCGGGAGGGGAAGGCTAATCTTCACGATTTGTGCTTTCCGCGGATCTTGAAAATAAACGGACGGCGGGCACGGAGGCCCGCCCTACCATGAAGAGGCTAGGCTGCGGTGGGGCTGGCCTCCGTGCCCGCCCCCAAAGCTTCCCTGCAAACAGGGAATTTTCATCCAGCCACTCACTGCTCACTGCTCACTGCTCACTGTTTACTGCTCACCGCTCACTCCTTAATCACAGCCGCTCAAAGAAATCCCAGAAATCCGGGAAGGACTTGGCCACGCAGGCAGGGTTGGTGATTTTGATCCCCGGAATTTTCAGCCCGGCCACGGCAAAGCTCATGGCAACCCGGTGGTCTTCATAGGTTTCGATGGCTGCCGCGTGGGGCTGGCCGCCTCGGATGACCAGGCCGTCCGGGGTCTCCTCTGCGCTGATTCCCATCTTCCCCAGTTCTGTGGCCACCGCGTGCAGGCGGTCCGACTCCTTGTGGCGCAGATGCGCCGCGCCGGTGATAATGGTGTCCCCCTTAGCGAACCCGGCCAGCACCGCCAGGGTGGGGACCAAATCCGGCATGGCGCTCATGTCCACCTGGGCGCCGGAGAGGGGGCCGCCCACCACGGTGAGGCCCTCCGGGGCCTGAGCTATGCGGCAGCCCATGCGGGCCAGCACCGACAGGAAGTCGATATCCCCCTGGCAGGACTCCAGGCTGAGGTTGGTTACGGTCACCCGGCCCCCGGTCAGGGCCGCGGCGGCCCAGAAATAGGAGGCGCTGGACGCGTCGGCTTCGATCTCATAGTCCCGGGCCAGATACTCCTGGCCCCCCGGCGCCTGGAAGAAACGGTACCCCTCCCGGTAATAGGTGATGCCGAAGGCCCCCAGCACGTCCAGGGTCAGGTCCACGTAGGGCCGGGACACCAGCTCGCCGGTGACCTCGATCTCTGCGCCCTGGGGGGCCAGGGGAGCGATGAACAGCAGGGCGGAGAGATACTGGCTGCTCACCGCGCCGGAGAGCTGGGCGCGCCCCCCCGTGAGGCCCCCCTGGATGACGACCGGCGGGCAGCCGTCTCCCAGTTTGGAAACCGCGTTGACCCCTAACTGGCCCAGGGCGGTCAGGAGTTCGCCCATGGGCCGCTCACAAAGGCGGGGGCTGCCGGTGAGGCGGTACTGTCCTTCTCCCAGGGCCGCCAGCGCGGTGAGAAAGCGCATGGAGGTGCCGGAGTTGCCCAGATAGATGGGTTCCGATACCGGTCGCCAATGCCCGCCGGCGCCTTGGACCCGGACCGCGGCAGGACCCCAGTGAACCCCGGCCCCCAGGCGGGTGAGGGCCTGGGCCGTGAGTTCCGTGTCTTCGGCCTGGAGGGGGTTGGATAGGGCGCTCTCCCCCCGGGCCAGGGCCGCGGCGATCAAGGCCCTATGGGTGTAGCTCTTGGAGCCTGGAAGGGTGAGGGTGGCGTGGACCGGTTCGCGTGGTTTAATTTCTTTGATCAATTATCCTTCTCCAGTTTCCGGCAAAAATCCTAACCTTCGGGCCAACCTGATAGGAGAGTGTTATCCTAGGATGGGTCAGATGGTAGATTGCTTCATTTCTCGTTCCCAAGCTCTGCTTGGGGACAGCTTTATCTTATATTCAACCTCTTAAAATACCATACAATATTTCGCCAAGCGGGAGCTTGAGAACCAGGATTTAGTCAGTCAACAAGTTATTCTTATCTATCTCTGGTTAACACTCCCTATTTTTCAACTTCCCCCAAAACCGCGTACGCGACCTGGGCCATCACTTCCAAGGGCGCTTTTTCCCCAGTCCACAACTCAAACTGCGCGGTGGCCTGGTGGATGAGCATCTGCAGGCCGTCGATCACCGCGCAGCCCCGGACCTCAGCCTCCCGGAGCAGCCGGGTGGTTAAGGGGCGATAGACAATGTCCATGACCAGGGTAAACCGGTCCAAAAGGTCCGGGGCCAGGGGAATCCCCTCCAGATCCGGCTCCAGGCCCACGGGGGTGGCGTTGATCAGGATAGTGGCGGGGCATTGGGGCAGGTCATCCAGGGTAATGGCCTCTCCACCCAGGTCTCGGGCCAGGGCCGCCGCCCGGGGCATATCCAGGTCGGTGAGGGTGAAGCGGCCGCCTTCCTGGAGAATCCCGAAGGCGATGGCCCGGGATGCGCCTCCGGCTCCCAGGATGAAGAAATGTTCTCCGGCAATCTTCGTCCGGCTCTTTAAAGCCGTCACCGCGCCCAGCCAGTCGGTGTTGTAGCCGGTGAGACGGCCCTGCCGGTTCACCACGGTGTTCACCGCGCCCATGCGAGCCGCCGGGGGGTCCAACTCATCCAGCAGGGGGATGATCTCTTCCTTAAAGGGGATGGTGACGCTTGCCCCTTGAATGTTTAGCCCCCGCAGCCCCGCCACTGCCTGGGCCAGGTCCGTAACCGGAAAGGCCACATATATCGCATTGATCCCCAACTCCCGAAACGCGGCGTTGTGCATGGCCGGGCTCAAGGAGTGGGCCACGGGCCTTCCCAGGATACCGTAGATTTTGGTATGACCGTCGATCATGGTTGGATAGTTTATAGGGCGGCCCGCGGCCGCCGTGATTCGGCGTGCACGGCACGTCCTATGAATCTTTCGAACGCCCTCTCACTTCAAGGTTCTCCAAAGGTCCTTGATCTCATTCACCGTCAACTGCCCCGGGGCCGAGGCCCCCTTCTTGCTGAAAGGAGCGAAGGTCAAGTAACTTCCCAAAAACGGCGCGACCATCCTGGACCATTTTCCCAAAGGGCCCATGCAGAACGCGATGATCTCCCGGCCCGCGGCCCGGGCTTTGGGGATCAGGGAGAGGACCCTTAAATTGTCCTCCGGCTGCCGGGCATAGGCCACCAGCTTGAGGATATCGGCGTCCTCGGCCAGCATCTTTTCCAGGACCGCCTCCAGTTGAGACCTCTCCGGCGTGCCGGAAAAATCATGCCAGGAAAGGATGATCTTGGTCCGGCCCCGGCGCTCTCGGACTTCCCGGCGCCAGGCGGCCTCCGCAGCCAGTTCCAGGTCCAGGAACTCCACCCCGTAAGTCAGACAATCTTCCAGAAGCCTCCGGCGTTCCGCTTCTGACCCGGTCCAGCGCCCTCCTTCCCCGGCCAGGCGGTTGGTGCAGATCACCGGGCCGGGGCGGGTGCGAAACAGCCGTGGCAAATCCGGCTGCTCCAGGTAATCCAGGCGCATCTCGGTGATCAGGCCCCGGCGAGCCGCCCGGAGGTAGAGGCGCCTGGCCCGGGTGAGGCTAGTTTCTGCTACGGGCACACAAATCCGCAGAAATTGTTTTCTGTTTTCTGTTTTCGGTTTTCTGTGAATATCCGGCATGTTGGTTGACATGGGAGAAAGTGACCTATTCCGTGGGTTCAGTTAGACTTTTTAATGCTGTATTATGCGGTTAAGAAAACCTTCCTATCGCAAGGGTGTGCCTTTTAAGCGGAAAATGCCCCTCTCCCCGATTAACAGAAAACCGAAAACCGAAAACAGATCACCCCAGCACCTCCACCCCTGGCGCGCGGGGGAAAGAGCCCAGGTGCTTGTAATGGACGCTCAGGGGCTCGATCTCCTCCAGGGTCTGCTTAACCTGGGGATCATCCCGGTGGCCTTCCAGGTCCACATAGAAGAGGTAGCGCCAGGCCTCGGTCTTGGCCGGCCGGGACACGATGCGGGTCATGTTGAGGCCCCGCTCCGCCAGGGGCCGCAGGGTCTTGTAGAGCGCGCCGGGAATGTTGTCCACCGCGAAGATGATGGAGGTCTTATCCGCGCCCGTGGGCCCCGGGGTATGGGAGCCGATGACAAAAAAATGAGTGACGTTTCCCGGATTGTCTTCGATGCGCCGCTCCACCACCCTCAGGTCATAGAGGGGTGCGGCGAAGGCCGAGGCAATGGCCGCGGCGTTGGGGTTTTTGGCCGCCTTCTGGGCCGCCACCCCGGTGGAGCCCACTTCGATCACCGGCAGGTCCGCCATATTGGCCGCCAGCCAGCGGCGGCATTGGCCATACGCCTGGGGATGGGTGTAGATCACTTCAATATCCTGGCGCTGGCCGGACTTGGACAGCAGATCGTGGGAAATCTCCAGGAAGATCTCGCCGCAGATTTTGAGAGATGTATCCGCGAAGAGGTCCAGGGTGTCGTTGACCACCCCCTCGGTGGAGTTCTCGATGGGCACCACACCGTAATGGTATTTGCCCTTTTCCACTTCCGTAAAGACTTCCCGGATGGTGGGCAGCGGCCCGAAACGGGTGGCCCGGCCGAACTTTTTCAAGGCGGCCAGGTGGGAGAAGGTGGCTTCGGGCCCCAGGAAGGCCACTCCCAGGGGGGTTTGGATCTCCCGGGCCGCGGAAATGACCTCCCGGAAGATGTTGCGCAGGGCCGCGGGACTAAGCGGTCCGGGATTTTGGTGCATGAGATGGGCCAGGACTTCCTCTTCCCGCTGGAAATCCAGGGTCCCTTGCCCTTCCCGACTCTTGATGCGGCCGATCTCTTGGGCCAGGGACTGGCGGCGGTTCAGGAACTGCAGGATTTCCTGATCCAGGGCGTCGATCTGCTGTCTGATGAGGTCTCTCTCGGTCATGGCTCATTTCTCCAGGATGGTTTCCTGGATCTTGTGGCCGAAGTGGCGGCCCGCCTCCTCCAGGACTGCCAGCACCCGGTCTCCGGGCTGCAGGCTGACGATGGACACCGCCTCCCCGTCGGGGCGGGTGAGACGGATGGTCTCGGCATTTTGCAGGATGGTGGCGATCATCCGGCCCTGGGCTTCGGCTTCCACCAACATCAGGGGGCGGCGCTCCACTTTCACCCGGCCCACCACCGCGGGCGCGGTGCGGCCCTGATAATTGACGATGAGCACCTGGTCCCCGGCCTTTAATTCCCCCAGGTATTTGGTCTTTTCCGGCGACACCCGGATGTAGGCGTGTACCGGCCCGGCGTTGACCCGGAAGGGCCGGGGCGCCACATAGGGGTTTTCCAGGGATTCGGCGTGCACCAAAAACAGCCCGCCGGAGGAGTTGCCCACCAGCATGCCTTCTCCCGGTCCCATATTGGAGCAGGTGTCCACGCAGACCCGGTCCCCCATGCCCAGGGACTTGACCGCGGTAATCGCGGCTTCCGTCAGGACCACCGGGGGCGACGCCTCTTTCACCAGGCGCGCCACATCTTTGATAAGCCCCGGGGTGGGGTTGATGACCACCAGGCCGTCCACCCCCTTCTCCAGGACTCCCAGGGAAGTCCGGGCCGCGTCCGCATCCGCCACTTCCATGAAGATATTATGGCTCCGGGCCACCAGGTTTTCCAGGGGAATCACGGTCCAGTCGGTGGTGCGCACCACCACCGGACCCTGGAGGGCCAGGCGCACCGCCTCGTCTTCATCCTGGGACCCGGTAACGGTGATCTCGTGGATATCGGTCCCCGGGACCAGATCGCCATCCGGGGCGATGACCTGAATGAGCCCCAGGGCCTTGACTTCCGAGACCCGGCCCGGGGGCACCCACACCGCGTCCGCGCCGCTCTCCAGGGCGGTGGTGACCAGTTCCTTATCCCAGGGGTCGATTTTGACCCAAAGTTGCTTCATGGCTGTATCCTTTTTGAGCAGTTAGCAATTAGCAATTAGCAAAAAAAAGAGATCCATGGAATGACTGACCGTAAATTTTGCTAACTGTTCGACGGACCGGGATAAGTCAAAGAAGCCCCCAGTCTTCCCTAACTGCTAAACTGATAAACCGCTGACTACCCCCCGCCTCTAAATCGCCTGAAGGAACGACAACGCCTCGGCCACGCCGGCGTTTTCGTGCACCAAAAGGCTGATGGCCCCCACCATGCGGCTGGGGTCCCGGTGCTGAAAGACGTTACGGCCGATGGAGACTCCGGAGCCGCCGGCTTCAATGGAGCCTTTGACCATCTCCAGGATTTCCCGATCCGAGCTCATCTTGGGGCCGCCGGCGATGACCACCGGCACCGGGCAGCCGGCCACCACCTCCCGGAAGGACTCCACCGAGCCGGTGTAGGAAACCTTGATGATGTCCGCGCCCAATTCCGCGCCCAGCCGGGCCACGTGCTTGACGGCCCCGACGTCGTACTCGTCCTTGATCTTCTCGCCCCGAGGATACATCATGACCAGCAGCGGCATGCCCCAATCCCTGGCCTCCCGGGCCACCTGGCCCAGATCCCCCAGCATCTCGCCTTCGGAGCCGTTGCCGATGTTGATGTGAATGGAGAGGGCGTCGGCGCCCAGCTTGACGGCCTCCTGCACGGTGCACACGATGGTTTTGGCATTGGGAAAGGGCGATAAGCTGGTGGACCCGGACAGGTGGATGATGAGCCCCACATCCTTGCCCCGGCGACGATGGCCGCCTTCCACCAGGCCCTTGTGAATGACGATGGCGTTGGCCCCCCCGGTGGCCACCGCATTGACGGTGGTTTTCATGTCTATAAGGCCCTGGATGGGACCCACGGTGACCCCGTGATCCATGGGGACGATCACCGTGCGGCCCGTTTCCCGGTTCATGATGCGCTCCATGCGGATGAGTTTGCCGACCATGTTACCTCCTTCTCGCGACACCCTGGTTGGGACTTTCGGCGACCTTAGGCATGAAAAAAAAGCCGTGGTCGCCTCCCGGCGCCACGGCTTTTAAAAGTTTTTTGGGTTGGGCTAAGGTCTTTTAAAAGTCAAGGCGCGGTTCAGGCCCGGAAAATAATAATAGCTAAAATAAAAATTCCGGGGCCGCCAGGATTGCATTATACTCAGAACCTCGACTTTCTTATTATTTTTAAATTATCGGTTTACCCTCTGTCAAGAAAAAACTCTCAGATATATAATTTATCGGCTATATAATTTATGAACCGTAAGGGAAGTGAGCTGTGAGTCGGTTCAGCCGTCAGCCCTTAGCCGTCAGCCCTTAGCCGTTAGCGGTTAGCCGTCTGTGGCCGGATTAAGCTGCCTCCAACCTCGAATATAAAGCTAAAAGCTAAAAGCTAACTGCTAATTGTAATGACAATAGTTTTTAGCATACATTATTGTGCTTGGGTGAAGGAAGATAATCCATGAGAATCCATATCCAAGCTGCTTTGACGCTGTGCATAATCGAATGCTAACGTTAGTTGTCATTACAGCTAATTGCTAACCACTCTTTTCCATATCACCCGCAACAATATCCCAGTTCCAAGGAGACAGCATGCCCCGCATCGATGATTATAAAGCCGCCCGGGCCCTGGCGGTGGAAGAACTGAAAAAGCTCAACCCCAAAAGGATTGCGGCCCAAAGCCGCTGCGAATATTTCTTGGAGGACCGCCCCGAGGGCGTGCAGGAGGGCATCATCGTGCCCTATTTTGGCCAGGACCGCCTGGTGCGGTGGCCGGAGGTCGCGGTAACCGTCCCGGACGGCGGTCCCGAACCGCCCCTCACGGAGCAGATCCTCATCCTGCACTATCTGGTCAACCCCTCGGGGGAGCCTCTATCAGGCGTGCGCATCGACTTCCGCCAGATGCCCGGGGGAAATTTTTACTGGACCGCGTTCGTCTCCCGGGCCAAGAAACCCCTGTTGGAGACCTTTGGAGGGGATTTGGAGTTTTACCTCCGGGTGGCCGCCCAAGCCGGGGGCGCGGCCCAGTCTCTGGGGGACGCGTCCATGGAGTTCTCGGCCTTTCCGTTGGTTCCCGTCACCCATGTCCTGTGGCGGGGCGATGAGGAGTTTCCCCCTGACGCCAACATCCTGTTCGATGAGAGCATCGGCGGCCATCTGTCCACCGAGGATGTCGCGGCCCTGGCCGGAGCCTCGGTCTATCGCCTCATGGCCGCCGCCCGACAAATGCGCTGAGGGGGAGTGAGCAGTGATCAGTAACCAGTAACCAGTGAGCAGTTGACCAGTAACCAGTGACCAGTGAGCAGTTGACCAGTAACCAGTGACCAGTGGCCAGTGAGCAGGTGGGGGTAGGGGTTAGCAGTCGTAATCTTAAAATTTAACGCCTGCCTCCTAATCCTTGAACTTTGAACTTTGAACCTTGAACCTTGAACTTTGAACTTTGAACTCCGCCGGGGGGCTTGCAACCCCCTCAAAAAACCTTATAATATAATCAGGGGGCGAAACGGCTTCGACGTAAATGGAAAACTGTAAGTTGCATGCCGAGGTCCTGTCCGCTCGTAAAACGGGTAGGAAACCATAACTGCCGACAACTACGGCTACGCTCTAGCCGCTTAAGGCTAGCACCTGAAGTCCGAGGCCGGGATAGGACATTCGGGTGACGATATCCTGGCAAAGCTGACCACCTGGCCTAAGGGTGGGCGGACGAAAATCCAAATGTAGGCTAGCCTGCGGGAATTCTGTCGGTGGAAGTCTCTTCGGGCGAAATCAAAACACCGGCTAAGCATGTAGAAGCTTGCAGGGACTTTTTGCGGACGCGGGTTCGACTCCCGCCGCCTCCACCAATTAATTTCCAGATTTCATGGGCCTTTCCGAGTGCGGAACGGCCCTTTTTTATCGTCCCCAGACCGTCCCCATACCTTTTTTGCCCGCAAAATTAATTGGACTTTACGACCAGTTTGCGACCAGACTCAAGCGGGGGCTAAGCAGTAAGAAAAGCCCAAAAAAGTAGGAGAATCAAGGAATGGTGCCGAAGCGGGGATTTGTTCAGAACCCTTGATTTTATTGGCTCTCAGGCTTTTTGCGGCGATTCACCTCAGCCATTAAAGGCCATCTTAGACCATATCGAGCCCTTTCGGGGCCCAATTTCATCCCTGGCCCTCCCAGGATTAGATTGTCGAAAATATCAATTAGAGAACGATCATTGTGATTGAATAAAGATACTGGCCCATAAAATTCAAAAAGCAAGGGAGGTTTCACCTTGCTTTTCCTTCCCACCCCCACTTTTCATCAAACTCTGGTTAGTCGGTCACTCATTTTTCTGGGCCTGCCGCTGCTTGAGATACTCGGCTCGGCGCTGCATATCTTCGGCAAACCCAAAATTACCTCCTGGCCCTCGGTTGATGGCTTCACCCTTTTCGTACGATTCGATGGCACGAGTTATATCGTCTACCTTTTCATTTTCATAGGCTTGTCCCATAAGATTGTATACTGGCCCGAGCATCTTGGCATTATGGGTAGTAATTATAAGTGGCACTTTCGCAAGCCATTTCAAGGCTTCATGCGGGTCATCCGCCCGAATATATGCCTTGCCGAGAGTGGTAATTGTCTTAGCCCTGCTATTCGGATCAGGGTCAATGGCTTCGGCAATCAAAAGAGGTTTTATTGCTCCTGGGTAATCTCCACCTTCAACATAAGCGTTGCCCAGGGTGTTAAGGGTCTTGGCCAGTTGCGCCTTGTCATCCACAGCCAAACGGGCACTTTCTTCGAGGTGTTTGGTGGCCTCGTCAAAATCGCCGGGCTGTCGCCGCTGTATATAAGCGTTGCCCAGGGTGTTAAGGATCTTGGCCAGTTGCGCCTTGTCATCCACCACCCGGGCCAGACGGACGCTTTCATCGAGGTGTCTGATGGCCTCGTCAAAATCGCCGGGCTGTCGCCGCTGTATATAAGCGTTGCCCAGGGTGTTGAGGACCATGGCCAGTTGCGCCTTGTCATCCACCACCCAGGCCAGACGGACGCTTTCATCGAGAT
>CAZUBT010000018.1:0-47800 GCA_964618815.1 uncultured Desulfobacterales bacterium | reverse complement strand
TAAAAATAGCAGTTTGACTTTTTACCAGGCCATCAACCTTGAACTTTGAACTTTTACAAGCAGAGACCCAGAGAACCCGGAAATTTCCTTGGCGCGCTCTCTCTGTTCTTTGTGTCTCTGTGGTAAATCATTTATAATCTCTTATCAGTTAAATATTACCCATCGGGAGATTATACATGAAAATCGCCATTAGCGGCAAAGGCGGGGTGGGCAAAACCACCCTGGCCGCGTTGTTGATCAAATACTACAGTGACCAGGGGAAAAAGGTGCTGGCCGTGGACGCCGACCCCGACGCCAACCTGGCCCTGGCCTTGGGAATCCCTGATCCCCAGTCCATCATCCCCTTGTGCCAAATGAAGGAATTGGTGGCCGAGCGCACCGATTCTCAGCCGGGCAAGATGGGGGGCTTCTTCAAGTTGAACCCCAAGGTGGACGACATCCCGGAGAAATATTCCCGGCAGTTGGACGGCATCAAACTTATCGTCATGGGGGGCGTCAAAACCGGCGGCAGCGGTTGCATCTGCCCGGAGAGCGTGCTGTTGCGCACCCTGGTGACCCACCTGGTCCTGCTGCGGGACGAAGTGGTGATCATGGACATGGAAGCCGGCATCGAGCACCTGGGCCGGGCCACCGCCAGGGGGGTGGATAAGCTCATCGTGGTGGTGGAGCCGGGACGCCGCAGCGTGGAGACCGCGCTGCACGTGCAAAAACTGGCCGCCGACCTGGGACTCCACAAGGTGGCGCTGGTGGCCAACAAGGTGCGCCAGCCCCAGGACCTGGAATTTATCCGGGAGCACCTGAAGGGGCTTCCCCTACTGGGTTATATCCCTTATGATGAAAAAATCATCGACGCGGACCTGAAGTCCAGGCCGCCCTATGAGATCAACCCGGAGTTGATGGACAAGGCCCGAGAGATCGCCTTAAAGTTGGAACAGTAGGGGGAGGGGTGGAAGAGATGGGGAGACACGGAGAAACGGGGAAACGGGGAAAAGGAAGAAGAATAAGGAGTCGGGTGCCTTTCTTCTTCTTTTTTCCTTCTTCCCCTTTTTCCCTTTTGTCCTTTTGTCTTTTTCCCCGCTTCCCCGTTTCTCCGTTTCTCCGTTTCTCCGGTTCCCCATCCCCCCCATTAAACTATGACGGATAATCAACCCCGCACCGACCTCCCTTTTTCCCTGAAGCTCGTGGTAATCGGGGTGTTGTATTTCGCCGAAGGCATACCTTTCGGCTTCATCATTACCTCGGTTAACGCTTATATGAGCGGCCAGGGGGTCCCCCCGGAACAGATCGGGGTGTTGAGCCTGCTGGGTTTGGCCTGGAGTCTGAAATTTTTCTGGAGCCCCCTGGTTGACCGCTACGGCTCACGGGCCGTCTGGATAGTGGCCGCCCAGGCGGTCATGATCCTTTGCCTGCTGGGGCTGGCCCCTTTGGTGGGCCGTCCCATAACCTTGTGGTTCTGGATTTTACTGGGGATTTTCTGCCTGGGATCGGCCACCCAGGATCTGGCGGTGGACGCCTATACCATCGACTTCCTGGAGACCAGGGAACTGGGGATCGCCAACGGCATCAGGAGCGGCGCCTACCGCTTCGGCAGCCTGGCCGCGGGTTCGGGTCTTTTGATCTTGAGCGACTGGATCGGCTGGCGCCCCGCGTTTGTGGGCATCGGGGTGCTGTTTGCCGCCATGGCGGTTACCATCCTGGTGTTTCGGCCGTTCCGCTTGCCTCGGGCCGCCATCTTGCCGGTCCAGACCGCGGCCGACCCCATAATCCCTTTCTTCTCCGCCCTGAAAGACCTGGGGCGCCATCCCTACTTATGGGTGATAATTTTCTTCACCCTGCTCTATAAAGCCGGAGACGCCATGATGGGCATCATGGTCATCCCATTCTGGAAAAACCAGGCATTTACCAACACCGAAATCGGCGTCGTCTCCGGCATCCTGGGTTCGGTGGCCACCACCCTGGGGGGGTTCCTGGGGGGCTGGTTCACCAGCCGCTTCGGCATCGGCACCTCCCTCTGGGCGCTGGGGATTTTTCAGGCAGTATCCAATCTGGGCTATTGGGTGGCGGCCTTGCCGGGGATAGGCCGCCTGGCGCTTTTCCACCTGTCCCTGCCTTTCTTCAATCTGACCATTCCGGTTTACCCCATTTACCTGGCCTCTCAGGGCGAAAGCTTTAGCTCCGGCCTGGGCTATGCCCCTTTTATGGCCTTTCTCATGAGCCTGTGCAACAGACGTTTCAGCGCCACCCAATACGCGTTTTTTGTTTTCTTGTCAATCCTGAGCGGCCGGCTCATGGGTTTCCTGGGAGGTTTTGGGGTGAAATACCTGGGCTTTGCCAGCTTCTTCTTCGTGACTTTCCTGGTGGCCCTGCCGGCCTTTGCCCTGCTGCCCTGGATTTTGCCGGTGATCCGGGGGATTGAGGGCAGGGAGTGAGGCTAAGAGTGAATTGGGGGGAGGGGGATTTTGTTTATGTTCAGTTATTGATGAATTCGTAAAAAGTCAATAAAGCCCCTATTTATGGGATTCGCTATCAATGAAATCAGGTGGTTACAAAGGCATTTTCCCAGAATTCCGACTTTTTACCAGGCCATCAGTTATTCATCTATGGTATTTTCTGTTATCTGAATTGCAGTATTTCAGATAATTGTCCAGCTGATACATAGCGGTAACTCTGAGGAGGCCTGAAGTTGGGCCAAAGTTTCCTAAGCGTGGAAAGCGTAATAGGGAAAGACAATTCTTGCACATCTTTGATGTGGATTGCTACGCCTGCTTTAGCACCGTTAAAGTAATCTTCGAATTCGTTACGAGTAACCCCTGCCTTATCTTTGATCTCTCTCCAGAGTCTATCTGGTTTATCGCAACATATTCTTTCGACAATGAAGATTGCTCTTACCTCTTTGGTAGGTGATGAAATGTAGAGAACAATTTTATCCCCTTCCGAAACTGCTGGACACACTCGGCGTAATTCAACGGTTTTAATACCACGCAAAATTCTCTCTGCGTACTTTGGCCGAATAGACAAAAATAACGCGCCTCGCATTATAAACGACTCCCATCACAAAGTAATGCTTCCTGATAAATGCGGGCAAATGTTCGCGTATGAATGGGTTGTGGTGATTGCAGCGGGGGATCTTTATATTCTTCTTCCTTAATAATACTTTTCAACGTTTGAAGATCAATAGGTTTTGGTAATATCACAGTGTTGCTAAATCTCAAAGCCATAATTTTGTTATTAGCATTGTGTCCAGCGGTACGTAGCACGTCTTCCCACTCGTAGATTCCAAGCCGCTCAAATCGGCTGTAAAGATCTTTAGCGCGGCCGATGATTACCTCATCTAATAAAGAACATGCTCGGACTTGCATAGATGTCATTGGATTATCTTTATCTTGCGTGACATACCAGAGAATCCTGGCAGGACTCAAGATTCCCCCACCCGAGCGAGCGCTGCGATAGTAGACGTTTTCGTTGCGCAAAAGGAGATCATCCCTACCCCCCATTAGTGTCTGCCGTGCAATACCTTCGTCAAATAAATGCTGAGCCCAAACCGGTTTTATGGAAACGATAAAGTTAGGGATGTTGGCGTCAAGGATTCTCAATGGCCATAACCTTCGTTCCAAATCTGCTAACCTGAGAGAATCTTGTTCCTCTGCTGCATTGAGCAACTCAACAATCAAATTACCCACTATTGGCATAGTAGCAGGGGAGCGTTCTCCCAAACTAGATAATCGAATCAATAGTCCTTCTATATTATCAGCCACCGGTAAACTGATCTTAAACCATTGGTCTTGAATCTTCGTAAAACCGCACTCTTCCAAGGCTTGTTCAAACCCTCCTTGAGCGTGAATATCGGTGACTCTGATAAATGGACGATTTTCTATAACCGATATCTGGACCGCTCGCCGCAATAAATGGCGTAGCACCGTACCGGATAGGGTTGATCGTGATACTCTGACCATCGGGATCCCAAGTTCTGATGAATCACTACGATCATACACGATAAAGGCCAAGGGCTTTGAACCTATCTGGCAAAGGTCAACCCTATATCTATTTAATTGGGCAATGAAATTGCGGATTTTAGATTCGAACTGGCTTTTCCGTTCTTCAGGGTTCCCACATTGATAAATTGGATACAGAACCGAAATAAGACTACTGGGGGCTTTGCGGATTGTCAAAGCGCAAGCTCCCCCCAAGCGTCTAGGAAGATATTCAACCTCTCGTATGATTTCGTCCAGACGCCCAATAAACCTTCCTGGAGATAGTATTCGGATACCGAATTCTTTATGGAATTCCTCAGTTTTCTTCAATAACCCTCTATCCTGTGTAATGAAATAAAGGGCATCTCCCATGATGGAATAGGCCAACTGTCTGATATCGGATCGATTGCTCTCATTTGATTTTATTGAGAAGAAAATTGAGAGACGTTGCTCAAGGCTGCGAACATCATCAAAATTGGCGGTTATGGTTCCAAATTGACCTGCAAATTTATGCCTGCGCATCCGCTCGGTACGGTTGTCATTTCTTTGGATTTCGTTCAAAGCCTCAGGTGTGATTAGCAGTTCCACATCCTCAGCTATCCAATCTTCCTGGAGAGCCTTGGCCTCTTCACTGAGTATTTTATCTCTATCAAAGACCTCTGGCAGGGGGTCTTGTAAGCGGTACAAAATGTTCATGTCAATGACAGCACGGGTCTTTTGGGTCGCACTCTGCTCCATTAGTGCCATTAACGGCAATTGGCGTAGCTCCATTTCCCATCGGAGAATGGGGTGACCGCTACGGCCTATGGTCTCTCCTTTATAGATAAAGCCACTTTTTGGCCAAAAATCAGTTGCATCATAGTCTCGCCGGCAATTCACTTCCAGCCTTAGGAAATTATTTATTGTGATGCTACGCAATTTATTTACGAGGGCTTTGGCGATTCCCATTTTACGATATGGTTCATCGACACATAAGTGCACAATAACCCCTACCGGCCAAACTCCCCCCCGGTGAACGACACGATAAAGTAGATAACCATAAAATTCACCTTTTCCACTTCGGGCTCGGGCTACTATCATGCACCCCTTGGCTGCGTGTTCCTCGAAAGCCCCCTCGGGAAAGAACCCAAGGGTCTTGCTGTTCTTACGCCCAAGGTCTTTGACTATAGGCAAGAGGCGCGATTTTTCGTCTATGTATTCTATTATCATGCTTCCGAAATCTATATGGGAGGATGGTATTATTCTTCTCTGATATTTCAATAAGAGGTGGAAAAATATTTGTCAAGCAAATAGCGACGCTGATTGATTTATCTGGGTTTAGAATTATTGCAAACTCGACTGCCCTTGACTATAATCTCTCAATATGGCTAAAGAAACCTGGATCGAAGTGCGTCTGCTGGCCCCCGGGGCCATGCAGGAAGAGGCATCCACCTACCTGACCGAATTCACCGGCCGGGGGGTGATCATCGAGGACCAGGGGGTTCCTGCGGGAGGGGTGTTGATTCGCGCCTTCTTCCGGCCCGATGAGTTCGGCCCCTGGCAGCAAGAAGAACTGAACCGGTATCTGGCCCGCCTGCAGGGCTACGATCTCTATCCCCTGGGCCTGGAAATGCGCCGGGTGGCGGAAGAAGATTGGGCCGAGGCCTGGAAGGCCCATTTCAAACCTCTGAAGGTGACCTCCCGGCTGGTGGTGCGCCCGCCGTGGGAGGAATATGCCGGGGCCCCGGGAGAGCTGGTGATCACCATTCACCCCGGCATGGCCTTCGGCACCGGCCGCCATCCCTCCACGGTGCTGTGCCTCAGGGCTTTGGAGGAGGTGTGGGACCAAGACCTGCCCATGGACCTCCAGCCCTGGCAGGCGCTGGATGTGGGCACCGGCACCGGCATTCTGGCCCTGGCCGCGGCCCGTCTGGGGGCCCGGGTGCTGGCCATTGACGTGGACCCCGAGGCCGTGGCCGCGGCCCTGGAGAATGTGCGCCTCAATGCCCTGGAGGACCGCATCTGGGTGGAGGCCACTCCCCTGACCGCGCTCAGGCAGCAGTTCGCCCTGATCCTGGCCAATATCACCGCGCCGGACCTGCTTTACTTGGCCGAGGCCCTGGCTGGCCGGTTAGTCAGCGGCGGCGCCCTGATCATCTCAGGGTTTCTGGCGGACGACCTGCCGGCCATTAAGACCCGTTACCAGGCCCTGGGGCTAAAGGAAACCGGCGTGCTGACGGAAGAGAACTGGGTGTCTTTGATCTTAAGGCGCGTTTGAAATGAGAGGATAGTAAAAGATTATTTGGAGATGGGGCCAGTGGCACAGGCGTCTCGCCTGTGGACCTTAGCCCCCTCTCCCAAACCCTCACCCCCAACCCCCATATGATGAAAAAAGTTCCTTCGCCATCCCTGCGCCGGTTTTATGTGTCCCCGGAAGGGATTAGGGATAGGTCGGCCCAACTGGACCCGGAAGAGACCCGTCATCTGTGCCGGGTCCTGCGCCTGGGGGTGGGGGACCGGGTGGCGGCCTGCGACGGCCGGGGCCGCAATTGGGAGGCCCTGGTTCAGTCCCTGGAAGCCGGTGGCGCGGTGCTCCGCCTGGAGCGGGAACTGGCCCCCTGGGGCGAATCCCCCCTAAAACTGGCGCTGGGCATCGGCCTGGCCAAAGGCGATACTCTGGATTTGGTGATCCGCCAGGCCGTGGAGATGGGGGTCAAGGAGATTTTTCCATTCGTGTCGGAGCGTTCGGAAAAGTCGCCGCCGGAGCGCGCCGGGCGCCGTCTGAGCCGCTGGCAGCGGCTGGCCCGGGAAAGCCTCAAATCCTGCCAAAGATCCTGCCTGCCCACCATCCATGCCCCCCAGGAATTTGCCGCGGCGCTGGCGGGGCCGGAGGAGGTAAAACTCTTGTTTTGGGAAGAGGAGCGGGGCGGCGCCCTGGCCGCACAGCTTAATAGGCCCCCTCCCGCGGGAGTCCGGATCCTCATCGGCCCGGAAGGCGGCTTTACTACCCAGGAAGCGGCCCTGGCTCAGGCTGCGGGCTTTCGCGTGGTGAGCCTGGGGCCCCGGCGCCTGAAGGTGGAGACCGCGGCCCTAACGGCCCTGGGCCTGATCCAGCACGCCTGGGGAGATGCGGGGTGAGCGGAGAGCAGGGGGCAGGGGTCAGTTGTTAGTTGTTAGTTGTTAGTTGTAATGACAATAGTTTTTAGCATACATTATTGTGCTTGGGTGAAGGAAGATAATCCATGAGAATCCATATCCAAGCTGCTTTGACGCTGTGCATAATCGAATGCTAACGTTAGTTGTCATTACAGTTAGTTGTTAGTTTTCTGTTTTCTGTTTTCTGTTTTCTGTTAAAAACCGGTGTGAGGCAGATTTTCATAGTCCCAGGCTTGATGGTTTGTTAAAAACTAAAAATTCAGTTTCTTCTTAAGGCTGAGTATTACCACTATTTTTATATGTCATTGTTTTACCTTATTTAATTCCCTCTCCCCCTTGGGGGAGAGGGTTAGGGTGAGGGGGGAAAAACCTTTTTACGAGGTCATCAAGCTTCTTTTGAGAAGGCAACATTTGGGGTGAGCACGGCCCACCTTTATTTAACCGCAGATGCACGCAGACGGACACAGATAACTATCTAATGTATCTGGGTTAATTTGCGTCATCGGCGGATTCATCATGTCAAGGAATTCCACCCCCATGACCCCCTTGCCGTACCTGGACCTGAATAGTTATCTGCGCCGGCGCTTCGGGGAACGGGTCCAAAAAATCACCCTGGACGCGGGCCTGAGTTGCCCCAACCGAGATGGCCGGGTGGGGGTGGGAGGCTGCCTTTACTGCAATGCCCGGGGTTCCGGCACCGGGGCCTGGTCCCAGGGGTTGAGCCTTGCCCAGCAGATGGAGCAAGGCCTGGCCCGGATGGGCCGCCGTTACGGGGCGCGCAAGTTCATCGCCTATTTTCAGAGTTTCTCCAACACCTATGCCCCGGCGGAGCAGTTGCGCGATCTCTATCAGGAAGCCCTGTCCTTTCCCCAGGTGGTGGGCCTGAGCATCGGCACCCGTCCTGATTGCCTGTCGGAGGAGGTTCTGGACCTGTTGGCGGAATATGCCGGGAAATACCTGGTGTGGCTGGAGTTGGGGCTCCAGTCGGCGCATGACGCCACCCTGGCCCGGCTGAACCGGGGCCATGACGTGGCCTGCTTCACCGACGCGGTTCAACGGGCCGCGGCCCGGGGTCTGGAGGTGGTCCCCCATGTGATTCTGGGGCTGCCGGGTGAGGGATTGGCAGAGATGGCAGCCACCGCAGCCTATCTGGCGGAACTGCCCATCCAGGGGGTGAAGATTCACCTGCTTTATGTGGTCCGGGGGTCGGGTCTGGCGGCCCTCTACCAGGCAGGCGCGTATAGCTGTCTCACTGAAACAGAATACGTCCACCGGGTGGTGGACTTCCTGGAACTGCTGCCGCCCCGGGTGGTGATTCACCGCCTCACGGGGGACCCCCACCCGGAGGAATTCCTGGCCCCGGCCTGGTGCCTAGACAAAAACCGGGGGCTGCGCCTGATCCGAGAAGAGTTCGCCCGCCGGGGCAGTTGTCAGGGGGCGGGAGTTAAGGGTTAGGGGCAATGCTGTTTACTTAAGCGGCGGCTATTTTTTTGGTTGTAGGGGCGGGGAGACCCCGCCCCTACCTTGTTGCTTAAGTGAACAGCATTGGGGTTAGGGGGCAGGGGTTAGCTTTCAGCCTTGAACCTTGAACCTTGAACCTTGAACCTTGAACTGCGGATTAATCTGTAGGGTGCGCACTGCGCACCATCCATTCAGCCTTCCCCCGCTTCGGACCTCAAAATTTCCTGAAGCAAGGCCGTATCCCCCTCTTGCAGCATGGGCTCCCCGTCCCAAGAGGCCACGGGCATGATTCCCATCAAGGAATTGACCAGCCAGAGGGCCTGGGCCCCCCTCATCTGGGCAAGGCCGGTGGGAACCCATTTCAGGGTGAGATTGCGCCTGGCCAATCCCCGGGCCAGGACTGTGAGGGTCACCCCGGGCAAAGCGCTGGCTGCCGCGGGAGTAAAATAATTCCCCCCCAGGGCATAGACGAGGCTGGTGGCCGCGCCTTCGGACACCAGGCCGTCCGCCTCCAGGATAATGGCCTCCTTGGCGCCCCGGTCCAGGGCATACTGCCGGGCCGTCAGGTAAAAGAGGTAATTGAGGCTTTTGTGGCGGCCCACCGGGGTGGTGCGGCCCTGGGGAAAGGTCGCCACCGGCCAGCCTGCGGCATATTCTTCCGGGGATGGCGGCGTATAAGGTTTGGCCCACATCACCAGGGTGGGGGCTTTTGTTTGGGGCAACCCCAGCCCTTCCGCCACCCCTCGGGTAAGCTGGATCTTTATCCGGGCCACGCCCCGCTCCAGGCCGTTGGCCGCCAATAAGCGCCGGAGACAGGCTTCCCAGGGGAATTCCGGGGAATAGGGCAATCGAAAGGTCTTGGCCGAATTTTCCAGGCGCTCCAGATGCTCCCGGAGAAACAGCACCTTACCCCCTTCGGCCCTCAGGGTCTCGAACAAGCCGTCCCCATAGAGGAAGCCCCGGTCCTCCACCGACACCCGGGCCTGGGACAGGGGGATTAAATCTTCATTGAGCCAGACGAATTCGGGGTTTGCCATAAAGATGTTTTCTGTTTCCTGTTTTCTGTTTTCTGTTGAAAGCCCTTTATTGGGGCCATGGCCGCCGAAATATGGCGTTCGCTAACGCCCAACGTCCAAGACCTGACACCTGAAACCTACCCTGGCCCGCTCCCCTCGATCAAGCGAAACAAGGTCCGCCCCTTGTGCAGGGTCTCCTCGTATTCATCCGCCTCGTCGGAATCATAGACCACCCCGCCGCCTACGGCAAAATGGGCCTCGCCCCGGCTGATGATGGCGGTGCGGATGGCCACGTTCAGGTCCAGATTGCGGTTAAGGCCCAGGTAGCCGATGGCGCCGCAATAGACGTGGCGCACCTGGGGCTCCAACTCGTCGATGATCTCCATGGACCGGATTTTGGGGCAGCCGGTGATGGAGCCCCCGGGAAACGCGGCCCGGAGAAGGTCCACGTGGCTCGCCCCGGCCCGCACCTTGCCGGTGACAATGGAGACCAGGTGATAGACGTTCTGGTAAGCCTCCAGGCGCTTGTGCTCCTTCACCTTGACGCTGCGGGCTTCGCAGACCTTGCCCAGGTCGTTGCGCAGAAGGTCCACGATCATGGACAACTCCGCGTCGTCCTTCAGACTGTCTTGTAATTCCCGGCGCAGCGCCAGGTCCTCTTCCCGGGTGCGGCCCCGGGGACGGGTCCCCTTGATGGGCCGGGTCTCCAAATAATCCCCCCGGCGGTAAAGGAAGCGCTCCATAGAAGTGGAGAAAATCTGAAAATCCCCGCAGTTCAGATAGGCGTAAAAGGGCGCAGGGTTAAGATCAAACAGGTTCCGGAACAATTGATAAGGCTCCCCGCTTAAGGGGAAGGAGAAGCGCTGGGACAGGTTCACCTGATAGACGTCGCCGTTTTTTATGTATTCCCGGATGCGCCCCACCGCCCGGATATATGCCTCCCGGGTAAAATTGCTCCGCAGCGGGCCCACCTCATAGCCGCCTAAAGCATCGGCAGAGAAACCCGGCAAGTCTTCGGAATCCTTGGGCGCCCGCCCCTGAGCATCCTCGTAAACCACCCGGATATCCCAAAATTTACCGGCGCCGCGGTCATGGAGAACCACCCGGCGGGGAAAGGCCCAGACCATCTCCGGCAGGCCCAAATCATCTGCTGCGGTGGCGGGCAGGCGCTCTAAGTGCTTCTTCAGGTCATAGGCCAGGAACCCCAAGCCTCCGGCAGTAAACGGCGCCAGGGGGGAAGGGCCGGGCAGTTCCAACCCACTCAGCAGATCCTCCAGCACTGTGAAGGGATCGGCCTCAAAGACCTGAACGTCTTCCCCCTGCTCCAGGGAGACCCGGCGGCCTTGGGCCCGAAGGACCAGGAAGGGGTCCCAACCCATGATGGAGTAGCCGGCGCAGTCCAGGTCCCCGCCGCTCAACAGGAGTATGGCATAAGGCCGGTGGCGGAGGGGCGTAAAGAGGTCCGCCAGGTCCCGGACCCCCTCGGGCGCCTCCAAGGGCACCATCTGCACATCCACCACGCGTCCGAACATGCGGTCTCCTATCGGATGACAATGAAGCTGTCAGCGGTCAGCTTTCAGCTTACAGACAAAAAAGGGGGGGCGAAGACGACCAGAACCTATTATCGCGTCCCAGAATTACCTTATATTAAGAGCTTCTTGCAAAATTCCGTTTTCTGCCGGTTTGTGGGCAGGTTATCCAAGAAATGTAGGACAGCCGCCCTCGGCTGTCCCCTCCGGATGCACCGCCGCCCCCGGCGGAGCTACACATACAGGCGCCATGGCCGGGGGACCTTTACAGCTAAAGCCTGCAGACCCATAAACCTCGGTTAATTTTGCAAGAGCCTCTATTGAAAACCGGCAACTGATAACCGGCAACTGACAACTGAACCGGCCTCCTCCCCCACCACCATGCTTTTCCCCAAACTCAAGAAATTCGCGGCCAGCTCAAAGCCGTGGCTGGTGAGGAAGGATTCCGGGTGGAACTGGACGCCGTGGAGGGGAAAAACCGGGTGCTGGAGGCCCATGATGACCCCGTCCTCGGTCCAGGCGGTGATCTCCAGTTCCGGGGATATCCGGTCAGCCACCAGGGAGTGGTAGCGGGCCGCGGCCAGGGGGGAAGGCAGGCCCTGAAAAATTCCCCGCCCCGTGTGCAGAACCTGGTGGCGCTTGCCATGCACCGGTACCGGGGCCCGCCCCGTGGTCCCGCCGAAGACCTCGTTGATGGCCTGGTGACCCAGGCACACCCCCAAAATAGGAATCTCCCGGCAAAAGCGGGCGATCACCGCCTTGCTGATGCCCGCCTGGGCCGGGGCCTTGGGGCCGGGAGAGATGCAGATCCAGTCGGGCCTCAGCCCCGCAATGTCCCCCAGGCTGACCGCGTCATGGCGAAAGACTCGAACCTCCAGGTCGAATTCATAGAAGAGCTGCACCAGGTTGTAGGTGAAGGAGTCGTAGTTGTCGATCATCACCAGACGCATGATGCCCCCAAAATAAAAAAAGCCGCCCAGATGAGTCTGGGTGGCTTTCGCCTGAACATAACTCTACATTTATATAAAAAGGAATCCTGCGGCTGTCAACTGTTTTCTGGGGCCGGGGGAAAACCGTTCCTCAAACCTTCCCTCAATCCAACTCTAAACCCCCTGTAAAGAAATAAGTTGATTTATATTGACAAAGATTTTTACAAGAAATAAAGTCGATTTAGTTTTCTTTAAATTCTCATAAAGGAAAAATCCTATAGCCATAAAAGGATAAGATAGTCCTATGAATGATGAGGAACTTAGAGAAATAGGAAAAAAGGTTGAGGGGTATTGTAAGAAATATTCAATCCCGCTTGAGTACTTTTTTGAGATTTTGGGAGATCAGAAAGTCAGTCCAATGATGCGCGGCAAGGGTATGGAATATGAAATCTACTTGTTATTACAAAGATATTTATCTCCTAGTGAATGGATTGTTCATAAATTAAATCTTAATCCACAGCCCAATATGCCTGATGTTGATATTGGGGTTACACATAGAAGGACAGGTATTATTTTGAAGGTTGAATCCAAACCATCTGTCAGGGAATCAATGAATAGTGGGCAAAAAGCAAAGAATTATAAGGTTACTCATTTCAGGGTTAAATGTCATCGGAGCCGTAGCAATATAGCATTATCTGGTTCATCAAATGATCGGTATGCCATTGATATTTTTGATATTATTATAACAAAACCCAGCAACTCAATAGTCAAGGGAAAAACAATTGGCCCGGAGCTTGAATTAATTCAAAATAAAGAGCTTTTGAGGATTCTATTCGGTCATTACGGCGTTGATAATATGGAGGGTCTTGTAGAGGCTATCAATAATGATTGGAGATTTGTTCTTCCCGGTGAAATAGCCGTTGAGGGGTTCATTCCAAGAACCCCTTATGTTCTTTTAGATAATGATCCTCATTGGTTGGACATAGGTCAGATAGAATCAAAAATGCTGGAAATTGTCAGGAGAATGAGGAGGCAATGAATATCTCAAATCAGACCCATTTGATTACGATCTGATTTGTAATTCAAGATAAAGAGTTCCCTACCTTTATAGCGTTCTCCCTTTCTCTTTAATCCATTCTTTTGATCGTCAGTCCGGTTGATGCAATAATTCCATTCTTTTTCATGGATTTCGGTTGCCCAGTCATAGATATTCATTAATTCTCTGCAATTGTCATAGGTCAATAAGAATTTCAATCGATCACTGTTTCGATATAGGGTATCCCTTAAGCGATAATGATCCTCCCTCGTGAAAGTGCAGGTATAGAATTTGTCTTGGTCAGCGTTAAAATAAGGAGGATCGACGAATAGGAAAGTTCCATCAGATGCATTGTCAATAATTGTCTCAAAATCCTCACAGAAAAATCTTACACCCTGCAGCTTTAAGGAGGACCTGAAAATATTATTAGGCCAATTCTCAGGACGCATTGAAAATTTATCCCCATATCCCCAATAGCAATTTTGCTTATTCATAATGCCGCTATAGGAGATTCGGTTTAAAAAATACCAGCGCCCTGCTTTTTCTAAATAATCCTTCGGGTTAAATTCATTTTTATAATATTTATGGAGTTCTTTTTTTGCAGGTTTTCCTTCCAGGAATTTTATTAATTTATCAGGTTCATCGCGGATAACCCGGTAAACATTCACCAATTCTTCATCAAGATCATTGAGGATATTTTCCTGAACCTTCTTTTTTGCAAAGAAAATGGAAGCGCCACCGGCGAAAGGCTCTATGTAACAGGAATGAAGGGGGATATGGTTTAATATCAATTTTCTGGCATAGAATTTCCCCCCAGCATATCTGAAAGGGGAATTTATTGCGCCGTTTGACATTTCTTCTCCAAAAATCAATATCTTGTTATCGAAACATAATCTATATACAATATGTATGATTGTCAAGAAATAATTTAATGTCTCTCTTTAATAGTTATCGTAGCCATTGAAAAATATCTTTAGCACAAAATCTGTCAATTCAACCCCTCCTTCAGGCAGCCTCCCGGGTGGGGATGTTTGTCAGGCCCGGCAAGTAGGGGGCGCGCTGCGCACCGAGCAAGTCAAGGAATAAGAAAATGTGGAGCAGGCGCCCTCGCCTGCTTAAGCACAGGCTGGAAAGCCTGTGCCACCAAAGCACAGCCGGGGCGGCGATTCCACATTTCAATCTCCTGAAACGGCCTCTGATATGAAGTCGTAAGGGACTTTTTTGGAGGCCTTAACCTGGGAGAAAATCTCGCTGATGAAGCGTTTCCATGCGGGGAATCACTCCCCGATAATCTTCACCAGGACCCGTTTGCGGCGGCCGCCGTCGAATTCGCCGTAAAAAATTTGCTCCCAAGGGCCGAAGTCCAGCCGGCCTTCGGTCACCGCCACCACCACCTCCCGCCCCATGATCTGGCGCTTTAGGTGGGCGTCGGCATTGTCTTCGCCGGTATCGTTGTGGCGGTATTGGCTGATGGGCGCATGGGGGGCCAGCCGCTCCAGCCACTTGGCGTAATCCTGGTGCAGGCCGGACTCATCGTCATTGATGAACACCGACGCCGTGATGTGCATGGCGTTCACCAGGACCAGGCCCTCCCGGATGCCGCTGTCCCGGAGGCACTCCTCCACCCGGGGGGTGATGTTGATGAAGGCCGCCCGGCCGGGGACCTGAAACCACAATTCCCGCCGATAGCTTTTCATGGGAACCCTTGTATCAGTGGACAGTAATCAGTGAACAGTGATCAGTAATCGGTGAACAGTGATCAGTAATCGGTGAGCAGTGAGCAGTGATCAGTGAGCAGTTAGTTGTTAGTTGTTAGTAAGATCACCGAGAGGTGGCGGGCGGGGAGGCCCGCCCTGCCAAATTTATCATGGTTTAGGGTGTGGGGGAGGCACATGAATTACTGCCCATTACCTGCCACTCACTGCTCACTGCTCACTGCTCACTGCTCACTGCTTACTGGTCACTGGTCACTGGTCACTGGTCACTTCTCCACCACCGTGGCCTTGATAATGGTCACCGTCTCGGCGGGCACTTTTTCGTGCATGCCCCTGTTGGCGGTGGGCACGGCCTTGATTTTATCCACCACCTCTGTGCCCTTTACCACCTTGCCGAAGACCGCGTAGCCCCAGCCCCGGGGGGTCTTGGCCGTGTGGTTCAACATGGAGTTGTTCGCCACGTTGATAAAAAACTGGGCCGTGGCGGAGTGGGGGTCCGGAGTGCGGGCCATGGCGATGGTGTAAGCGTCATTGGTCAGGCCGTTGTCCGCCTCATTCTGGATGGTCTCCCGGGTGGGCTTCTGGCTCATCTGGGCGTCAAAGCCGCCGCCTTGAATCATGAAACCGTCAATCACCCGGTGGAAGATGGTGCCTGTGAAAAAGCCGTCCTTGACGTACTGCAGGAAATTGGCCACCGTGGCCGGGGCCTTGTCCGGGTAAAGCTCCAGGGTAATCTCCCCCAGACTGGTTTCCAGTTTAACCATCGGTTTTCCCTTCCCCTTGTCGGCGGCCATGGCGGCGCCGGAAAATAATACGATCATCAGACCTACAGCCAGGGCCCGCGTAAAGGCCATGGCCCACCTATCCGTCTTCTTAGCAAACAGATTCATCTCTCCGGTCCTTGAGATAGATTAAAAACAGGGCCAGTGTACCAAATCCCTGGTGAAGCGGCAACGTCTCCGGCAAGCATGAACCGCCGGGGGGGTGGATGGTGCGTAGGACGCACCCTACATGCCCTCCCAAACAGAACTTGGGACCATGGAAATTTGCTCCTCCCCGGCTTTTTGACCGAAAACAGTATTAAGGTTTTCCTTAGCCCCCACATCTTTCCGGATTCTTTTGGAGATTTCATGTTGTATGATAGCCGTAAATTCCTGCTTGCAGGATGACATCCTAAGAGCCAAAGGGGAAAAGACGTGGATACGGCTCTACCTGATCCCCGCCGGCAGGAGCTTGCCAGGCTGGCCCGGCGCCTGGGCCATAAGTTCAAAGACCTGGGACTGCTGGATCAAGCCCTGCGCCACAGTTCCTATGCCCATGAAAACCCGGAGAGCGGCCCCAGCAACGAGCGGCTGGAATTTTTAGGGGACGCGGTCTTGGCCCTGACGGTGAGCAGCCTGCTGCTTGAGCGGTTTCCCGGGAGTGCGGAAGGCGATCTGTCCCGGGCCCGGGCCATTCTGGTGAACTCCCGGCAGTTAGCCGCCCGGGCCCGGACCCTGGATTTGGGGGCTCATCTGAGGTTGGGCCGGGGAGAAGAACAACAGGCCGGCCAGGAGAAACCCTCGCTTCTGGCCGACGCCCTGGAGGCGGTGCTGGCCGCAGCTTTCCTGGACGGAGGGCTGAGGGCCGCGGCCAAACTGACGAAACACTGGTTCGGGCCGCTATTTGATTCCCTGGCCACCCTTCCCTGGCAGGACTTCAAGACCAGATTGCAGGAATTGACCCAGGCCCGATTTAAAATGTCCCCCACTTACCTCCTGCTGGAGGAAAGTGGCCCCGGACACGCCAAACACTTTCTTTTGGAAGTATGCCTGGAATCCCGACCCCTGGCCCGGGGAGAGGGCCGCACCAAAAAACAGGCGGAGCAAACCGCGGCGCGGTTGGCCCTGGAGGCGTTGGAGGATTAGCAGTCAACCGCCAGCAGTCAGCTTCGGCTTCATCGAGTACCGGCAAGGGCTATTCCTAAGCTATTACTCGGAGCAGAAAATGAATTACCTTCACCCCCACCCCAGCCCTCCCTCATCAAGGGGGAAGAGGCAAAAGGAAGGGGCTTCTTCAATGCTCCGAGTAATATTGATAACCGCTATCTGCCGCCTGCCACCAGCCACCAGCTAACCGCTAACTGCTCACTGCTCACTGCTACTTCCGGGCTTCCGCCAGGGCGATGTGGTAGGATTCGATTTCGCTCAACGCGGTGAAGACTTCCTTCACCCGGTCTTCCACGGCTTCTGCGGCGGCCTTTTGGTAAAAAGCCACGGCCCGGGATTCCTTATCGTATGACTTGGCGAAATTGGCCCTGGGGTCCTTTTGGCAGGCCTTGTCATCAGGCTTGATCTCGGGCTTAGCAACCTTGAGGAGTTTGCACATCAAGGAGGCGTGTTCCGACTCCGCCTTGGCCAGGGCCTTGAACATGGCCTGCTCCACGGGGTTGGGGGCGCAGTTGGAGGCGCAGAAGTAAAACCCCGCGTTGGCCACCTCCAGAGCCAGGGCGGTTTCCAGGTTCTCCCGGGAACGGGGAGAAAGGTCCGGGATATGATTACGGTCCTGGTATAACTCGGCGGACACCATATATGTCCGGGGCGCGCCGCAGAAAGGACAGAAGCTGGGGGCTTCGCTTCCCAAATAGGGATCGCCGCAGATCCGGCAACGAAAAAGTTTCATGGCTTACTCCTTAGAAAATGGAAAAGAGGCGGGCTGGAACCCGGAGGCGTCTTCCCAGGGGGGATTTCCCCTGGGGATCCCTCGGTTCCCTGTCCCGCCGGAAGAACTTATTCAATGCGCTTGAAGGTTTTTTTGTTGGCGCCGCACACCGGGCATTTATCCGGGGGTTCCCCCTCCACGGTATAACCGCACACCGGACACACATGGATGTCCACCATCCCCTTGTCGTCCAGGTTTTCCAGGGCCTTCTGGAAGAGCCGGGCGTGCACCTTTTCCACCTCATTGGCAAAATTAAAGGTGCGCTCCGCGTCCTTGTGGGCTTCGGCCC
This sequence comes from uncultured Desulfobacterales bacterium, assembly GCA_964618815.1. Taxonomy (GTDB): domain Bacteria; phylum Desulfobacterota; class Desulfobaccia; order Desulfobaccales; family 0-14-0-80-60-11; genus CAZUBT01. Next base: position 30,019 of record CAZUBT010000018.1, on the reverse strand, counting down.
GGGCCTCGGCGATCATCTTGGGATACATGTCCCGGAACTCGGCGGTCTCACCTTGAACGGCTTCCTTTAAGTTCTCCGCGGTGGAATGGATGCCCTTCAAAGCCCTCAGGTGATTGAGGGCGTGGACGGTTTCCGCTTCCGCCGCGGCCCTGAACAGGCGGGCGACCTGGTGGTAGCCTTCCTGTTCCGCTTTTTGGGCGAAGGCCAGATACCTGCGGTTGGCCTGAGATTCTCCGGCAAACGCTTCATTCAGATTGGCGATGCTTTTTTCCATTAAGTTCACCTCCGGTTATTTGGGCTCCACCAGTTTCATGGAGACGCCGCAGCAGACCAACACGCCGCCGCCGGCCTCCACCACTTTCACTTTGTTGCCGCAAATCTTGCACACGTACTCCTGTCCTACGGCTATGGCCATGTTAGGCCTCCTTTGGGGTTTCTGGGGATTCTTGCTGTTGACAGGGTTGACACAACCCCCAGAGGGTCAGGTATTGACGCTCCACCCGAAAACCTCGGAGATCCTCCGGGGGTAAGACCTCGCCTTCCGGGAGTTGCCGATCCAGGTCCATGATCCGGCGGCAACGCCGGCAGATGAGATGGGCATGGGGATGGCCGGCGCCGTCGTAGCGGGCCACTTCATGAAGGGGATTCACCTTGAGGATCAGCCCCTTATGGTACAAGACTTCCAGAGTCTTGTACACCGTGTTGAAGGATATGGCTGGAAGCCGCCCGCGCACCTCCTGGTAGATTTTTTCCGCGGTGGGGTGATCCCGCCGGTTTTCCAGGATCTCCATGACCGCCAGGCGCTGGGGGGTTACGGCAATCCCATGGGCCCGCAGTTTTTGCATCAGGGTGTCCATAAGTTAATTACCAGTTAATAATCATTACTGGTCTTGTCAAGCAGGGGATTAAGGAATAGTTTTCGGTTTCCGGTTTCCGGTAAAAACCTGATGGACCGGCAATATTTTTTTCGTGGTTGCGGCTTGTGGGGAAATAATCAGCCTCACGCAAAGACGCCAAGTCGCAAAGGTTTAGCAGAACAGCCGGGGGCAGCTGTTCCACATTTTTATCTTTGGCGGGGTCCATAAGGAAATAATGGTTGGTATGAGGTGGGATTTTGGGCGCGAGCTGGTGCGGAGTTATTCGGGGAATATATGGTCTAAACGCCTAATACCAAGTTCAGTTTCAGATGCAACCAACTCCATGGCTAACTTATTGATAATCCAATTTCTTTTAACCGAAAACCGAAAACCGAAAACGGTATAAGGGGCGGTGCGCGCACCGCCCCTTAGGGTTCTAAACCGGGTAAAAAAACAGACTCTAGTGAAAATCAGGGAGATCTTGATTCCCCCGATGAGCAATTTTAAAAAGTCTAAAGGCTAGTAAAAGTAAGTCAGTCCAGCCTGAACGAAGCTGACGTTGAACGCCGGATTTTCTTTATAAATGCCGGCGTTGGAGGAATGGCGGAACCGGTAAGCCGCAGTCAAGGCCAGGCGGGACGTCAGGGCGATGTCGAAGCCGGCGCCGATCTGGGGAGTGAAATTAAAGGCATGGGACACCGCGGGGCTGTCGAAGCTTTCCGAAATGACCCCCGCGCCCCCCTCTACAAAAGCTATGACCCCTGGAAACAAGCGGGCGCTGACCTTCACCATGGGAGTGATGCCGATTTCCGCCCCGGTATTCTCCGTGTCCACCACGCTGAGAATGCCTTCCAGGACAAACGACACCCCAAAAGGCGAGATTTTTCCGGGACGTACCAGGAAAACCCCCCACCTGGGCAACAAAGTGTAGAGATTCACTGATGGCTTGGAAGTGGCGCTCCCGTAAGCCAGACGCAGACCGAATTCCCCCTGGGAATTGGCCAGGTCAAAGGTTGCTCCCCATCCCCCCACCGGCGCAGCCAACAGCGCGGCCAGGATTACCAAAGCCATCCATTTGCCGTAAGCTCTCCGCATCATTCTCCCCCCCGGTGATGCCAGCTCGGCTGGTTTTTTGAAATGTACCATAGCATCAGGGGGAAAACATGTCAAATCTTGTTTGGGATTATATGGCGGAATTATCAACCAGAAAAAACAAGTTAAAGGAGCCTCTTGCAAAATCCACTGTAACTATTTCAAAACCTCAGTTTGCCCTGATAGGTCATTCTGAGCAAAGCGAAGCATCTTGTATTTTCAAAAGGTTGAGATCCTTCACTGCGTTCAGGATGACAAAACCAACACTTTTGCAAGAGCCTCCAGCGCAATAAAGAAGTTCCTTCCTTTTGCCCCCTCCTCCTTGATGGGATATAGCTGCGGTGGGGGTGAGCGACATTTCTTTTCTGCTCCTTGTAATAACTCAGAAAAACCCCATAAATGTCCATCCGGAATCCATCCAGCCCCCCTAATTTTTTACATCCTCTATAGGGGGGCTGAAGCTCGCCCCACGCGTTTTGTCCAGACTTTTCATGGGTTAGAGTAAGCGCCGGGCATAAGCGCGGCTGATCAGAAAGGGTTATATTCATGTTGCGTAGGACGCACCCTATGCACCTTTCTAACGGAGCTTGGGGCCATGGAAATTTGCTCCCTACCGGTTTTTAACAGAAAACCGAAAACCGAAAACTATCCAAGCCGGGCCGGAGCAACTCGCGCCTGCCAAATATTCCTGGGCATCCCTGGCCCATAATGGTAAACTGTGAATGTTTAAACCAAGTTAGGTATAAGGTTAAATGGCAATAATCAGGGAATCCATTACCTGCCCCGGATGCGGTTGTCTCTGTGACGACCTGGACGTTACCCTGGTCAATGATCGCCCCGTGGAGGTGGCCAATGTCTGCCTCTGGGGAGTCAATCGATTTCTGGCCACCCAGAAGTTTCATCCCAAAAAGGACCGCAGTCGGATGGTAGATCCTCAAGTAAGGCTCAAGGGGCGCCTGGAGACGGTGGCGTATGAGGAGGCCCTGGAGCAGGCCGCGGCGCTGCTGAGCCGGGCCCGGCGTCCGGTGATCTACGGTCTGACGAATTTGGGTTCATCGGCCCAAGAGGCCGCGCTCAATCTGGGGCGGAGGCTTAAGGCCCGGTTGGAGCCCGGTGATCTGGCTTTAATGGCCCCCTATTACCAGGCCCTGAAGACCCACGGACTTAACTGGGCCCCCTTGGAAGTTATCCGGGATGAAGCCGATTCCGTCCTGTTTTGGGGAGCCAACCCCATTCATTCCTGTCCCCGGCATGTGGTGCGTTATTCCGTGTTCAGCCGGGGCCGGTTTACCGAACGGGGGGTGGAAGACCGGCAAGTGGCCGCGGTGGATATTTATCGCACCGAGACCGCCAAGTTCTGCAACCTGTTTATCCAGATTGAGCCCGGTCAGGAGTTGGCCCTGGTCCGGGGAGTGAGGGCAGTGCTGGCGGGACGGCCGGGGCCGATTCCCCGAGTCCGGGGGACCGGGAAACTGGCTGACTTCCTGGCCCAGGCAGGTTATGGCGTCATCTTTTTCGGCCGGGGAGTCAGCTACGGCCCGGCTTTCCAACTGCTGGGAGAGTTAGCCGGACTGGCGGCCGGCCTCAATGAAAACGCGGGTTGCCGGCTGTTTCCCCTGTCCCCGGACTTCAACTCCGCCGGGTGGTACCATCTGCTGCTCAGGGAATTGGCCAGCCCCGGCGCGCCGGACTTTCAGCCCGCCGGAGGTTTCGTGTCCCACTTCACGCCGGTGGACTTCCGGGAGGTGGACGCCTTGCTGGTGGCCGGGGCCGACTTATTCTGGTCTTTGACGGAAGAACAGATTCAGGACCTGAAAAGCCGCCAGGTCCCCATTATGGTCATCACCCCCTTCGCCAACCGGACCACCAGGCATGCCCGGGTGGTTTTCCCGGTGGCCCTGGCGGGGGTGGAGGCCGCGGAGATCGCTTACCGGATGGACGGCTTGCCCGTGGTTTTGAGAAAACTGGCGCCGTCGTCCCTGCCCCCGGATCACCAGGTGCTGGCAGATTTGGGTAGGTTGGTATGAAAAAAGCCTTTCTCTATGGAAGGAGGTCTTTTTGGTGGGCCGCGCCCACCCGACATTTTGCTTTCCCAAACGGAGCTTGGTACCATGCAATTCTGCTTCTTAACGGTTTTTCAACAGAAAACAGAGAACAGAAAACAGAAAACTTTTCATACCAGGGAGCCTGCGCCTGATGCGTCTTAAGATTGCCGGCGGGCGGGTTTTTGATCCGGCCGGGGGCCTGCTGGGGGAGGTCAGAGACCTCTATATTGAGGGCAGCCGCATCGTGCCTCATCTAACGGAGGTGGATCGCGTTATCCAGGCCCAGGGGCAGGTGGTGGTGGCCGGGGGTCTCGAGGTGCGCGGCCGGGTGGCAGCTTACGGCCTCAATTACTTGCGCCTCTGGGGCGGGATACCGTCCCCCCAAGAGCTGGGGCAAGGTTATGCCGCTTTGGGATATACCCATGTCCATGAACCGTTTCTGACCTTAGCCACGGCCAACTATGTCCACCGGGAATTGGCGGCCATACCCATCGTGGACACCTCGGCTTCCCTGGTATTGAACCTGAGAGACCTGGATATCCGGCTCCGGTCCCCGGAACGATTAGCTGAGATGGGACATACCCTGCAGTGCTTGCTTGACCGGACGCGGTCCCTGAACTTGCGAGTGGTGGAGCCCTATGTGCGCCATAGGCAAGATGTTTATTTCCATAGAACTATTAAGACGGAAGCTGCCCTGGAGATTTTGGCCGAACTGGCCGGGACTCAAAATTTCATCATGACCCTGGAAGCGTCCCCGGAAGTTCTCCGGGCGTCATTGCCGGAGGCGCCGCGCTTTCATCTGGCCGCCTTGGGGCCGGCTTTAGTCGAAGACGATTTAGTCGAAGCCGCCCTGGCTCACCTGGAGAATGGGGCCACCGGGGATATGGGATTAATGGTTCCCCACCATCATTCAGGGCGTTCTGAGGCGCCGGTGCAGATTGACCTGGGCTGGTTCCGGCCCTTGGACCTGTGCCCCGCGCCGGATAAACCCGCGGCCCGGCGAGCCTTGCGATTGGCCCTGCAATACCCTGGACCCAATCTGGCTTTCTCCGGAGCCGGCCAGGTTCAGGCGCCGGCAACCGTCTATCCGCAGATGTTTTCCTGGTTATGGGACCCCGGGACCCGCCGGCAGGATTGGGGAGATGAGCCGGGCTCCCGGCAGTATTCCCTGGAGGAGTGGGTTTGGGCCACCCGCACCCTCCCGGCCCGGCTACTGGGTCTAACGGACCGCGGCCATCTCGGTGTGGGGGCCCGGGCCGATGTGGCCATATACGATCTGCCCCCGGAAGCCCCGGTCAGCCAATGGAGCCAACATCTGAGCCGTTGCCGGACCCTGCTCAAGGCCGGCGAAGCGGTGATTGATGACTTCATTTTGGTCAAACCGGATGTCGCCCGAAGCACTTATTATCGCCGCACCGAAGCCGAGGCCGGGGAGTTGCTGGCAGAACTCTGTCAATATCACAGCTTTCGACCGGAAAACCTCTGGGTCCGGGACCTGGGCGGCCCCTGGGTGGGGGTGTAGTGCGGTTTTCTGTTTCCTGTTTCCTGTTTTCGGTTTTCTGTAAAAAAATGAATTACCAATAAGTTAGGCGGCTATCTCGCAGTATCTTAACCGAAAAATGATAGAAATCATGGCTGGAGTTGAGGAACTGCTGGAATTCTTACCGCGCACCGATTGCGGCCGGTGCGGCCTGACCTGCGCGGAGTTCGCCGGGTTTCTGTTATCCCGGGAACTGGTCCCGGAAGACTGCCCGCTGCTCCATGAGCAGGACTACGCCGGGTTTATAGAGGCCCTGCAGGAATTACTGGGCCAGGCAGAGGCGCCCCCGACCCCGGGGATGGACATCGACCCGGAGAAATGTAACGGCTGCGGGATTTGCGTGGCCATGTGCGAATATCATCTGGGCAATTGCCCCGAGGCCCGTCTGGGCAAAGGCCCGCGTCCCCAGGACCGGGTGGTCTTCCGTATCGTCAACGGCGCCGCGGTGGTGGCCTGTCAAGAACTCTGCGCCCGGCTGATCCAAGCCGCGGAGAAATGCGCCAAGTGCGCCGACCACTGCCCCACGGGGGCCATTACCGTGCGGTGAGCGGGTTGCAGAAGAGTTAACCACCAAGGCACAAAGGTCACCAGGGTACACAAAGAAATCATTAATTGAGGCTCGAAGGCTTCGCCTTTGGGGATCAATTTAAAATTTTTCTTGGTGAACCTTTGTGGTCTTGGTGTCTTTGTGGTGAATTTTAAAGCAAATTTTGGGCCCGGTCTTTTCGGGGCAGAGATTATAATGACCACAGGCCACAGGCAACCAGGGCTGGAAACACATGACTGAAACCCTGAAGATCCAGGATTTGGATCCCCATTTCAAAGAGGAACTGGCGCAGGAACCGGGATGCGGGCACCTCCTGCGCTGCTTCTCCTGCGGGGTATGCACCGCCGCCTGTCCGGTGAGCGAGACGGAACCGGGCTTCAGCCCCAGTCAGATCATCCGGCAGATTCTTTACGGTCTGCGGGCCCAGCTCTTATCCTCTCCCGCGCTCTGGCACTGTCTGGGCTGCGCCAACTGCTCGTTTCAATGTCCCCAGGACGTCCGGTTTCTGGATATCATCCGGGGGTTAAGGAATCTGGCCATCCGGGATGGGATGATCAGCCCGGCCCGGGTAGCGCAATTGGATTTGGGAGAGCAGGTAATCAAAGAACTTCGCCGGCGGCTGATTACCGAACTGCTTTCCGGCCCGGAGGCAGGCACGGATCCTCAAAACACCCTGGCCCGGTTAATTGCCGATGTGAGCTCTGAAGAAGTGAAATGAGGGCAGAGGCGGGGGAACCTCGAACAGAAGGGGGGACGGTGCGCGGTGGATGGTGCGTAGAACGCACCCTACGTGCCTTCCCGACCTTAGCTCGGGACCGTGCAGATATGCTCCTTACCGGTCTTTAACCGGAAACCGAAAACCGCACAAAAGGCGCTGTAACTCCGGATGACCTTGATACGCCCATTAGACCGAGTGGCCCACAGCCGGGCGCTGGTGGCCGGCGGCGGCATTGCCGGCCTGCAGGCGGCCCTGGATCTGGCCGCGGTGGGCCTGCCGGTCACTTTGGTGGAAGAGGGCCCCTCCATCGGGGGCCTGATGGCCCGGTTGGACAAGACCTTTCCCACCAATGACTGCGCCATGTGCATCCTTTCGCCCCGGATGCTGGAGATTTCCCGCCATCCCTTGATTGAGATCCAGACCTTGACCCAGGTACTCCAGGTCCGGGGGAAAGCCGGAGATTTCCGGGTGCTGTTGAGCCGCGCTCCCCGTTACGTGGACCCGGGCAGATGCACCGGCTGCGGCGAATGTGTCCGGGTCTGCCCCGAAAAAATTCCGGACCCCTATAATCTCGGATTGAGCCGGACCAAAGCCATTCATGTTCCCTTTCCCCAAGCCGTTCCCCAGACCGCGTACATCTCCCGGGAAGCCTGCCGCGTTTTCCAGGATAAGCCTTGCGAGGCCTGTATCAAGGTGTGCGAAGCCCAGGCCATCGATTTACAACAGGTTCCCCATGAATGGGAGCAAGCCGCGGGGGTCGTTATCCTGGCCGGGGGGGCCTCCCCGGCTCCGGGGGGCGATTTTCCCGGTTATGAGAGCCCGGATGTGGTTACCAGTATAGAATTTGAACGTCTTTTGAGCGCCACCGGCCCTCACGCCGGGAAGCTCCTGCGGCCTTCGGATCAAACCCCGCCGGGACGCATCGCGTTTATCCAGTGCGTGGGCTCCCGGGACCTGCGGCCGGGAAGCGTGCCTTATTGTTCCGCTTTTTGTTGCATGGCCGCCCTTAAAGAGGCCCTGGTGGCCCAGGAAATCAGCAGCGTCGGGGTGGAGGCCGCCATCTTTTACCTGGATATCCGGGCCCAGGGCAAGGGGCATGAAAGTTATTTGGAGCGGGCCAGGGAACGGGGGGTGCGCCTGGTGCGCTCCCGGGTGACCGGGGTGAAGCCGCAGCCCCGGGGGGGAATCGCGCTCCGTTATACCGACGCCCGGGGGCGGCCCCAGGAAGAGCTTTTTGACCTGGCCGTGCTGGCGGTGGGCCTGAGGCCGGAGAAAGATTTGCCCGGCTTGGCCTCCCGTTTGGGAGCGCAGCTCAATGAGCACGGGTTTATCGAGTCCTCGCCATTGATGCCGGTGTGTACGGCCCGGGAAGGCTTGTTGGTCTGCGGCACGGCCCGGGAGCCCATGGATATTCCCGAAGCGGTGGCCACGGGAGCCGCCGCGGCCGCGGCCGCGGCCCAGATATTGACCGTCGCGCCTCGGAGTTGGGCGCCTCCGGCCAGGCTGCCGGAGCCCGGCCCGGAGAACGGGCAACCTCCTAAAATCGGGGTCTTCCTCTGTCACTGCGGCACCAATATTGCCAAAACCATTGATTTGCCGAAACTGGAGGCCGCGGTGCGGCAAATGCCCGGGGTGGTCCATGTGGAGGAAGATATCTTTGCCTGTTCGGTGGAATCCACCAACCGGATGATTGAGACCATCCGAACCTTAGAGCTCAGTCGCGTGGTGGTGGCCGCGTGCACCCCCCTTACCCACGAAGCGGTTTTCCGCAGAGTGGTGGCTGCCGCAGGTTTGAACCCCGGTTACTTTGTCATGGCCAATTTGCGGGAACAATGCGCCTGGGTGCATCAGACGGATCCGGACGCGGCCTTAACCAAGGCCCGGGACCTGATGGCCATGGCGGTTCGCCGCTCCTGGGCCTTGGACCCTATTCGCCTCCAGAGCTTTCCGGTGATTCCCAGGGCCCTGGCGCTGGGGGGCGGCGTGGCGGGGATGAGCGCCGCCCTGGCCCTGGCCAACCAGGGATTCCACACCTATCTGATAGAGCGCGACCGCCAACTGGGAGGGTTGGCCCGACGGCGGTTTTTTACCCTGGAAGGCCCTGATCCCCAAGAATTTCTCCAGGAACTCCAGGCCGCGGTCTATCTCCATCCCAACGTGGAGGTCTTGACCCGGACGGAAATGGTCCGGCTGGAAGGCCATGTAGGCCGATTCCGCACCACTGTCCACCGCCGGACCCAGGAGGGGATAAAAGAGCGCCGGCTGGAACACGGGGTGGTGGTGGCGGCCACCGGGGGACGGGAATTTCTCCCCCAGGGACGCCATCTCTATGGAGAAGACCCCCGGGTGCTGACCCAATGGGAGTTGGAGGCCAAAATCAACGCCTGGGACCTGGATTTACCCGACGTGCGCCGGGTGGTGATGATCCAGTGCGTGGGGTCCCGGGAGCCCGAACACCCCTATTGCAGCCGGGTGTGTTGTTCCCAGGCATTGAAGAACTCTCTCTTGCTCAAGGACCGATACCCGCTGATCAAGATTACCGTTCTCTATCGGGACCTCCGGGCCTATGGCTTCCGGGAGAGTTATTATCAACAGGCCAAGGCCCTGGGGGTGGAGTTTATCCCCCTGGAGCCGGACCGGCCGCCGCGCCTGATGGCGCCCCGGCGCCGGGCGTTGACGGTTTGGGTATGGGACGAACTCCTGGGGCGGGAAGTGGCTCTAAGGGCTGACCTGGTAATCTTGAGCGTCGGGGTGGAGCCTGCCCTGGGAAGCGAGCAGGTGGCCAGGCAACTGGGGATTCCCCGGACCCTGGGAGGTTTTTTCCTGGAGGCCCATCAGAAACTCCGCCCGGTGGATACCGCCACGGAAGGGGTTTTTATCTGCGGCCTGGCTCATTATCCCAAAAGCCTGGGAGAAACCGTGGCCCAGGCCCAGGCCGCGGCGGGCCGCGCCGCGGGCATTTTATTCCAGGAAGAACTGCTCACCGGGGAACTCACCGCGAGCATCGCGCCGGAGAAATGCCGGAGATGCCTGGCCTGCATGGAAGTCTGTCCTTACCGCGCGGTGCGCCTGGCAGACGGAGGTTTCCCTGCAGTCCAAACCGAGGTCTGCCGGGGCTGCGGCATCTGCGCGGCGGAATGTCCCGGGGAAGCCATCCGGATGAGCCGCGGCACGGACGCCGAATTTTCAGCCCAGATTCAGGCGGCCCTGGGGTGAGGAGTTTTCTGTTTTCGGTTTTCGGTTTTCGGTTTTCTGTTAAAAACCTGGTAATGAGCAAATTTCTTCTGGTTCCCAAGCTGAGCTTGGGAACCGGAATAACGATATAAAATGTAGGGTGCGCACCGCGCCCCGACTCCTTCTCATAGGATAGTCATTCATGAGCCGTTGGCTGTCTCCAAAAGCATGGAAAGGGGCGCGCTTTAATGGTGCATAGTGCACCATAGGCTTTGGCGGGCACGGAGGCCAGCCCCGCGAACTTTTCATAACAGTCATGCACAGGCCTTTAGCCCACCTGTAAATTATGGAAAATTCCTGAGGGGCATACTCCTAACTTTGAACCTTGAACTTTGAACTTTTCCAAGCAGGAGAAGACACCATGAAACAGAGTTATTGCGGTCTGTGTGATGACTGTCAATTGGGCAACCGGGATTTTCTGGGGACCGTCTCCCGGCTCAAGGAATATGTGGATGGATTCCGGGCCGATGTGTGGCTCCATTGTTTTCCCGGGGGAGACGGCTTCAGTTTTCCGGAATTCCGCAAGGGCCTGGAATGGTTCATGTCGCATAACGAATGCCCGGGCTGCCAGGGAGGACGGGGGGTGGAGGATTGCCGCATCCGGGTTTGCGCCCGGGATAAACGCCTGGAACATTGTTACCTCTGCCCGGACCTGGGGCCTTGCGACAAATTCGCCTTTCTGCTGGCCGAGTTCCCGGACGTCAAAACCAATTTGCTGCGCCGCCGCTTGAAGCTGAAGGCCCGGAAATTTCATCAACGGCAGGAAGCCGATAAGAAGTAAATCGGCTGACCCTTCATGGGGAAGAAAATTAACCACCAAGACACCAAGAACACAAAGGTTCACAAAAAGAAAAATATTTCTTGGTGTTCCTTGGTGTCCTTTGTGCCTTTGTGGTAAATCTTTGAAGGTTTTTGGTTCCGGCTTGTCCGGGTTAGGATTATAGATGCATGCGCGGGTAGTTAAACGGGAAAGCGCCAAATATCTGGAATTGACGCTCAAGATGTACGTCGATGAGGTGGGCTTGCGTCTGGACAAGCAGGCCTGCATAAAATGCGACGTCTGCGCCCTGGTGTGCCCGCGCCGGGCAGTGGCCGTGATTCCGGGGGAAGCAAACCTGGAGATCTTCATCGATCCTCGACAATGCGTGTTGTGCGAAATCTGCGCCCATTTTTGCCCGGTGGGGGCCGTGACTCTGAGTTATAACGGACAACCCAAAACTATCTTTGCCGAGCATCAGGGGCTGGCGCGGTTTTTCCCGAAAATCAGCATGGATAAAGGCAAGTGCGTCCAGCCCTGTCCGCCCCTTCCCCAGGGCGAGGTTCATTGGTGCCGCCGGGAATTGAAACTCATCGCCAACGCCCGGGAGGAGTGTCCCAAACAGTGCCGCAAGTGCCTGGAAGTCTGCCCGCGCCAGGCCATCATCTGGGATGAGGCGGGGGCCCAGACCATGCCCCAGCCTGACCTCTGTCTCAGGTGCGCCCAGTGTTTGCAGGCGTGCGAAAACGAAGCCATTTTAGTCCAGCCCCAGTTTCGCGGCTCCATAGAAATTGATGACCGGAAGTGTCCGCCGGATTGTCATAAATGCGTGCAATTATGTCCGGTCAAAGCCATTGTCCGGGACGGCCAGCGGGTGTTTTTAAAGGTGGAAGATTGCAGTTACTGCGGGGTCTGCCGCAATATCTGCGACCAGGACGCCATTGTCTTTATCCGGGAAGAGGTGGTGGCCGAACCGGGAGCATATTCCCCGGCCTGGGATCACGCGGTGGCCAAATTGATAAGCGGAGGATGAATATTTAACCACCAAGGCACAAAGATCACCAAGGTACACAATGAATTAATTGGTTGATGCTCGAAGGCTTCGCATTCGAGCCTCAAAATAAAATTTTCTTGGTGAACCTTGGTGTTCATGGTGTCTCAGTGGTGAATTTTAAAGCCCCCATGACCGAAGATCTGCGCATCGGCCTGTATGTCTGTCACTGCGGCCTCAACATTGCCGGGGTCATCGATCCCGAGGCCCTGGTGGTTGAGGCCCAAGGTATGCCCGACGTCGCGGTCTGCCGCCACCATCTTTACACCTGCTCCGAGGCCGGACTGAAGGAGATCGAGAAGGATATTAAACATTTCGGCCTGAATCGAGTAGTGGTCGCGGCCTGTTCGCCCAAGTTGCACGAGCGCACCTTCCGGCAGTTGTTGATCGATAGCGGGGTCAACCCCTATCTCCTGGAAATCGTCAACCTCCGGGAGCAATGCGCCTGGGTCCACGCCCAGGAACCGGCCGCGGCCCAGGCCAAGGCCCTGGAAATGATCCGCATGGGGCTGGCCCGGGTGCGATTGGCCTGCCCCCTAACCGACCGCCGGGTGCCCCTGCACCGGGAGGCTTTGGTAATCGGCGGGGGCCCCGCGGGCCTGCGGGCCGCCCTAAATATCGCCAATGCCGGGTTTCCCGTGACCCTGGTGGAGAAGCAACCCATTTTAGGGGGCATGGCCAATTACCTGCACCGCACCTTTCCCCAGGGGCAAAGCGCCCTCAGTCTCATTAACCCCATGATGGCCGCGGCGACGCTCCATCCCGGCATCCGCGTGCTCACGGGCAGCGAGGTCGCGTCCGTGAGCGGGCATCTCGGTGATTTCCGGGTCACGGTGCGGCAATCCCTGCCCCGGGTGGGGGAGGACTGCGACGGGTGCGGTCGCTGCGCCGAGGTCTGCCCGGAGCGAGTCCCCGATGCGGGCCAACAGGGTTTAAGCCTCCGGGCCGCCATTTACCGGCCTTCCCCCCGGGCCTTTCCCGCCCGTTATGTCGTTGACTTTGAACATTGCAGCCGCTGCGGCCTCTGCGTGGAAGCCTGTCCCCGAAACGCGGTGGATTTGACCGCCCAAGACGCGGAACATCGCCTCCGGGTGGGGTCCATGGTGGTAGCCACCGGTTTCCTGCCCTTCGACCCCCGGGGCAGCCGCTATGCATCCTGGGCCGCGTTGCCCCGAGTCATCACCACGGTGGCCCTGGAGCGCCTCCTGGCTCCCGACGGGCCTTCCCAGGGCCGGGTGACGGCCTCCGGGGAGGAGCGCGAACCCCGGGACATTGCCTTCATCCTTTGCGTAGGCTCCCGTGAAGAGGAAGGGAATCGCCACTGCTCTAGAATCTGCTGCCCCACGGCCTTGCGACAGGCCCTGGAACTGAAGCGCCGCCTGCCCGGGGCGCATATCCGGGTTTATTACCGGGATTTGCGGGCTTCCAAAAGGGATTGGGAAGCCCTCTACACCCAGGCCCGAGAGGCCGGAATCCTATTTATCCGGGGGCCGGTCCACGAGATTTACGCCGATACCGGGGGCCGGCTGATAATCAAGGCGCACAATGAACTGTTTCAGGCCCCCAGTGAGGACCGGGTGGACCTGGCGGTGCTGGCGGTGGGTATGGTTCCGGGAAACGGCGCGCCCCTGAGGGAGCTATTGAAGCTGCCGGTGGGCAATGACGGGTTCTTCCTGGAGGCTCATCCCAAGCTGCGCCCGTTGGAGACCGTGCTGGACGGCATTTATCTGGCCGGGGCCTGCCAGGGTCCCAAGGATCTGGGGGAGTCCCTGACCCAAGCTTCCGGCGCGGCTGCCAAGATCCTCGCCCTCTTTGCCCACGAGACCGTCACTCTGGACGCCCTGATCTGTGAAGTGGACCCGGAAAAGTGCATCGGCTGCGGGAGTTGTTATAATGAATGTATCTTCCAGGCCATCCGCCTGGTGGGCAAAGGCAAAAAGCAAAAAGCCCGCATCATCCAAGAAGCCTGCAAGGGCTGCGGGGCCTGCGCCGGGGTATGTCCCAGCGGCGCGGTGATGGCCCGGAGCTTCACCGATGAGATGCTCCTGGCCCAGATCGACGAGGCCCTGGCGGAAAGTCCGGAAAAGAAGATTCTGGCCTTCTGCTGCAACTGGTGTTCCTATGCCGGCGCGGATTTTGCCGGGGTCTCCCGGCTGCAATACCCGGTAGCGGTCCGGATCATCCGCACTATGTGCGCCGGGCGGGTGCATCCCAAGTTCATCCTCCATGCCTTCGGCAAGGGCGCCGGAGGCGTGCTGGTTTCCGGTTGCCGGCCCCCCGGCGACTGTCATTATGTGGCGGGCAATCTCCTGGCCCAGGCCCGGGTGGAAAAGCTCCGCCCCCAGCTGGCGGAAAAGGGGATCGACCCGTCTCGGCTGCGCTTAGAGTGGATCTCCTCCACCGAGGGCAAGAATTTTCAAAAGGTAATTCGGGAAATGGCCGCGGCGTTGGGAGAGGGGGAAGTGGGGAGAGGGGGAAGTGGGGAGAGGGGGACGGGGAGAAAAGGATAAATGGGGAAATGGGGGAGGATTATTCTTTAGTATGACGGAATTGAGGATCCCCGGGGGCAGAGAAAAGATTCTCCGGGGGCTGGCGGAACCCAAAATTGATACTATAAATATCGGTATGGGGGCACAACCGAAAATCAATGATGCCCGGTGGCCGGCGCTGGGGTACACCTGAAAAGCGAGGGATTGATTCTTTATAGTATTTGTGCTTTTATGCCGAGAACCAAAGGGATTTCCTTCGGGAAGCGGGGGGTTTAAGATATAAACTCTTAAAAATGGGTCTCCGGCGCAAATTGGGGATAGACGCAGGTAAATTGCCGCCTAATCTCAAATTAACTTGGTGAGGTAGAAATGGAAAGCCGCCATGTCAAAAAAAAGCCGAAATTTATCCGGCTCCGGGTCGTTCCCCTCATCCTGCTCCTAGGGCTCATCTATGGTTGTCAGGCCAAGGAACCGCCTTTGAGCCCCGCCGCGGCCGCGTTCAAGCAGGAAATCAATGAATGCATCGCCAAGCTGGTCAAACCCCTCATTGAACCGGTATTAAAAAGGGATACCGCGGCCATCAACGAAACCCTGAAGAAAATCGAGCCGGAGGCCATCAAGCTCTGCCGCATGTGCCCTTTCCGGATAGGTGTCATGAATATTAACGGCGACACTCTGGCGGTTTACCCGCCCCAAAAGAACGCCCACCTGGATTTTCATAATTATGAGGTGGTGCAGCAGGCCCTTAAGACCCGGAAAATCGCCCATCAGCGGTTATTTCTCCAGGACGGGTCCAGTCTCTATGTCGTCTGCGCGCCTCTCATCCGGGAGGATCAAGTGATCGGCATGTTGGCCATAGCCTTGAACGCCGCGGAAGCCCGGAGTCGATGGGGCCTGACCGAACCAGAGTTTGAGACCCTGGATTTTAACCGGTGATCTCCCGGAGTCGGTCCATGGAGTTGTGGAGATCCGGCGGTGTATCTGTAGGGTGCGCACTGCGCACCACCCGGCGAAGCAGAGCTTCGCCACCCATTGGCGTTACCCAGCAGGAACTGGGAAACGAGAGGAATTAAACGTAGGGCGGGCACTGCCCGCCATGTCTGCTTAGAAAAGTTCCGAGTTTCAAGTTTCAAGTTCGTGGGGCGGGCCTCCGTGCCCGCCTGAGTAGGGTGCGCACTGCGCACCAATAAAAGCGCGCCCCTTTTCATGCTTTTGGAGAGAGCCGAAGGCTCATGAATGACCGTTTCCAATGCAACCAACTTAAGTTTCAAGTTGCTGATAATCCTGGCTTTTTAACCGAAAACCAAAAACGGTACTAAGCGCCACCGGCCCCTCTATGGCTAAAGCGATGCGGGGCTGCCTCAGGCGGTAATGAGAAAAAGAGCCGTTCCCCCACTCCCCTATTCCTTGACGGTTGCCGGCGAGAAAGGCAAGGAAGTTACCTTCCACCTTTCGGGCCGGATAGCCTTGGAGAACCTGAGGTCCTTGAACTTCGAGGTTGAGGCGCGCCTTAGGGAGATGTCCCCCGCCAACCTGATGGTGGACCTGTCCCAAGTGGAGTATCTGGACAGCGCCGGAGCCCTGGGCCTCTTGCAACTGAAGCAGGAGGCCCAGGCCCGGTCCATGGGCTTTCAATTCGTCAATCTTACGGAAACGGCCCAAGGGATCATGGAACTGCTGGACCGGGAAGACCTGGCCGCGCCCCCGCTGATTGCCGGCCGGGATAAAGCCAGCCTCGTGGAACAGTTGGGGGCGGCCGGCCGCCGGTTCGCAACAGACCTGCTGCAGGTGACGACGTTTCTGGGAGAACTCCTGAGAGCCATGGCTTACGCCTTTGTGCATCCCCGGTCCGTCCGCTGGGATGATGTGGCCTTCTATATGAAACGCGCCGGCGTGGATGGGCTGCCCATTGTGGGCCTCATCAGCTTTCTTTTGGGTCTCATCCTGGCCTTCATGTCCTCCCTGCAGCTCAAGCAGTTCGGGGCCAACGTTTACGTGGCCCCCCTCCTGGCCATCGCGGTGGTCAAGGAACTGGGACCCATCATGACGGCCATCCTGGTGGCCGGGCGCTCGGGATCGGCCTTTGCCGCGGAAATCGGCACCATGAAGGTCAACGAGGAAGTGGACGCCCTGATCACCATGGGGTTTGACCCCATCCGCTTCCTGGCCCTCCCCAAAGTCATAGCGGCCATGGTGGTGGTGCCCATCCTCACCCTGTACGCCGACATCTTCGGCATCGCCGGCGGCCTGGTGGTGGGGGTCGTGGGGTTGGATTTGACGGCCTACACCTATCTGAAGGATACCCAGGCGAGCCTGACCATCATGGATATCATCCCCAGCCTCATCAAAGCGGGAGTTTTTGCCGTGCTCATCGCCGGCATCGGCTGCCAGCGGGGCTTCCAGGTGCGGGGCGGAGCCGAGGCGGTGGGGTCCGCCACCACCTCCGCGGTGGTCGCGGCCCTTTTTCTCATCATCGTCACGGACTCGGCCTTTGCCCTGGCTTTTCACTATCTGGGCATTTAAAGACGGTTTTCTGTTTTCGGTTGTCGGTTTCTTGTAAAAAGAAATTTGATTATCAAGAAATCAAAGGAATTGGTGGGCAGTGCCCACCCTACATTTTGGTCGTTTTCGCCCGGCATTTATCTTGCTGAAAAATTTAGGGTGGGCACTACCCTGAAAGATGTAGGGTGGGCACTGCCCACCAATTCCTTAGTGAACCGTATTGGATTTAGAAGGTCTCGTTATGATCAAAGACTTCAAAGTATATTTTGAGCAAATTAAAAAGCTTGAGGTCGAAGAATCCACCGAGCACACCTTGCGCCCGGCGCTGGACACTCTTCTGAAGGCGCTGGCAGGAAAGAAAGTCAAAGTCATTCACGAGCCCAAGCGCGACCCCACCGGCAAAGGCGCGCCGGATTTCAAATTCAAGACCCATGACGAGCGCATCCTGGGCTATCTGGAAAACAAGAAAATTGGAGAAAAGCTTGACCAATTCCTGAAGTCCGACCAAATCGTCAAATACAACCGATTGTCCGGCAATCTGATCCTGACCGATTACCTGGAATGGATCTGGTTGAAGGACGGCGCCATCCTCAAGCGCGAAACCCTTGGCTATCCCAGCGATGTCGGCTATCCCAGGGCTCGCCTGGATCATGATAAGGCGAGAAGGGTTGAGGCGTTAATCGCCGCGTTTTTATCCACTCCGCCCAAGGGCATCGGCAGGGCGAAGGATTTGGCTTTGGCCCTGGCGCTCCGCTGCCATGATTTGCGCGAATTTTTAACTGAAGAATTGATCAGGCAAGAACGGGAGCATCAGCAAGGAAAACTCTTCGGCCTGTTCGGAGTTTTCAAGAAAGACGTTTTTCACCAGCTTGACATCCCGGGCTTTGCCGATGCTTTTGCCCAAATGCTCGGCTATGGCCTGTTTTTGGCGCGCCTGAACAGCGGCAACGGCGCGCCCATCAGCCTTAACAATGCCAGGCAGTTCATTCCCACGAATTTTGAACTCATCCGCGAGTTGGTGGATTTTCTGGACGAACTGGACAAGGAGGAATACCGGCAAATCAAGTGGCTGATTGAAGAAATCCTGAGCATCATGAACAATCTTGACCTGGCCGCGCTCCAGGAGGATTTGGCCTTCAGCAAACGCCAGGGCCGCCTTTTTTTGCAGACTGAAGAAGAACGGCTGTTGTTTGCCAAAGACCCCTATGTTTATTTCTATGAAGGGTTTTTGAAGGCTTACGACAAGGACATGCGCAAAAGCCGCGGCGTTTACTACACCCCGCCTCCTGTGGTCAATTTTATCGTGCGCTCCCTCAACGACATCTTGAAGAGCGCCTTCGGCATCAAAGATGGTTTTGCCGACCGCAAGCGGGTCACGGTGCTGGACTTCGCCACGGGCACCGGCACCTTTCTTTTGGAGGTGATGCAGCAAATCCTGGAGGTCGCGCCGGAGGGCTTGCGGGATCAACTGATTTCCGAGCATGTCCTGAAAAATTTATACGGCTTTGAATATCTGATTGCCCCCTACACCATCGCCCATCTGAAGCTGTCCCAGTATCTGCACGATAAAGGCTTCCGGATGAAGCCCAAGGAGCGGCTGCAAATTTATCTGACCAACACCCTGGAGCCTATTGAACCGCAAAAAAACTATTTGTTGCCGGCCCTGTCCAAAGAGGTGGAACTGGCGCAAAACGTCAAGAATAAGCCGATTCTGGTAATTACGGGCAATCCGCCCTATAAAGGCCACTCGCTGAACCCGAGTTACCGTGAGACCATATTTCCATTAAACAACGGGAAATTCCAAAAAAAGAGAATTTCCACCTTTATCGGCGCCCTGATTGAATCTTACAAGCGGGTTGACGGCCGGCCCTTGGGCGAGAAAAATCCCAAGTGGCTCCAGGATGATTACGTAAAATTCATCCGTTTTGCCCAGTGGAAAATGGAGCAGGTGGAGGAAGGCGTGGTGGGCATCATCACCAATCATTCCTTCCTTGACAATCCCACCTTCCGCGGCATGCGCCAGAGTCTGATGCAAACCTTCCATCAGATTTACGTTTTTGATCTGCACGGAAGCAGCCGGAAGAAGGAAACCGCGCCTGATGGCGGCAAGGACGAAAATGTCTTCGACATTGAGCAAGGCGTGTGCATTTCGTTGCTGGTGCGAAACCCGGGCTTGGAGCGGAAAATTTTTCATGCCGACCTTTGGGGCAAGCGTCAGGCTAAATATCGTACTTGTCTGGAGATGGAATTTGACCAGGTTCCCTGGGTTGAAGTACATCCCCAAAGCCCTTCTTACCTGTTTATTCCCCAGGATGAATCCCGGCGAGCCGAATATGAGAAGGGGTGGAAGATTACGGATATTTTTCCGGTTAATGGCGTAGGCATGACAACCGCACATGACGACTTTGTGATAGATTTTGAAAAACAATTAGTACGAAAACGCTTTTCCAGTTTTCGAGACAGTGAGCGCGGCAAAGAACTTCATAGACTATTTTCCGTAAATGAAAAGATGGGATGGGATATATTAAAGGCGTGGGATAAATTTCAAAAATATACTGATAAAAACATTGAGGAAAAAATATTACCTGTAACATACAGACCGTTTGACGTCCGTTATATTCTTTATGATGATGCCGTGGTCTGGCGTACTGTTAAACAGATCATGCGGCACATGATCGCGGAAAAAAATGTGGGTATTTGCTGCTCTCGCGGCAAAGAGATTAGCGGTGGTTGGGAGCATGTATTTATAAGCGACCTAATCATTCAACATCACACTGTATCTATGAAAGAGGTAAATTATCTCTTCCCCCTCTACCTCTACAACACCACCAAAAACAAAGAACCGAACAAAAACCAGAATAACCATCTTTTCGTCAAGGAACCTCAGGCTCAGTACAACGAGCGGAGAGAAAACTTAGCTCCCAAGTTTCGCGCCTTCATGGACCTGAAATACGACCATCATTACGAGCCGGAGGAAATCCTCGGCTATATATATGCCATGCTGCACAGCCCGACTTATCGCCGCAAATTTGCCGAGTTTCTGAAAAGCGACTTTCCCCGGATTCCCTTTGTGGATGATCGCCAAACCTTCGAAAAACTTGCCGCGCTGGGCCGGCACCTGGTGCAGGCCCATTTGCTGAGAGATATTCCTGATACCCTTAAGGTGGAAGTAACCAAAGGACCCGATACGGTGGAAAAACCCGGTTATGCCGCCCCCCAACAAAGGCTTTATTTCAATGCTGAACAGTATTTCGCCCCGGTGCCGGAAGACGTCTGGAACTTTCACATCGGCGGCTATCAGGTGCTGGACAAATACCTGAAATCCCGCAAGGGCCGCGAGCTTTCCCTTGATGAAAAAGAAAACATCATAAATGTGGTCAGGGTGTTGCGCTTCACCATTGACCGGATGCAGGAAATTGATGAAATTTGGAGACCATAACCGGGGTGCAACGGTGGAAAGTTCTCTTCAAGCTCCCATCATCGAAGTGGACGGCCTCACGGCCCGCTTCGGGGACAATACCATTTTTGAACGGGTGAGTTTCCAGGTGAACCGGGGAGAAATCCTGGTTATCCTGGGGGGCAGCGGCTGCGGCAAGTCCACCCTGCTGAAACACCTCATCGGGCTTTATCAGCCCGCGGCCGGCAAGGTGATCCTGAGCGGCATCGATATGCGCACCGATGAGGCGCGCCAATTGCGGCAGGTGAAGATGGGGATGGGGGTGCTCTTCCAATCCGGGGCCCTGTTCGGCTCCATGACCCTGGCGGAAAACGTGGGCCTGCCCATCCAGGAATACACCGATCTTTCCCAGCGGGAAATCGATCTCATCGTCAGAATGAAGCTGGCCCTGGTGAACCTGGCCGGCTATGAGAATCATCTGCCCGAGGAGATCTCCGGCGGCATGAAGAAAAGGGCGGGGCTGGCCCGGGCCATGGCCCTGGACCCCAGCGTGCTGTTTTTCGACGAACCCTCCGCCGGCCTGGACCCCATATCCGCGGCTGAACTGGACATCCTGATAAAAAGCATCAATACCGGATTGGGGACCACCATGGTGGTGGTCACCCATGAGTTGGAGTCGATTTTCAGTATCGCCCACCGGGTGATTATGCTGGATAAGAGCGCCAGGGGCATCATCGCCCAGGGTGACCCCCGGGAACTCAAGGACCACTCATCGGACCCCCGGGTAACTGACTTCTTTAATAGAAGGCCCGGCACGGGGGGCCGGCCCAAGGGGAATTGAGATGGCCAAAAAAACCGCCAACTTTATGCTGGGCCTCTTTGTGATCCTGGGTTTCTTCCTGGGAGTGAGCGCCATCATCTGGGTGGGGGCCACCAGCTTCTTTCAGACAGGCCAAACCTACATCACCTATTTCGATGAGTCGGTGCAGGGCCTACAATCGGATTCCAACGTCAAGTACCGGGGAGTGGATGTGGGCCGGGTGGAAAAGATTAGGGTAGCCCCCGATAATAAGCTCATCGGCGTGGCCATCAAAGTGAACCTGCGAGACAACCTGGCCGCGAATACCGTGGCCCAACTGAAGGCCGCGGGGATCACCGGCATCATGTTCATCGAACTGGACCGCCGCAAACCCGATGAGGCGGACCTCTCCCCCAAGCTAAACTTCCCCTCTGAATATCCCGTAATCCCCACCCGCCCCTCGGAGCTCCAAAGAATATTGTCCAAGATCGACGTTGTGATGGCAAAAATGGAGCAGATCGACACCCAAGGGATCTCCGACCAGTTAAAATTTACCGGTAAGGCCGTAGAAGATTTTTTTCAAGGCAAGGAGATGCAGAAGATTCTGGTGAAACTGGGAGCGGCCGCGGCTAATCTGGACGATCTTACCAGACGGATGGATAAGATCATCGCCGGCGGGACGGTGGAAGATGTCCTGACGGAATCCCGGGAAACCTTAAAGGTTATGCGAACTCTCCTCGCCGGTGTCAAGGAAGAGCTTCATGCCATGAAACTTCCGGAAATCGGCCGGGAGACTGAAACCACCATCGCCAATCTGCGGCGGGCTTCAGAGGAACTGGATAAATTTTTGGAGAGAATAGCCGACCGTCCTCCCGACCTGCTCTTCGGCAAACCGCCTAAAAAACGGTGGAATGAGTGAAACCGTTTTCGGTTTTCGGTTTCCGGGTAAAAGAATTGGATTATCAATTATTTATACCATTTTAGCATTGAAAAACCACACACGCCGTAGGGGCGAACCTTGTGTTCGCCCTTTGATGAGGCCGACACCTGGAACGGCCCCTATGGTTTGTTTCATCTCAATAGGAAAAACGGTATTATCCATAGGGTCGGTTGCATCCGAAACTGAACCAAGTATTAACTGCACGGTGATAAGATGAAAGAACTGCGGCTTTTCACGAGGCGAGGTTTATTCCGGCTCCAAATGACCGGCCTTCTTTTTCTACTGTTCTTCTTCCTTGCCGGTTGCGGCAAGCCCCCGACCTTGGTGCACCGGTATATCCTGGAATACCCGTCTCCCGCGGTCCCCGGTTCCGCCAAGATCGGGGAAGCCATCAAGGTGGAGGTGTTTTCGGTGGCCCAGGCATACAACAGTCCTGCCATGGTCTATCAGCCGAATCCCTATAAGAGCGACACTTATCATTACCACCGCTGGCGCGTCAACCCCGGGAACATGGTGACGGACTATCTGCTCCGGGACCTGAGAAATTCCGGCCTATTTAAGGCGGCGCTCCCCGCGGGCAGCTCCGGCAAAAGCAGGTTTCTCCTGGAAGGGGGCGTAGAGGAGATTCAGGAGATTGACGAACCGGATGGCTGGAAGGCGGCGCTTACCTTGAATATCACCCTTCTGGACCTGAATCGCCGGGAACTCACCGAGAGGGTGGTCTTCCAGAAAAATTATCGGGCCGTCGAGCCGATGACGGAGAAGACGCCCAACGGCCTGGCCCAGGGGATGAGCCGGGCCATGGAAAGATTATCGGCCCAGATTATTACGGATATATATCAGGCCGCGGCCAAGTAATCGGAATCGGAAGCAAATATGTATTGACCAGACCATTACATAAGTCGTTCCTTTTGACCATTTTCCCTTTCCCCCTTATACCAAGTTCTGTTTCCCATATAACTAACTTAAGTTTCAACTTGCTGATAATCCTGGTCTTTTTAACTGAAAACCGAAAACCGAAAACCGATAACGGCATTATTTCCCCTTATCTGAACCGAGCATGATGGTGCGGCCCAACCTCTTAATTTGCACCTGCCCCGACTTAAGGGTTGACGCCCAGGCCCTGGCTGACCGGCTGGGCCATGAAGGGGTCCAGGCCCGCCTGGCGCCGCCCCTTTGCACCCCTGCCGGGCTGGAGGAGTTGCAGAAATCCCTGGCTCTGGATGGGGCCGGAGAGTGGCTCATCGGCGCCTGCGGCCCGGAGGTCAATGCCGGTTTATTTCAACTCCTGGCCGGGGATCTGCCCCTGCCGGTGGTGGATCTCCTAACCTGCGGCGATGTGGAGACCGCGCTGAGCGCCATCGGGTCGGCTTTTGAGGCTCCCGCCAAACCTGCGCCGCAACCGGCTCCGGTCTCCCAGGAAGTGTTGATCATCGGCGGGGGCATCGGCGGCTGCCAGGCCGCCCTGGACCTGGCCAACGCGGGATTTAAGGTCTATCTCGCGGAAACCTCCCTGAGCATCGGCGGGGCCATGGCCCAACTGGACAAGACCTTCCCTACCCTGGATTGCTCCATCTGCATCCTGGGCCCCAAACTGGCGGAGGTGGCCACTCATGAAAATATTGAGTTGCTGACCTATGCCAGGCTGGACCGGATTGCCGGGGAAGCCGGGAATTTTGAGGTGGACCTCACCATCCGGCCCCGCTATGTTCATGCGGGTAAATGCGTGGGGTGCGGAACCTGCGCCACGGTCTGTCCGGTGATTGTCCCCAGCCGCTGGAATCTCGGCCTCAAGCCCCGGAAATGCATCCGCATCATCTTTGCCCAGGCCGTGCCGTTCAGGGCCACCATCGAAAAAGAATATTGCATTGATTGCCGGATGTGCGTGCAGGCCTGCGAGCATCAAGCCATCACCCTGGAGTCCAAGCCGCGGCCCCGGCGCCTCAACGTGGGGGCCATTATCCTGGCCACCGGGGCCAAACCCTTTGACCCTGCCATCAAGAGTGAATACGGTTATGGGCGCATTCCCGGGGTGGTGACCAATTTGGAGTATGAACGCATTGTCTGCGCCACCGGCCCCACCCAGGGAAGCCTGGTGGGTCCCGGCGGCCGGCCGCTGCGGCGCATCGCCTTCATCCAGTGCGTAGGCTCCCGGGACCGGCGGTTCCTGCCATATTGTTCAGGCTATTGCTGCACCGCGTCCATTAAGGAAGCCATGTTGGCCCTGGAACATGATCCGGAAATCGAGGTCACCATTTTTTATAACGATATTCGAACCTCCGGCAAAGGCTCGGAAGAGCTTTACCGGCGGGCCCAGAAGGCCGGGGTGCGGTTTGTCAAGGGCTTGCCCGGCAGGATTGAGGAAGATGAGTCCGGGGGGCCGGTGGTGGTCTATGAAGACCAGTTAAGGGGCAGGCGGGCCCGGCTGGCCGTGGACCTAACAGTTCTGGCCGCGGGACTGGAAGGTCCCCGGGAGCCGTTACCCTTCGCGGGCCCCCGGCCGGCCCAAGACGCCTGGGGGTTTTACCAGGGGCGGCATCCGGTGCTCCAGCCCCTGGAATCCACGACGCCGGGAGTTTTTTTGGCCGGGACCTGCCAGGGACCCAAGGACATCTCGGAAACCATCTGCCAGGGGAGCGGCGCGGCCGCCGGGGTCATCGGACTGCTGGCCGCATTGAAAAAAGAGATGGGTTCGGAAAGGTAGAACCTAATTAGCCTCTTCCATAATTTTCCGGTATTTATGTACTCAAGTTTCGCACCCCATTTGAACCGACTAACCAGGTAATTGATGGGGTTCAGGGGCAATACAGGCAGAAATTATCTGGTGGCACAGGCTTTCCAGCCTGTGCGGTGGAACAGGTTGAAGCCTGTTCCACCTGAGAATAGCCGGGGGCGGTCGCTCCAACTTTCATTTGCTGATCCCCCGGTTTAATCCATGATCATCAGGTTATAGCGATTGCCAAAAGAGGCTCTTGCAAAATTCCGTTTCCTGCCGGTTTGTGGGCAAGTTATGCAGAAAATGTAGGACAGCCGCCCTCGGCTGTCCCCTCCGGATGCACCGCCGCCCCCGGCGGAGCTGCGCATACGGGCGGCATGGCCGGGGGACCTTTACGGCTAAAGCCTGCGGACCCATAAACCTCGGTTAATTTTGCAAGAGGCTCGGTATAATATTAAGTTCAGTTTCAGATGCAACCAACTCCATGGCTAACTTATTGATAATCCAATTTCTTTTAACCGAAAACCGATAACCGAAAACCGAAAACGGTAATAAGATGGACCCGGACCTTCTCATCTATAACGCCCTGGTGCTCACCCTGGAGCCGGGGGCCGCGCCCCTGGCCAACGGCTATGTGGCCATCCGGGGAAGCCGGATCGCGGCGGTGGGGCAGGCGGATAATCCGGAGGACCTGCCCCCGGCCCGGGAGAGGCTGGATGCCCGGGGGAATCTGGTCATGCCGGGACTGGTCAACACCCACACCCACGCCCCCATGGTCTGGTTCCGGGGTTTGGCCGACGACCTGCCTTTGCAGACCTGGCTCCATGAAGTCATCTTTCCCGCGGAAGCGGGGTGGCTTAACCCGGACAGAGTCTATGGGGGGACCCTGCTGGCCGCGGCGGAGATGATCCGGGGGGGCATTACCACCGCGGGCGACAGCTATTTTTACGAGAGCGAGGCGCGCCGGGCTTTGCATGAATCGGGCCTCCGCGCCGTGGCGGCCCAGGGGGTGGTGGACTTCCCGGCGCCGGGAGTCCCTGATCCCCGGGACAATCTTCGGGTGGCGGCCCGATTCCTGGAATCCGGGGCCGAGTTTTCCCAGCGCCTCACCTCCACGATTTTTTGCCATTCCCTCTACACCTGCGGCCCGGACACCCTGCAAGCCGCCAAGGAGATGACCCGGCGCCGCGGCTTGCGGTTTTTTCTGCATTTATCGGAAACTCAAGAAGAAGTGGCTGACATCCGCCGCCGGACCGGCCTGGCCCCGGTCAGTTATCTGGACCGCTTGGGCATTCTGGATGAGCTCACCGTGGCCGTCCATGCCGTGTGGCTGGCCCCGGAGGAGCAGGACCTCCTGGCCGCCCGGGGGGTCAAGGTCAGTCACTGTCCCGAAAGCAACTTGAAGCTGGCCGCGGGGGTGGCCCCCATCCCGGACCTGCTGTCCCGAGGCGTCGCCGTGGGACTGGGCACCGATGGCGCG
The DNA here is from genome assembly GCA_964618815.1 of uncultured Desulfobacterales bacterium. GTDB lineage: Bacteria > Desulfobacterota > Desulfobaccia > Desulfobaccales > 0-14-0-80-60-11 > CAZUBT01. The sequence continues at coordinate 3,855 of CAZUBT010000018.1, read as the reverse complement.
GCGTCCAACAACAACCTGGATATGTGGGGAGAAATGAGCCTGGCGGCCCGGCTGCACAAGGTGTGGCGCCGGGACCCCACCTTGCTCAGAGCTTCCCAGACGGTGGCGATGGCTACCCGGGAGGGCGCCCGGGTCCTGGGCCTGGAGGATAAGGTCGGCACTCTCACCCCGGGGAAAGAGGCGGATCTCATCATGGTGGACTTAAACCAGCCCCACCTCACCCCCATGTTCGACCCTTATTCGCACCTGGTGTACGCCGCCCGGGCCGCGGACGTGCGCCACGTCATGGTGGCCGGCCGCTGGCTATTAAAGGATGGAGAACTCCTGACCATCCCCTGGCCGGAAGTGGCGGAACGCATTCACCGCGAGAGCCGGGACCTGGCAGGATTTATCCAGAGACTTCGCATTAATTGAACCGACTCTATGCACAACCTATCTGCAATTTCAGAGTGGCTGGGGATAATTGTCGATCCTGGCAAGATAATCGCTAGTCTTGAATAACACCTCTCTGCAGCAGACCTAACACTGTGGGAAAGTCACATTTAGGTGAAAATTTATGCTATCATGCCTCCCACGAGAAAAATTGGGCGATGTAATGGCGCCTTAAACAAAAGGAAACCGACTCTCCCCCTCTTATGCTGATCAATTTAATTATTTTTAGGTGAGTTTGAAAGGACAGACGCAGATGCGACTTGCTCAGCTATCCATCACGAACTACAAGGCGCTAATGGATGTAACGATTCCCCTTTCTCGATTCGGCTGCCTCATCGGAGAGAACAACTCAGGGAAGTCATCATTTCTGCAAGCTTTGGCCCTGTTTTTTTCAGGCTCCAAACTGGCCGCCAGCCATTTCTTCGATGAATCCAAGCCAATTCGCTTTGAGGTGACCTTTGATGACATCGGTGAACCGGATTTGGCAAGATTGGCAGATGAACACCGCAAGCGTGTTGCGGGAATCGTAAAGAATGGACGTATTGTGCTTGTCCGAACCTATGGCCCCGACGGTAAGAGCGCGTTGGTCTATAACACACTCACGCCAACCGATGCTCGATTTTCAGCAGAGAGCATCGGCGCGCTGGTAAAGGGGCAGCGTGCGGGGCAGGCGTTCGTAGATAAAGTGCTGCAGATGTTTCCCGAATTGGGAGGCATCGTCGATACAGGTATGAATCAAGATGCTATCAAACAGAAGATACAGGAGCTTGCCGATTCGCTCCCGGATGATCAGAAAATAGCCACCGACCAAGCCTTACCCACAGGCATAGACAAGAGCATTGAGCCGATGCTGCCTGACCCTATCTACATCCCGGCGGTCAAAGACCTGGCTGACGACATCAAGACGACCGAAAGTACACCGTTTGGGAAGATACTCGCTATTTTGCTTAGGGCAGTAGAAGCCAAACTTCCCAATGCCCAAAAGCTGTTTGAAGAGTTGCACTCGAAGCTGAACCGTATCCATCAACCTGATGGAACAGTGGTGGACGAACGACTTGACGAGGTTAAGTTGATCGAGTCGACTGTCGAGAAGTATGTACGCGCAACCTTCGCCGACGTTGCGATCCGCATCTCCATCCCCCCGCCGGAGTTGAAGACTATCTTTTCGTCTGCCCGTATTTATGCTCATGACGGTGTTGATGGCCTGATCGAATCCAAGGGTGACGGGTTGCGCCGAGCCATCGTGTTCTCGATCCTACGTTCCTATGTCGAACTGAGCGGGAAGCTCATCCCCGTTCCCGCCGAAGATGCGCCTCAGGCTGCCGAAGCTGCCCAGCCGAACGTGGAACCTGCCCCGGCTTCCTATTTGCTGTTATTCGAGGAACCTGAGCTATTCCTCCATCCTAAGGCCCAATACATCCTCTTCGACGCCTTGCGGGTCTTCGCCAAGGAGCACCACGTTCTGGTCACGACGCATTCCCCCCTGTTCTTCGGTCCAGGAGCGACAGAGACCTTTGTAAAACTTCGGAAGGTGTCAGACTCAATGGTTGCCGCTAAGCCGTTCACGCAGGTTCTGCCGGTCGACCTATCGGACATGAATGCCAAAGACCAATTCCAGATCATTTGCTTCGAGAACAACAATGCTGCATTCTTCGCCGACAACGTCGTTCTGGTCGAAGGCGACAGCGACTACCTCGTTATGCCGCATATTGCGCGGACTCTCGACCCTTCCTGGGACGTGACTCATGTGCCATTTCTTTTTGCTCGAATCACAGGCAAGGGCAACATCCGGCGTTATCGTGAGTTCTTCATCCGTTTCGGCGTGCGTGTACCGGTAATCGCTGACCTTGACCTGCTGGTAAATGGCTTTGACCATATAGCACCCAGCGATGAGGTGAAGACCGCGAGGGACAACCTACTGGCCAAAGTGGATGGGTTGATCGTGCCTGATGCCAATTACGACGGTCCGTCCACGAAGGAGGCTAAGGACGCCCATGATTCAGGTGAATTGCGGGGCTTATGGCGGCGTGTCAGACAGTGCGAAGCCGAGCGAAAGGCCGGGACATGCACGCAAGAGGACGTAGATCACGCGATCGAAACATTCTTCGCCTGGCAACGCAAATCGGATCGTCTTGCCGTCCTCCAAAATAGTACCGATGGGGAAATGCTCCAGTTGAAGTGGCGGCTTCTGGACATGCTGCGGGCCGTCGATGTGTACGTGCTGGAACGAGGTGCCATCGAGCAGTACTACCCGGCTACGATTACGGGGGGAGACAAGCCATCGCGGGCACAAGACTTCTGCACTAAGGTCGCCACTCGTGAGGCAATCCTTGCCTGCTGCGGGGAACAGGAACTTGAACGTGATGGCGTACGGACGAGAGAGCAAGAGTTCAGCTTGATCTTCAGTGGCATTTTTAGAAAATAAGTTGAATGGGGTTATATACGAGGCTGCTGCACCTAACAACCGCATCAACTCGGACTGTCAATATCTGCCATTTACCCCTTTTTAAAGCATAGTAACCAATAGCAAAGTTCTGCCCTCTATTACCAATCCTATGAATTCACAAAATATTTTGATATGCTTTAATCAGCAAAAATATTGAAGTTGCATATAGCAAAATTCCCCATCCATGCCCAAGACCCGGCCTCTTCCCCAGGAAGCCTTCGCGGAGCACATGCGCTCCTCGGTGGACACCACCGAAGTGCAGCGCCTGATTTACGACATCTCCGCCGCACCGTGGAAATGGAGGAACCTCCCGGGGGCACCGTGCCCCTCCAGGCCCGGGGGCTGGAGCTTTTTCCCCGGTTTCGCCCTGTACTTTCAGCGCCATCCCATGGAGATCAAGGGGGTCATTTATCCCAATCCGGCCACCGGGGATGGGGAGGGGTTGTCCCACGTGGTCCGGCTGCTGAGCTTGGCCGTTAAGCATGGCGAGAATCCGCTTTGATTGTCAAACGATGGTGGCATAGGGTATAATAAAGCTCTGGGGGATGATGAGTGCTGCTGTTTGAATGGGACCCGAACAAGGCGAAAGAAAACCTCGAAATCCATGGCGTTTCTTTTGACGAAGCAGGCACGGCCTTTCGAGATCCCTGGTCGCTGGCCATTTATGATCCCTTACATTCCGAGGAAGAAGACAGGTTTGTCTTGATGGGAAACTCTCACAAAGACCGTCTTCTGGTAGTTGTTCACACGGAAACGGGCGACAACATCAGGCTGATTAGCGCCAGAAAGGCATCCAAAAAAGAAAGGAAGCAATATGAAGAGAATGCAAAAAGATCCGGACATGCTTGAAGAATACGATTTCAGTAAAGGCGTTCAGGGCAAGTACGCAAAAAGGTATGCGGAAGGAACGAACGTTGTAATCATCGAGCCAGACGTTGCGAAGGTTTTTCCTGACCATGATTCAGTGAATCAGGCAC
>CAZUBT010000017.1:0-49700 GCA_964618815.1 uncultured Desulfobacterales bacterium | reverse complement strand
GAGGCCCGACAAGAAGAAAATTGCCATAATCTTAAATTATTTCAGATAATTGACCTAAATTGACTTTTTACGAATTCATCAACTTTGAACTTTGAACCTTGAACTTTGAACTTTTCAAGGCAAATTAAAGGTTACAAGAGGAAATATAACGCTGATAGCTGTTGGCTGTTCTCTGCAAGCTCAAGGAAGCAGTTGCTCCAGGCGGGTGCGCAAATCCGGGGACAGGTCGTGAATTTCCACCACCTTAGACCGGCTTTGGGACCCCATAGCGAGGCGCAGGGATTTTTTGGGAACCTTGAGGCGGCGGGCCAGGAAGGCCAGCAATTCCTGATTGGCTTCGCCTTTCTCCGGCGGCGCGGCCACCCGCACCTTCAGGCGGTCGCCGTGCAGGCCCACCACTTCGGTGCGCTGCGCCCCCGGCGCGACGGTCAGTTGCAGGCGATAACCCTGGCAGGTGGCGAGGAAAAAGGAGGACACCCCGGCTTCAGTTCATCAGGCGGGCCCAATCCTGGAGAGTGCCCACCAGGAAGATCCGCAGAAAGTAAATGACCGCCAGGATCAATAGGGGTGAAAAGTCAATGCCCCCAAAAATCACCGGCAGCCGCCGCCGCACATGGCTCAACACCGGCTCCGTCACCCGGTAGAGAAACCGCACGATGGGATTGTAGGGATCGGGGCTGACCCAGGAAAGCAGGGCCCGGCCAATGATGAGCCACATATAGATGTTCAGGCCCAAATCCAGGATGGCCGCCAGACCGGCAATCAGATTTTTCAGGACGATCATTCGTTCCCTTCCGGTTTGCTGAATGAGTTTTTTCCATTTAAGCCCGGAATGGAGAATTGTCAAGGGTAATCTGCGGGCCGGAGAAGTGGCTCAACGCGGCTGCAGCCGCCGCGGCGGCAAAATCGCGGTCAGTTGTCAGCGTTCAGCTTAGAGCCGATGCTGTTCACTTAAGCCGCGGCGATTTCTTTTTGTCGTGGGTGCGGGTTTCCCCGCCCAACAAAATATCGCTATTCAACCAAGGGGGGGGCCTGTTCCACATTTTTGGATTTCGCCGTGGAAATGCCCAAAGGCCGCGACTGTTGCCGATATCCTAAGTTTTTTAGGGTGCGAAACTTGAATTGTTTAAGAAGCTCTACATAAATGGTATATTTTCCCCAACCATCTCAAACCCCTTATCCGGCCCCAAGCCCCGGGGGCCCTTCCATGTAAGATGGGGATTTAAGTGAAAAAGATGCCCCCCATTAGCCTGCTGACTATAGGAAACCGCCTCCTTGCCGCGGCTGTCTTGCTTTGCTGGTGCGCCGAGGCGGGGGCCGCGCCGCCTCCGCCGGGCTGGAGGCTGGAAAACCTGCAAGGAGTCCGGCATTGTGAAATCCCCGAGGACTGGCAGCGTTCCGAATCCGAATACGATCCACTCCGGGCCGTCGTATTCAGCGATGGGGTTCTGATGATCAAGGTGGCAAGGGGTAAGGCCCAAGGCCCGGGCCCCAAAACCCCTAAGGAGTATCGGGCGGTTTATGAAGTAGGCTCCGAATTCGCGCCGGCCGGAACCCTGACGGTGGCCGGCCGCCCGGCGGAACGCTGGCGGCGCACCAGGGAAATCCGACGCAAAGGTAGGCCTGCCGGGGAATATATCTATGAAGAAATGGTCTTCCTGACGGACCGGGAGGGCTTCTGGGCCTTATGGTTCACCAGCTCCTCCCTGGTCTTGCGGTCCGAACCCCGGGGCCTGGAGGTCTGGCAGCGTTTCCTGGAGTCCTTTGAACCATTATAGAGCCGCGCCGCCAAATGGAGAAATGATAAGCCCCCACCACCGGGCAGCACAGCACGGCCCGGCCCCCTTTACCCCCCCGGCTTTTGAAAACCCTCTCATCCCCCAAATCACCGGAAGATTCTTGGGCTTGGAAAAAATTTATGGCCTAACCATTTGACAAGGGGTGGAAGTGTTTATAAAATTTATGTAGCGTTGAAGGTTGCAAGAAGAGCCCTCAGGCTTTTCCATCCGGGGAACGGCCTTACCGGTCGTCCACCGGATTTTTTTCCAACCGCGGCGCCTCCCTGTTGGTGAGCACATTTTTGGAGGTTTCGGTTAATGCGAGTTACCGGCAAGGTCAAGTGGTTCAGCGATACGAAAGGCTTTGGTTTCATCTCCCAGGAGGACGGGCCCGATGTCTTCGTGCATCACAGCAACATCCAGGGGGAAGGCTTCCGCACCTTGGAGGAAAATCAGGAAGTGGAGTTTGAAATCGTGCAAGGCCCCAAAGGTCCCCAGGCCCAGAACGTGGTGAAAATCTGAGATCCGACCCAGAAACCCCCGGGGGCTGAACAAGCTGAACCAGGGCCGGGCCGTAACCTTACAGTTAACATCACCCATACAAATAAAACGTGAGAAACCCTTGGGGGTAAGGCCACCCCAGGGCTTCCATAGGAGAGATCATGCAAAAAGTAAAAAATGGCGATTTTGTGCAGATTCACTACACCGGCATGTTGGATGACCAATCGGTCTTTGACAGCAGCGACGGGCGCGGCCCCTTGGAGTTCCAGGTGGGAGCCGGCGCCATTATCCCCGGCTTCAATGATGCGGTCCTGAACATGGCCATCGATGAAGAAAAGACGGTGACCATCGCTCCGGAGCAGGCCTACGGTTACCCCAATGAGGAGGCCAAGCGGGATTTCCCTTCGGAGATGCTGGGAGACCACAAGGTGGAAGTGGGCGAAGTGCTCCGATTTTCCAGCCCCCATGGGCCGGTCTCCGGCAAGGTCATCGAGCTGGGCCCGGAGAAATTTATCGTGGATTTCAACCATCCCCTGGCGGGCCTAACCTTGACCTTCAAAGTCAAGTTGGCGGGCATCAGCGACACCCCCACCCAGGTGAGCGGCGGCTGTTCTTGCGGCCAGTCCCCCAACGACTGCGGCTCCTCTTGCGGATAAAACCGACTGGCTTAAGTTAATCTATCCCGGTATTTACCTAAGCATTTTGTAAGGCAAAAAGAATTGTAGGGGCGGTGTGCACACCGCCCCCACGTTTTTGGGGTGCATGATACGAGATCCAAGGAGGGATCTTACCGGTTTACTTCCGGGGCGCTTTGTGCTTGTTGCAAAGCGCCCCCCTCCTTGATCCGCAGTAATTTTTGAATGCTCTAATAGGCTTGGTTATCACCGAAAAAGATGAGAATGGTACGAAAGCTAATCTTCAGATCCAGCCATAGGGACCACTTGGAAAAATACTCGAGGTCATACTCCAAGCGCTTTTCCATTTTCTCCAGGGTGTCCGTCTCGCCTCGCAAGCCGTTGATCTGGGCCAAACCGGTGAGCCCGGGGCGAACTTTATGGCGTAACATATAGCCAGGGATGCGGCTTCGGTAAAATTCATTGTGGGCCACCGCATGGGGCCGAGGCCCAACGACGGACATGGTGCCCTGCAAGACATTGATGAACTGAGGCAGTTCATCCAGGCTGGTCCGGCGCAAAAATTTTCCAAAAGAAGTCACCCGGCGGTCGTTCTGGGTTGCCTGGGCAACTTCAGGGCCATCCTCGCACACCCGCATGGTACGAAATTTATATACCTTGAACTCTTTCCCATCCAGGCCATAACGCCGTTGACTAAAAATTACCGGACCTGGAGAAGAAAATTTAATCCCCAGGGCGATGACCAACATAAAGGGTAAAAAAAAGAGCAGGATCAGAGTCGCCAGGAATAGATCCTCCGCCCGTTTCAGACAGCCATTGATCCCATAAAATGGTGTCTCCCAGAGGGGAATGAGGGGAATTCCCCGTAAATCCGTGATGTTGGTTTGGAGCAGGGAAAAGATAAATACGTCCGGGACAAAGTAGACACAGGAGGTGGTGTCCTGGAGGGCGTTCACCACCTCCCGGATGCGGTTTTCAGATCGTAGCGGCAAGGCCAGATAAACCATGTCGATGTTTTCGGCCCGCACATAATCTGCCAGGTTGTCCAGGTTTCCCAGCACCGGGTAGCTCTTGCCTCCAGGCTGGAGAACGATCTCCTTCTCTTCCAAAAAATCATCAAAGAAACCCCTGAGGTGCATCCCCAACCAAGGCGTGTCCTTCATGTTTTTCGCCAGGCGCTTGCCCAGGTCGCCGGCGCCTCCAATGATCACGGTCCGGGTGTTCAGCCCCTGGGCCCGGACCCAGCGCAGACCGAGGTAGACATTGAGGCGTAAGGCCACCAGGGCAAATGGGGTCAGTATGAGCCAGGACAGCATGACGCTTCGGGAAAAGAAATTCGAGGTCTTAGTGACGAACCCCAGGGCCAACAGGAAGGCGGCGATCAGGCCCCAGGCGATAAATACCCGGCGCACCAGTCGCACCAGATTCGCCCCGCGCCAGGGACGATACAACTGGGCCCCTTCAAAGACCACCACAGAGGCAGAAAAGGTGATTACTCCGGCAATGAAATAGGCGCTTTCAAAAGGAACTTTGTGGAACCAGCAGAGCAGGACCAGAAGTAAGAAGACCACGAAGCCGTCCAGCAGTCGTTGCACCCCGTAGATTAACCTGCGATATTGGGTGAATATTCCCTGCCGTCTGACTCCAATCATCATTGCCTCCCTGCCTGATGCGACCAAAGACAAATCGCATGACTCAGAGCACTATGTGAGTATTACTTAAGGTGTAATAGTCAAGATTTAATCTGACATTTCTGGTAAATTGAACATCTCAAAATCAGGAGGGAATGTCAGAAGACCACCGAACAAAAGATCATCAAGAACAAACTTGGACTGCTCAAGCTCGCAGAAATGCTGGGAAACGTTTCTCAGGCATGCAAGGTGATAGGCTATTCCCGGGATAGCTTTTATCGCTTCAAGGAACTCTACGATACGGGGGGAACTTGCCCTTCAGGAGATCAGCCGCAAGAAACCCATCCTGAAGAATCGAGTGGAAGAGCAGGTTGAGAAAGCCGTGCTCGAATTCGCCATCGAGAAGCCCGCCCACGGGCAACTGCGGATATCCAACGAACTGAAAAAGCAAGGGGTTTTTGTCTCCCCTGGCGGGGTAAGGTCCATCTGGCTGCGGCATGACCTGGAAACTTTCCGCAAGCGCCTTAAAGCCCTGGAAGCCAAAATAGCTCAAGAGCATTTAATCCTGACGGAAGAGCAACTGCGCGTTTTGGAGAAAGCCAGGGTAGAGAAAGAAGCCTGGGGTGAAATTGAGACACATCATCCCGGCTACCTGGGGTCCCAAGATACCTACTATGTCGGCACTCTGAAGGGCGTGGGACGAATTTACCAGCAGACTTTTATCGATACCTATTGCAAGGTGGCTTTCGCGAAGCTCTACGACCGCAAGGATGCCCTGGTAGCGGCGAATTTCCTCAACGACCGGGTAATCCCCTGGTACGACGAGCATGATGTCCGGCTTCTCCGTATCCTGACTGACCGCGGCACCGAATATTGCGGTAACCTGGAACACCACGAATATCAACTTCACCTGGCCATCGAAGATATGACCATTCCAAGACCCAGGCCCAGTCTCCCCAGACCAACGGCATCTGTGAGCGGTTCCACCGCACCATTCAAAACAAATTTTATGCCGTGGCGTTCCGAAAAAAAATCTACCCCAACTTGGAAGAATTTCAGGAGGATCTGGACCTGTGGCTTACGGAAAATAACGAAGAGCGCACCCATTTCGGGAAATACTGCTTTGGGAAAACCCCTTTACAAACTTTCCTGGATGCGAGATATTTGAAAGATGAGAAGATGCTCGATAGGCTTCAACCTTTAACCGCGTCTTTGTCAGTTAATTATTAACCGTCAGATCAAGTCTTGTCTATTACACTTCAGCGTTTCATCGGTGAAGGCCAAAGTTGCTGTTTCGCTATCCAGATCTCTATGCATTTCTACCCTCCTTGGTTACCAGGATCCGGCCATCTATCCCTCGAGCGAGAAAGAAAATCGCTCCATTTTTCTGCCACAAACGCTTTAAACTCCCTATCAAACCGCGGTCGCGAGAAACGTTCGGCATTCTGTCGGCAGGCCTGGGGGGTAGCCTGGTATTATATCCCGATCTATCGCATTAATAACAACTTGCGCGGGAATATTTTGTAGACAATTATTTGCCTCACATTTATATTCAAATCCCAAGTGTAAGCACGGGGAGCAGCTCAAATTTTGTGGTCGAATTACTTCCGCATGTTGGCTTAGAGGTCCCCAGCGCTCTGGGGAAGTTGGCCCATGGAGGGCTATCAACCTGGCCCCGACCGCCGCGGCCAGGTGCATGACCCCGGTGTTCACACTGATTACCAGGGTAGAGCCGGCCAAGACCGCCGGCAATTGCGGCAAGGGTATACGTCCAGCAAGGTTGTGGACCTGTTTGTTGCCCCCCAGGTCATCAATAATGGCTTGGGCTCTGGGAACATCGCCGGGGCCGCCGGTGAATGCCACGGCCCATCCTTTGCCCAGGAGAAACTGCGCCAGCTCAAGCCAGCGTTCTCGCGGCCATTCTTTCATATAGGCTTTAGTCCCGCCGGGAAACATGTGCAAGACCACATAGGGACCTTGCGGCGAAAAGCCGAGGATCGTCCCTTTCCGAGAATTCCCTTTTAACAGGGGCAAGGCCTCGGGGGTGACCCCGGCCACCCGCACCAGATTCCGGTAATTTTCCAGCTCGTGCACGTCTTGCCGATGCTCAACCCGGAAATCGTAGCCATAATGCCGATATTGCCTCGGAGTCATGAACCCGATCTTACAAGCAGCCCTGGCGACCTGGGTTAACAGCGCGTTGATCCTGGCCCATGGACCGAAATCCAGCCATAAATCGAACCGCCCGGCCGCGTAGATCCTTATCGCTGCTGCCCAAGGTTTACTCATGGGAAGAACGATCACTTCATCAATGTCTGCCAACATCCCGGCAACCTGGTAATTGTCCCGGGCAGCAAAAAAGATCTGCTGCGCTTTGGGCCAGGTTTTCCGCAAATCTTTGGAAACCGCATCCAGCAGAATGGTATCACCGATGGCGGCGGTTTTTAAAATCCCTATCCTATTAATGGTTGCAGGAATTGCGGCACTCCGCGAGCGAATTAAACCCGCCGCCGCAACCAATGGAATCCCGGCGTATCTATCCAGGAAGCGAAATAATTTATTGCCGCGTTCTTTAAAGTATTTTGCCATGATAATTCCAATTCTTCTGAGATTATGCGGCAACCTTGGCCACCGCAGTCAAAAAATGGTTTTGGAGACCCCTCTCCCCAATGCCGTTGACTTAAGCCCATTTATTGGCCCATTTGCCATGACGGCTTTTTGACCTGCGAGGGAACTGACGACCTGGTCTATGACGATATTTTCTCCAGGAAATTTCAGCAAGACAGCGTTTGCATAGTTCTTGGCATTGCTCTATGGTCTCAGCAATCAACCTGTCTTTGCGCCAAACCTGCCGCTTACGGGGCCGACAGACCTATCCGGTCTTAGTGGAGGCGATGAACTGTTATTTCAAAGGACAGCCCCCAGACATCGCCTGGATCTCACAAGCCTAATTTTTATCCCTGTGATCAAATACAAATATATTAATACGTATATTCAGGTATTCTATTACTGAAAACAGAGATATTATAGGAATCCAATACGTTATTAGTCTCTTCCGCCCTTGTCAACCCAGGCATGGAGTATCATGGGTTTCCCCCAATAAACCATGCCTTTCAACTTCCAGCGATATTCGGGAACCAAAGACAACAGGTAATCCTTCATTTGATGCCAATCATTTTCAGGATGGTAAACGGTGATAGCAATCTTGGGCCTGTTCTTTCGAATCGTTTCCCTGGCGCCCATGAGGACTTCCATTTCAAATCCTTCCAGATCGCCCTTGATAAAATCGATTTTTTCATCCCGAAATAGGGTATCGATTTTATGAATCGGTATGCCTCTTCCTTTGGTTAGAGTTACCCCGCTCGAAATTGATAGGCCTTCGCTCATCTGGCAATAGCCATCCTTATTGCCAAGGGCGCAGGTATGGATCACCACCTTTTCCCGATAGGGTGCAAAGGTCCGGACTAACCCGGAATGGAACGCAATTTGCGGCTCTATCAGATGGATTTTCCCTGCTCTCCGAACAATGGAAAGGGACCAGGCCGCTTCAGCGCAGCCGCAATCGAGAATGGTATCGCCACTCTCCACCCTGGTATCGGAGATGTCATATTGATGCCAATGTTTCTTGTCGAACGCCTCCCTCAACAACATGTTAAGGTCGCCTCTTTTCAAGGTATCGGGTATAAATAACACCCCGTATTGAGTCTCCAGAGACAAGAGCCTGTCTCCGCTGCACTTTAGGGCATCGATCCCACCGGTAAAAGTTTTGGTTTTCAGATGCCAGGCCTGGCGGAGGGCATAAATGAAGATTTCTGGTACGGTCAGATGGGCCAGGTCCTGGCCATTTTCAACTCGTTTCTTGAGCATTTCCCAAAAGGCCTTTAAATAACCGATCGTCAAGGAGGCTCCTTCCGACCCTGGATTATGCCGCATACATAGCTATTTCTGTCCCAACGAGGTTTTGGAGCCTCTTTGGCCGAGTAAAATCTCCCAAACGATCCTCTTCTCGAAGCCAATTCTTCTCGCAGGTGGAAAAATAGCACAAATTGGGGCGGAAAGTCAATTTTCCCCAGATTTCGGGCATACCAATCCCTCGGCGACCAGATACTAACTGGCTGGGAAGCCTAGGGACCTCAGGCCAACACTGATCGGTAGTGGTGTGCCAGAGGAAAGGCGGAGGCCACGTGTGCATACCACCTGCGGGCATGGTAGGAAACCCTGGCGCCCACTTTGATTAATCGCTTGATCAGCCACTCCATGAACCGTTTCACTTCTTCACCCCAAACATAGAACTGCCGGATCATATGCAGAAGGTTGTAGGCCAGAACCCCCATCTGTAGCCTGGCCTGGTTGGCCTCGAATCTTTGGCAACTGGTTTTGTCCCAACGCAGGGTGTTTTTGCCTTCCTTGATCCGGTTTTCTATCTCGGCCCGGCCGTTATAGACCTTGATCACCTTGCCGGCGGTTAGCCTGGAGTTGGTGATCACAAAGCCGATCCTGGGGAAAAGCTCGCCCCGATGCCACTCGATCTTGGCCACTACCCGGCGAGGCCGGCCCCAACTCTTGGCCTGGTAGTGGAGGTCAACGATCTTGACCTGAAGGCCGCTCTGGGGCGGTCGGCCCAACGGACGACCGAGATGAGGTGCCACCAGCTTATCCAGGTTCTCGTTGGCCGGTAACCGATGAAGTAGGTGATGCGCTGTTCCTCGCAATACTCGTAGATCTCAGGTTTGGCAAAGGCGGCGTCACCCCGAAGCCAGAAAAGCCGGAACCAGGGGCGGTAACGCTCCACCAGGGGAGTGATAAATGGAAGAGCGCCATCGGCGGAATGGACGTTCCCCGGTCTCAGCTTTGCCCTCAGACAATCGCCCTCGCTGGTAAAGCAAAACACCGGATGGAAACAGTTCTTGGCAAAATAGCCGTTGAAAGCAACGCCTTCTTGCTTGCCGTGGGCCGGGTCCTCGGTGGAATCCAGGTCGATAATAAGCCGCTTTTTGTTCTTCCTCTTTAACAGGGTATCCGTGGACCGGGTCAGGGCGGCCTCCAAGGCCTTGAGCCCAGCCTCGTTGCCCAGGATGTCATTCTCCAGCCTGGACAGCATGGACTGGCCGGCCCCAGCCTGATTATCTTTGCCAAGAGCCAGCCTGAGGGCAGGGTCTATACGAAGAAAATCGGCATCGTTACAATCTTCATAGCCGGCGGCAATCTAATAGCAGGCTGTTGAAAAACCAATGAAATTAAGCTGTGTCTTCTATTTTAGGACGAATTCGACACCCTTATGACGGGCAAATTCTCGGACAAATCTTCGCTGCGGTCTCCTTCGGTTGCCGGTTACCGGCAGAATTATCGTTTATCCGGCATCTGTTTCGGTTCAGGGAGAAACCGCCGCCGTCAAGTTGCGTATTCGCACCAGATTGTACGCCGCGGCAGTCAGGGTGAACACCCAGCCCACCCGTTCCTCTCCTCGGTGACGAGCTTTCCTGAAATTGCCGACGGTCTTCATCCAGCCGAAGATTTCCTCCACTCGCTTCCGCAGGCGCTGACTGATGGCGTAGCCCGGATGGCGGGTGGTTCGACCGTCGATGGCCGAGTTCCTGCCCTTGCAGTTTTGGGCCACATGCGGCACGGCATTAAGGGCCCGCAGAGATTGGACAAACTCCCGAGTATCATAAGCCTTATCACCGCCCACGGTAATGCGGTGCCTGCCGGGAAAGTCCCCCACCAGGCGCTCTGCCGTGTCCCGCTCGGCGGTTCCGGTAGCCGCTGTGAGGCGGGGAAAGATGATCAGGCCGTGGCGGTTCTCCATCAGCACATGCCCTATGAAACAGAGCTTGGCCTCTTTGCCTTTGCCCTTGCGGAAAAGCCGCGCCTCCGGGTCCGTGGTGGAGGCATGCGTTTGATTCAAACGCCGTTCGCCATGAAAATCCACTTCCGGGTTGCGACCGGCGCCGGCCTGGGGAGGCGGGGCGTCCTTGGGGCGGAAACTCTTCATGGATGCCCAGGCCTCAATCAGGGTGCCGTCCACGGTGAAGTGCTCGTCCGACAGCAGTCCGGCTGTCGCCGCCTGCTCTTTGATGCGCCCGAAAAAGGCCGCCGCCAAGTCCGAACGGAGAAAGCGTTCTTGATTCTTGGAAAAGACGGAATGGTCCCAGACTTTGTCGTCCATGGATAGACCGACAAACCAGCGGAACAGGAGATTGTAATCCAACTGCTCCATCAGCAGTCGTGCGCTGCGGATGGTGTAAAGGACTTGCAGCAGCAAGGCGCGCAGCAGCTTCTCCGGGGGGATGGAAGGGCGTCCCTCCCGGGAATACATGGCCTGGAACTCTCCGGACAGTTCGGCCAACGCTTGATTCACCATCTTCTTGATGGGCCGCGAGGGATGATCTTGGGGAACCCGGCCTGCTGGAGAAAGGTAACTGAACATGCCGTCCTGTTGTGCGTCGCCACCGCGCATAAACGCTCCCTCCATTTAAGAGCTTGTTATCATTAATAATAACACCTTTGCGCCCTTATGGATAGCGTTTATTTTAGTTTCATAAAAGAAAGTTTTTCAACACCCTGATAGACCCTTTGACGAACCATCTGGACCAAGGAATGCTTCGTATGATTAGGTGACCTCAAGTCTTCCAGGCAATCTTGCATGGGATCGATGATTTTGAAACGGTCATCTATCTCTCGCATCAGGAGAAAACCAACGTCCGAGGTGATCTTGGCGCCCTGGAAATCTATCATGATGGCTCGGTTAAAATCCGGCCGGATCATCTCTTTCCGGCTTTCACCACTATCGAGCATTTTTAGGCCCCCGATTTGCTAATATTTTCTGCTTATATTATATACTTATACTATTTTCCACCTTTTTCTGCGGCATAATCCAGGACTAGAGCATGGAAAAATAAATTCAAGAAATTGGCATTAGCTACGCGTTTTCTTCTCCCAAAAACTCAAAATATCGGACAAAGTTTGATCGATGGAGAACCGAGCATGCCAACCCGTATCTGCCACTAGCTTAACATTACTCCCGCAGACACGTCGCTGCTCACTCTGCCGGAAACGTGCTGGGTCAGCGCGCAGTTCCACATTCACTCCTGCAAGTTCGCACATACGCTTGAGCAGCGAACGAATGGAGCGCTCGCTATTGGAGCAGACGTTATAAATTTCTCCGTTCAGGCCCCGGCTTAGTAGTAGAAAATAGGAAGAAACCAAATCGCGCACGTCGGTAAAGTCACGCGTGGTATCGATATCGCCAACATAGATTACCGGCTCTGCCAACCCGAGCTTAATAGCCGATATCTGCCGCGCAAATTCCGCAATCGCGAACCGCTCGCTCTGCCCCGGCCCAATATGATTAAATGGCCGCGCCACGACGATCTCGAAACTCTCAGTCTGGCTCCACTGGTAGCAAAGCGCCTCGGCGGCGATCTTACTCTCGGCATAAGGGCTCAGCGGCTTGGGCGGTCTTTCCTCGGACACCGGCAATTCATGCTCCGCCAGCAAGCCATAGACCTCGCTCGAACTGACGTAAAGCATTCGCCCCTTGAAACAACACTCACGCAGCGCCATAAGCACATTGAGCACCCCCTGAAAATTTATACAATAGGTTTCAGATGGGTTACTAAAAGACTCGCCAACAGTGGTGACAGCAGCCAGGTGAATGAGATAGTCCGGTTGTTCGTCAGAGACCATGTTCTTCAGACGCTCCACGTTTCTTACGTCGAACTCTCGCCCATGGGCAGTCACCTTGTAGTCCGAGCTCAATGCGGCACTAATGTGTGCGCCAACAAAACCAGAACCACCGATTACTAGTAGTTTCTTCCTCAATGAAGACCCCGCAAACAGAGCGTAAAGTTGGTCTCTCCACAGCGCGCAATTCTTAACCCTACGCCGATGTTTTTCAAATCATTGCACCAATCGCAAGGCGAATGTTTTTTTTGAAGGCGGGTACGCTCCACTGAGAAGCATGCCTGACCAGATCATCACTATTGAACCTCGCGCCATCGAACTGCCGCACAGCCTCGACGAGTGCAGCCGCTGTCTGCTCATAAAAAAACACGGCGGTGGGTGGTGCAGTTGAAACGTCGTCGCTTCCCCAAGGCACCATGATCTCGGTTACGCCGCTTTTTCCATAGCAGATCACCGGCGTGCCGCTGGCGTTGGCCTCCAAAGGAACCAACCCATATTCGTTGAATGGCGTGAAAATCACCGCAACAGCCTCACTGTACTCACGCGCGAGGGTCACGTCATCAACCCGCCCAAGGAAGGTTATATTGGATTTTGCCATCGCTTTCAGCTTCATCTCTTCTTTCCCGGTCCCTATAATCCTGAGGGGCAACCCCAATCTGTTAAATGCCTCGATGGCGTAGTCAATCCGTTTCCAGTGTTCGAGCCTGGAGACGATCAGATAGTAGTCTTGCCGATTTTCTGAGGGAGCAAACTGATTCAAGTCAATAGGGCAATAAATGACTTGCGAGTCCCGATTGTAATACGTCTTGATGTACGCTTTTGATGCATTTGAGATCGCGATAAATTGGTCAATTCGCTGCGACGGGACATAGTCTCGTTTCTGCAGATATGGAAGGAACAGTTTTAATAGTTTAGCCTTTAATCTGTGACCAAAATATTAGTCGAACTGCCATATCGCGCTGGTTGGAATATAACAGTAGCAAATATGCTTACCGTTAGTAACCTTCACATACTTGGCCACGGTCGCCGCATAACTCAACACTATATCGTACTGCTGAAGGTCTAATGACTCCATGACATAAGTAGCGACCGGAAATGACCACACAAACGCGCCCCTAGATTGTACAAACCTGTTCAGCCATGTTATGTTGAGGTTTTTATTAATGAAATATGGAAGTGTTTTGTCAGGGTTATATGCAAGTGTATACGCATCGGCCTCCGGGAACTCTTCGCAGATATACTGAAATACCCGCCCTGAGCCCCCGAAGATACATATGTAGTCATGAATTAAGGCGATCTTCGCGGCCATTTGCTATGCTATTTCTTGAACACCTCAACGTGAGGCAATGGAAAAATCATGCCCACACCGGCAGCTAACATTTCTTTCTCTCTTTCCAGAAACTCCACTTTGAAATGCCAGGGAAGAACAAGATAGTAATCAGGTTTTATCTGTCTTGATTCGTCTTCACTAATAATTGGAATATCGGTGCCTAAAGTCTTCGCGCCCCATTTATCTGGGTTTCTATCGGAAGCGAAATCAATATACAACTTATCAATCCCGCACCACTGCAAAATCGTATTACCTTTTGTAGAGGCGCCGTAGATATGAATTCTCTTTCCATCAGCCTTTATCTGCCTAAGCAACGTCATTAGCTCGTTCTTGTTGCATTTGATTCTTTCTTGAAAGTTCTTGTAAGGTTTGTCGGTGTCAAGTTCAATATCAAATTCATACTGGTGCAAAACGTAAAGCTGCCTTAAATATTCTGGGTCTTTGAACGAAAAATTAGTGGCGTACGTTGCGTAGCAACGGATGCTTCCTCCATTAATATCATTAAGCTCTGCACGAACGATTTTCATGCCCACCCGGTTGAGGATATTCTCCAAAACGGCCAAGCTGTAATACTCCAGGTGTTCGTGGCAGATAGTGTCATATGAATTCATTTGGAGCATGGAAGGCATATAAGACATTTCAAATATCCAGATGCCATTCTCCGAGAGGATCTCTTTCACATTTCGTACGAACTCAACCGGGTCTTCAAGATCATAAAACATTGCTATTGACGTGATGATGTCGAACCGCTTCCCTCCGATCTCTTTTTTCAGTTCGCCAGACGGGAAGATATCCTGAATAACTCTGATATTTTCGCCAATCTCTTGAGCGACATCGGACGGATCAACCCCATATTTGATAAACTCTTGCGGAAAGTAATTCAATAAGGTTCCGTCATTGCATCCGATGTCCAGTACCCTCGCGTCCCTCATCTGAACAATACGCACAGCTTCGTCTGCGATTCCCTTCAGGTGGTCACGCATTGTCTGATTTGTTCCGGACCTATACCAGTATGCCGAGTAGAGAATTCGCGATGGCACCGAATAGGCCATCTGCAATAGACCGCAAGCCCTCTCATCGCGCGTCGTGTCGCATCTAACCAGCGTTGTCGGGATCTTCCGCATTGGTGGAAGTTCTTTCCCTGGCTTGACGAATGACCCTTGCAGGTACTGCTCACCTAGTTCGATAACCTTAGTTAGCGCAGAGGATCCACATACCCGGCAGGTGTTGCGATGGATAAGATGCATATTATCTCCTTAGATTATGGTACAAATATCTTTAGTAACTCATCGATAGATATTGGCCAACAATACTAACCATAAGCCAATTCAATAGCCTTTGCCAAATTACACCACCTTTATTTAATTTCAGTACAGTTTTTTGCGCGACCTACAATATTTGCTGCTATTAGCATGCTAAGTATAAAATAGAAATATCCCAAATAAAACTCAAGTCCAGTTACTATTCCAATCACGATTAATGTAATAAATGAAATGAGCAAACCGGTACTCAATACAAACAAGTCATTATGTTTACCCCCCTCCCCATGATTGCATATATACAATGTACGGAACGAACGCCTAATCACATAAGATACCAACATAATAAATGCGGCCAACCCTACCACCCCAGTGGAAACAAGCAAATTAACTATAAGGTCGTGGCAGGTTACCATTGCCCAACCCACTCCTAGAATTGGGTACATTAAAAAGTACTCCCACGATGAGGTAACTGAAAGATACCTGTCCAGCGCTGAGCCAGACTCATGTTTCGTGAATATCATTGAGTCAAGCACTTCCTGAAACAGCGGAAACCAAGCATATGCCGCCCCCATGATAATACTAACAAGCCCCAGCCCAATGATCCAACGCCTTACTCCTGATCGATATCGGCCCATTAGCATCGCCGTCACCACTGAGATACAAACAAGCCCCAAATAAGCACTCGTAGATGTCGTGATCAACAGCGCTCCAACCAACACCAACAAGACAAGTTTGTCACGGCTACCCCCGAACAATCTTCGCTTCATCAAGACAAAAACCACCATAACCGGAATCACTGTGAGTAAATACTTTGCAAAAATGGAAGGTTCATGGGCAACCGACGAAACTCGAGGAATAAATTCCCCCTCGAAATGGAACGTCTGCGTGTACCCTTTCATCGCCTCGGCAACCGCGGTGTTAAATATGTAATATGGATACTCAATTCCCAAAACGTTGTTACACATAAACTGTAAATATGCCCAAAGACTTACAAATACCCCTGAGACCACATATATCTTTATCGTGGATTGCAATTTTTTTATTGAATCATTCCTGAAAACCAATAACAAGGATAGGATTACCCCGAACACAACCGGAATGGGGTATTTGGCAGTTTGTGCCGTCAACTGTACCGGTACGTCATAGAGATCATTTAATTGGTTCGTACTGACCATTAAACTGCCATCAATAATTAATGGCATAATCATTGACAGCATTACGGTGCCCATAAATAGTATCAGTAACAATAGAGATCGGTCACCATACATTAAAAAGCTAAAACTACCGTTTCTTATTAATTTTAGCACTTGGTTAGCAATAAATAACAATCCGAAAAATAGGAAAGGTGGCAACGGTACACCACTGGCTGTATTTAACAAAGATGTAGCCGTAAATGGAATAGAAAATACGACAATGCTATAAAGCCACTTGGGTGCGGCTGCAAAAAACACTACGCCCAAAGGAATGAATAGAATTCCGAGCCAGGTTATTTGCACGTCTATTCCTCAAGCTACTATGATATTAATAGGGGGTGCTACTTAAGGAAGGATACTGTGATAAAGAGATATATGCCTATCGGCGATTTCTGCCCAAACTGAAGCCTCATAAGAGATTTTACGCGAACGTTTTCCTTTGTATTGCGACAAGGCATCTCGCATGGTTTTAATGTCACCTGGGATGGCATAATAGACATTGCCGGTAGCATCATAACCTTGCTTATCATGTGCTGTGGTAAGCGTAAAAGTGCCTTGGTCCTTTGCGGCCAAGAAGGAACCATTGCGCATCCCCACTCCATTTGTAAAAGGGAATACTGCCGCATCTGCGGCGCAGAGCAACCTCGCAACGCTCTCCGCACTCAAGAACCCTGTGACAACGACCTTTCCAGCCCACAATCGATTATCTGCACATTCCAGAATTGTTTTGTGGTAAGGATTATTCTCAACATCCAAGTTAGAAATAAGTACGATTTTGTCCTTTCTCGGATCAGCAATCTCGAATAACAACTCTACGCCTTTTGTCATATAGACGAAGCCGAAATAAACAATCATCGCGCGATCTGGCCCCACATATTGCGCTCGAATCTCAGCACGCTCTGCTTCTGTTAGATCCACTCTCGGTATATTTGAACCTATTGGAATAAAGTGTCCAACCTTTCGTCGAACCAGCCAAGCGTAACGCCTCCGCATCTTGTGCAAATAGTCCGGTTCGACCCCAATCAATATGTCTTTGGTGAGAGCATTGGGGAAGAATCGAAAGCGACTGGGGAGTTCGTGCCAGGTCTGCACGACATTAAGACCATAGAGTTTCAAAAGTAACGGAATAAAATATGGCATCCAACTACCCCCGTATCCGAGAGTGGGGTACTGACAATGCACAACATCGGGACGCCAACGGCGAATAACGCCAATAATCTTCGGAAGTTCCAAGAACCGCCATCCTTGGACTATCGGCAACATCTGCACCCTATCGTCTCCCAATCCATTAGATGCTGCCGCCACACTGGTGAGAACGCCTACATTCATCCCTTCTTGCACGGAAATCTTTGACACGAGACTTGCCGTGTAATCGCCGACACCGCACATCATTGGCGGGTATGAACCAGTTACAAAAAGCACGCGCATAATTTATGCCGGATAAGCCTAAAAAATCTGATGAATGGCAAGAAACGTTCTATTCGTCGTATGTGGTTTATCAAAAATATTAGGCTTGGGTTGTAACCATAGTCCAATAGCTTCAATTCGATACTCTTCCATTCAAAATCGTCCTGCAATCGTATCGCTAAGCGTATCAACATAAACCAGCGATGTTCATACTGCATAACCCCCATAAACGCTTTCCATACCGCCTTATCAGGGAACAGCAGTTCACCTAAAAGGTGATACCCGTCAATGTCAATCAGGTATCGCTTCACGACTCCCGCATCGCCCGCTGTCAGAAAACTATCATTGTACCGGCGGCATAAAATCAGGGGCTGTCTGATGTACTTATGCTTACCGCCTGCTTTAAGCATCGTTAAAAGCGTATTGACGTGCATGTAGTTGCTTCCGATAAGCCTATTATCCAATTCCACAAGTTTCCATTTCCGACGAGAAAAAATGATTGAGCTGATATAACTAAACAACGCCCCCACCGATCGAGCCAAGCTAAAATATTCAATAATCTCCCGTCGATCAGAGAAGTTGAAAACTCGATCATTTATTTCTTTCTTAAGCCAATATCTATCTGTAATGGGCTTAAGATTCCGATCAAATTCCGTTCTGTTGCACAAATAGGTGTCCAAGCCTAAGCTGATTTCCAGCATGACCCGGCGAACTGCCCCGGCTTTCAGAACATCATCAGCCGACATCAGCCAGCAGTAGTCCCCTCTTGCCAATCCAACAGCTGTCGCTAAATCCTTATCAACTCCCATCGCACGCTCTTGACGAAAATAACGTAACTCAGGAAACTTCCGTTCAAAAACTTTAACAACTTCTTGCGTATTGTCTATAGAACCGCCATCCACTATCACAATTTCCAATCCATCGACAGCTTGATCAATGATACTTTGCAGCGTCTGCCCGATGAATGCCCCAAAATTTTTAGTCGGTATACATATTGAAAGCTTAATGGCGCTCAGCATTGCCCGGTTAGGTTCTTGCATATAGGTGATTCCCCCAATATTCCGCCCTTGGGCGGGCAAGTGACCGGAGGACTGAGGTGAGGACTTACCAGCCTATCCGTCCTATCCGTTCTTATTAGATGGCAACCGAATAAAGTAGGTGAGACATTGTGCTCGCAATACTCGTATATTTCAGGTTTTGTTAAGGGGGCGTCGCCCCGAAACCAGAAAAGCCTGAACGAGAAGCGGTAACGCTCCACAAGGCGAGTGATGACCGCGTCCCCTTATTTGTTGAATTTTTGGTTTGAAACGTCCATGTAATTTTCTGATAAGCGCTCACAAACCCACTGTTTAGCGATCCTAAAAAAATTGTACTTGTATAGTGAACTAAGAAGAGGACGAAACAGAATCCTGTAAAAAGTGCTTAGCAAGTCTGATCCAAAAACCCATCTTGAAAATCGATCAGCCGTGTCCGAGCCGGAGTAACATTTATTAAAAAGCTCATTAAGCAATCGCAGTTCTTCGATATCACCTGGCTCGATTAAACTGCGTATGTGAAAAAACACAACCACCGGTTTTTCATTCTTCAGCACCCGCCTAATATTATAGAACTCCAAAGAATGCGCTCCAAAAAAATGGCTCCCTATCCTCAGATACCCGTTCACTGTTATACCGATCCGGTGCGCCCTACCTTTAACAAGAAAAGAATCGTTGTCGCTACGTTTTAGGAGGAGCGGTTCTGGTAAGTACTTTAACGTAAGCCCCGTTGGCATCAACTCAAAAATTCTTGCCACATGCCCCCAGCAACTTCCAACAAACGCCTCATTCATTTGAACAGAATCCCACTTCGATTTCTTGATAATAATCCCACCCATAAAACTGAAAAACGCCTCAGTAGTTTGGGCAAGCTCGAAATAACGTCGCCGATCCACTTGGTCAGCAAGATTAAATTCTAATTTTTCATTGGTCTTCAAAACAGGATATTCAAAAAGGTGCTCCATGTTAAACGAACAATTTATATGCTTACACAAGTACAAGTCATGTCCATGCTTAATTTGGGTCAGTATTTTTGCGATTGCCCCCTGGCTCATGACATCGTCACTGCTAAATAGCCAACAATATTCACCGATAGCTAATTCAACAGACTTTGCCATGTCTCTATCAATTCCACCCTTTTGATCGAGTCGAAAATACTTCAAGTTTGGGCGGTTTTCTTGAAATTGGCGCACGACATCGGACGTATTATCAGTGGATGCTCCATCGAGTACGATAATTTCTACACCGTCGTTTAATTGGCAAACTATACTTTCCAGGGTCTCTCCGATAAATTGCCCAAAGTTATACGTAGGGATGCAAATAGAAAGTGAGGTGAGAGGCATTACTATCGAACCATTTCCCTTCTAAATAATCTTTTAATTTTAATAATTAGCGAGATTTTTCGAAGTTTGCTTTTTGCTCTTATTTTAAGTGCCATCCATGATATCCTAGTTCTGCTTCTCATATTCACGAGTCGCTTATTGGTTCGATGCGCATACCAATCATTTACGCCAGTTCTCAAGAACCTAATATAACCATATTTTTTTAAATAATTTCTTATAATATTATTCTCAAAATTAGAATTGTCTTCCATGAGTATAATAATCGGCTTCCATTTTTCAAGAGAGAGACCTTCGAGCACTTCATACTCGTGGCCTTCAACATCAATCGAAATAAAATCGACGTCACCATCAAGTTGGGCATCCATTAATATTTCGTCCAACGTCATCGTGCGAACCTGCACAGGTCGACTTGCAAACCCATGACTTTTAATTCTATCATGATCTTCTCTGTTAGCACTTATCGTCGATAACCCATGAGCCCTCTCCGCCCCTTCAACCACATAAAGGTTTACCATGTCAGTCCGATTAGATGCAGCATATTCATAAATCAAGGCATTGCGTTTGGAACGCATTTCTTGACATAAAGAAGGGTCCGGCTCTACTAAAATACACTTCCAGCCCATTCTCTCGAAAAACAACGAGGTACTGTCGTCAACTCCATTATTCGCACCAACCTCGATGCAAATCCCTCGAGTCTTCCCCTGGAAAATTTCAAAAAGAATTTTGTCTTCGCCAAACTGCGAATAATACATGTTACCTGCTTTTCTCCTTTGCAGTGTATCGGCACCTAAAAATGTTATATGCTAATAATTTACACGTCTTGCACCAGGTAACATTACTCGATTATTAAATAATAATTGCCGATCGATTTATAAAATATAATAACCCTTTGTAGTAAGATGAGAGTGTAAACCACCTCCATGGTGCCGGAAACGTGCGGCAAAGGTCTTAGGCGTCATTATGCTTAAGCTAACTTAATACTTCCGCATCATTGAAATTACTTCTACCAATTTTATTCTCAATAAGTTCTTAAAGAGCCATGACCTCGTTAAAGGGGTCATAATTACCGTTGTTCCGAGCGTTAAGGCAGCAATGGCTATTAAATATAATGACATCGTAAATTCAGACATCTGCCTATTCATAAATAATCGGCCAATGCCGGCGACAAATATACATATTATCAGTGGAAAACACACATCTTGTCGATACCATCGCCATTTTTCTTTACACAATAATCTTCGATGCATTATTGGAATTTCAAAGAAGATATAGCCCATGTTTAAAACAAGCCAAACGCTGGCTGCACCGGTCGCACCATAGTACCTTGTCATAAAAATAATTAGTGGCACAAGAAGAATTACGGCAACAACATTTTTTAAAAAAGCTAATCTAGTCCAGCCAAATGCCAACTGCAATGCATAGGGAGGGTTCATCAATCCATTTAAGGCAGTACCACAAACCAGAATGCTTACCACAAGATAAGATTTCTCCGCAGCTGCTTGATTTTGGGTCCAAAGAAGAAGAATTTCATAAGAATAAAAAGCCACAATAATAGAGGCAGGCAGGATTAGAACTGACATAAACTGACAACATTTATGATAAAGCCGCTTTAGTTCATCTTGGTTATCGAAAGATACTAATTCTGTAAATCTGGGGTATATGCTATAAAAAACAGGGGTATAAAAGCGCATAAGGCTCATCGCTACCATACTGGCAAGCGTATAATAACCAAACATTTCAAGTGATAGCATTTTGCTTAATATGATCTTATCCAGTTGCATAAGTACTAGCGAGAGTATCCCGATCCCACTCATTCCCGCGCTAAACCTCCAAATACCTTTGAGGAGCTGTTTTTGAAAAACTGCTTTTTTCTCGCTAAACGGTAGGGCACGCCAAAGAAATATCATTAGTAAAAAGATGTTTACTGCGCTGGTAACTATCTGCCATAAAAAAAAGGCCTGAATTGTTGGAGAAACCAACCAGAGGACTAGGACAGCCCCGGCTCCGCGCAAAGTACCTACCGTAACAATGATTGCGTTAAGCAGAACCTGTTTTTGTAACCCCATCAATCCTCCAGAGTAATATCCGATTGGCATCTGGAGAGCTATTAAGAATCCCATGATTATTAGCGCCTGTTCGATGGTTTTGGTAGATAACTGTCCTGCCTTAACCCAGTGATGCGCAATAACCGGTGATAATGACACAACGATAATTCCGACTAAAATGGCAACTGCCCAGTACCAAACTTCCAGGGTATGGACAAGATTGCGCATTTCTTGTCCCTTTCCCGGTAATACAGAAAGCCGCGCCATCTCACGGGTTAATGTACTGCTTAATCCCATATCGAAAACGCCAAATATGGTCTGGAGCGTAGCAAAAACACCAATTAGCCCCCAAGATTCAATCCCCAACAATTTGATATAAAAAGGAATAAAAACCAATCCCATGAGGACCTGCCAGATAGTCCCAGCAAAATTTGCAATAATGTTTTTTTTAACTAGGCTCATAATCTGAGGGATGAATACCAGCGTCTCACTTTGGTTCAGTAAAAGACCCCGATATCGCTCATTTCATAATTTAACAAACTCCAACTGCAAGCGCAGGAACAGTAAGTACCACCATTCCTTAAAATAGTATTTTCTTAACGCTGCGACCCAAGACGCAAAAATGCGTTCACCCTCGGGAAGCATCTTCAGGGAACTTGATGGCATTGGTCTGGCTTAGCTGGCGAATCACGTCCTGGCACTGGCGCAGATCCAGCAGGGCCTGGAGGTCGGCGTCCACCATGAGGCGCACCAGTTCCTTGAAGCCAACCCGAGGCTGCCAGCCCAAGCGTTGCCGGGCCTTGCCGGCGTCTCCCAAGAGCACGTCCACCTCGGTGGGGCGGAAGTAGCGAGAGTCGATTTCCACGTATTGCCGCCAGTCCAGGTCCGCGTGGGCGAAGGCCGCTTCCAAAAACTCCCGCACTGAATGGGTCTCGCCAGTGGCCACCACGTAATCGTCGGGCCCCTCCTGCTGCAGCATGAGCCACATGGCCTCCACGAAGTCCGGGGCATAGCCCCAGTCCCGGCGCGCCTCCAGATTGCCCAGGTAGAGCTTCTGTTGAAGCCCTAACTTGATGCGGGCCACGGCCCGGGTAATCTTCCGGGTGACGAAGGTCTCGCCTCGCCGGGGCGATTCGTGGTTGAAGAGGATGCCGTTCACCGCAAACAGGCCGTAGGCTTCCCGATAGTTGCGCACCATCCAGTAGGCGTAGAGTTTGGCCGCAGCGTAGGGGCTGCGGGGCCGCATGAGGGTCTCCTCATTCTGGGGCGGCGGCGCCGAGCCGAAAAGTTCGCTGGAGGAGGCCTGGTAAAACCGGGTCTTGATGCCGCTGCGGCGGATGGCTTCCAACAACCGGGTCACCCCCAGTCCGGTGACGTCGCCGGTGTACTCCGGCATGTCGAAGCTTACCCGCACGTGGCTCTGGGCCGCCAGGTGATAAATCTCTCCCGGCTGAATATTATAGATCAGGTGGCTGAGCTGGCCGGAGTCTGTCAAATCGCCAAAGTGCAGGAAAAACCTGGCCCCGGTTTCGTGCGGGTCCACGTAGAGGTGGTCGATGCGCCGGGTATTGAAGGTGCTGGAACGACGCCTCAGTCCGTGGACTTCGTACCCCTTAGCCAAAAGCAACTCCGCTAGATAACTGCCGTCTTGCCCGGTGATCCCGGTGATTAGAGCTTTCTTTTGTTGATCCAAAGGTTATTTTACCTCTCCTATTAAATTTTGTATCAATGCTATTATGGATAAGTTAGGCAACGTTAACCTAACTTTCAACATTCCTTGATAGCAAAAACTTCAGCGATGACTTAAAGGACAACGCAATAACTTTTCAGAATAATAGAACCTTTTATCATTTATCTAGTACTTAGTTGCATAAATCAGCGATACGTTTTGCCAGATCTTTGGGATAAACATACCTCTTGCTCCATTGAAACGGTGAGGCTTGGGGGTTGTACACCTGAAAAAAACTATCGATAGCCTCCATTACTTGTTGAGGGGAGGTGATATTGGCGTATTTGAGGGCGCTGCGGCTGAGGATGCTAACCGAGATTATGCGGCAACCTTGGCCACCGCTGTAAAAAAGGTTTGGTGATACTTTTATACGCGGATTAACCAGGAAAGTATAGTTTGTTTATAACTTAAAAGTCTTGTGGAAGGCAGAAAGGATAATTTTCTCTGGACAAGTAATTCTTTATTATAATTTTCTATTGAATAACCACAAAATCTTTTTGGGAACTCTAACCCATGGTTCTATATAATCAGTAATAATGGTCATTTTTTGTTGATGTTCTCTCACTATTGATTCTTGCCAATATTCTTGTCCAAAGGGAATAAATATCATGATAAAAAAGGTTAAGGTCCCAAACAGTAATGCTGGCAGGAGCCTCTTGTTGGACCTCTTCTCCGGTGGTATGCCTGGATCTAATACCTGGATCACCGAAAAATTCCGGGCCATATCCATTCGGGCTGTTTCCACTAGCCCGACATAAAGTCGGTAGAGACTTTCCTGGAATTTGGCCTCCCGGAACAATCGGAGATATTCAAGGCCAATTGCCGGGGCCTTGGAAGAGGGGAGGCAGACATCGCTGACACAGTTCTCATATTGGGTCTCAGCAGCGCGCAGTTTCTCCTTCAAACCCTTGCACTCCGTTTCTAGACGGACCACATCATAGTTAAAAGAGGTGGCCTGTTGGCGTAGAACCTGAACCTGCACTTCTTTGGCGTCTATCTCTGCCCGAAGTCTGGCAATGTATTCAATGACTCCCCTGGTCTGGACATCAATCTGCAGCACGCTGTTTTTTTCGCTAAAGGTGCGCAAGGTTTCTTCCGCCTTGGTCAGGTTATGGATGGCCTGCTCTCGCTCTTTCTCCAGGAAGGCCAGTCTTCCCCCGGCCTCTTGATGGGCCAATCCCTGAAGCAGCTTATCCAATTCTTCGATAAAGGCGTTGGCTATCTCTGCGGCCCTTTTGGCGTCTTTGTCGGTCACTGCAATAGAGATGATAGCATCTTTCTTACCCGCACTGATCTTGGCATTCTTAGTTAAGATTTTCCTAGCATCTTCAGAATATTTTACCCGATAAAGCTCCATTAAGTCGAAGCGGGCAATAATGCGATCTAACAGAGAATCGCACCCCAGCATTGCTACATAAAGATCAGCAGGTGACTTGAGGCCCAACAAACCGGCGGCCATGCCCCCGGGGCCCCCGGCCCCCCCCACCGTCCCTGGGGTGATACCTCCGCCCAGATTGTTCAGTAGCTGAGCACTTAGAGTCATGTTTTGATGGGGTGAAAGCAGACGCGCGGTGGCGGTATATTCATTAGGAGAAATAAAGAGGCAAAGATAAGTCAACACCGTAACCGCGGCGCTGGCGTATATGATCATGCGGCTGTGTTTGGCCAGGATGATAAGGTAGTCCAGCAGGTGGACTTTGCCATCGTCGGGGCTGGTTCGGTTTACAGGCTCGTCCATTGAGATAGTTCCCACGTCTCTAGGTTATCAATAAGCCGGTTTTCAGTTTTTGCTCAGGGGGTAACTGCCGCGCCGCTCATTGCGGGGGCGCTGGTTCTTTACTGTATTGCAAAAAGTTGGTGCAGACATCCCGCACGAACCCCTGGGTTTCTTTAATGGGAGGAATCCCCTGGCATCGTGCAACCCGCTGGGGGCCGGCGTTATAAGCTGCCAAGGCCATAGGTAAGTTGTTATTGAATTTTTGCAACAACATACCCAAATAGCGGGTGCCGGCCCAAATATTTTCCTTGATGTCATAGGGATTGGTGACCTGCAATTGTTCTGCGGTCCCCGGCATCAATTGCATCAGCCCCTGAGCGCCTTTGGGAGAAGTGGCCGCGGGATTAAAGTTCGATTCCACCCGAATAACCGCTTTTATTAATGGAGGCGGCAGATTATGGTGGCGGCCAGCCTCCTGGACTAATGGTTCCAGTTCCTGGAGTGAAAGTTTGTAGCGGGCCGGAGGGCCGATGATCCGAGATCTTTTGGAAATGACCGAAGGCTGTCGGGTAATATAATTACCTCTATTGGAAAAATAGTAATAGACCACTCCATTTTTCTGTATTCTTAAGTAAGGTTCGGCTTGAGCTTTTGGAACATTGATGAGTGTGAATATGATGGCGATGGAAATTACTAAAGAGGCCATAAGTTGATAATGTTTATAAGGAAAACAATAAAAGGTATTAGCCATATCAATAATACCTGACCATTTAGATATTAAGACCTTTAACTGACTTAATTCCCGTAAAGGTTCTTGAAATGATAGGAGACACCAAAAACAATCCGGTGGTGCGGAACATCGAACATCATGGCGCCCTTTGGAGCTTGTTTATTTAATGGGAAATCTTGGTATTCCACGTCAAACTGATAACTGAACTTGTACTCGCAGAAGACCGCGATATTCTGGGTGCACATATACCGGACGCCGACCTGCGCTTCGATGGCAAGGTTTTTAGTCGCGTCGAATTTGCCATAAATTACCTCAAAGCCGGGACCGATTCCCACATATGGCTGCAACCGCCCAAAGGTGACTTCTTTATCTTTGAAGAAGCCGTAACGCACCAATAGATTACATTGCAGGTTCCAGATCATAAACCAATCAGCTCCTCCCATGGCATTGGTCGGCCCTCCCGGCACCGGAGGCGATATGCGACCTTGGTTCCCGCGGATATTATTGCGAGAGAAATTGGTCTCCAATTCCAAGCCGAACCAAGGGATGGCATCAAAAAACCGCCCGAATTTTATTCCTCCAAGAATTCCCGGTTGATATTCGATATTTTTGGCCGTCCTGCCTTGATAAGGAGGGGAAAATTGAAAAAACTTCCAGTCCGCCGCAGGCAGGTAAGAAAGCCCGCTGTAGCCGGCGAGGTACCACTCCCCCAGACCCAAGTTTTCCGGATACCCTTTGGCCCTTTGAGCAGGACTGTTTTTATACATATAATAGGCCACAGCTGAAAAACCGAGAGACCCTACCGTAAACATGGCCAGGTTGAATTTACTGTCCGGACCCGTTAACAGGCCGGCGTGAGCCGGTTGTCTTGCCCCTGGGATGGCAATCCATGCAATAATGATCGCAAGAGCAATTCGATACAGCAAGGTCCCCCCAAGCCACTTTACTTTATAGCTGCGAAAACCACCCCGGCCATCAAGGCGAACTGTCCGAGTATAATAGCAATGTCCTTAACCTCCTTGAGCCAGGCTACCCGTTCCAGGTTTTCCGGCACCACGACGCTATCTCCCGGGTCTAACCGCACGGAATCCAACCTGCCGAAGAAATAGCCTCTGCCGCTCAACGCCGAACCGTTGACCTTGATGACATACAAATGCCTGACATCAGCATGCTTGGAGGGACCTCCCACCTTGGCAAGATAATCTTTGACGGTGAGATAGGGATCATAAATGACCGCGGTGGGGTTCACCACTGAGCCCAACACATTGACACTCTGCTGGATCTGGGGAATCACCAGGCTGTCACCATCCTGTAACTCCAGGTCATCAGGGGTGCCCCGCAAGCGTTCCGGGTCATCGATGCGGATGACCACCCGCCCCAACGGCACAATGGTTCTCAGTTTGGCCAAGAATTGCTGCTGCTGTGCTACGACGGTTTTTTGTCGCTCCGTGTCCTCTTTTTCCACAGCCGTTTGGGTTTTTTGAACGGATAGGGACAACATCTCCGCTTCAATCCTATCAATGGCTTGCTTCAAGTGTTCGGCTTGCATTCTTTTCACGGCTTCCCGGGTAAAAGAGGCCCCTTTGGTATAGGCCCTGTCGGTAAATCCACCGGCCCGGGTCAATACCGAACTCAACGTCTCTCCCTTCTTAATGGTATAGGCGCCGGGATATTTAACCTCTCCATTAAGAGTAACAAGTTTGTATAAGGCCCAGTCCGGGACAGGACGGACAGAAAGATAATCATTGGGTTTAAGGAGGATGTTGTCCCGACCCATATCAGCCATGGCCCGGCGAAGATTGATATAGATGCGGGAAGTCTGGGGGCCGTCCGGGGTGACGGTCACCCGGGTGAGTTCGGCCTCCTCGAGATTAGACTGTAATAAAAAGCCTCCGGCAAAGGTGATTAAGTCTTTGACCCGCATATTATCCCGGTAGCCGAACTCGCCGGGATTCTGGACTGCGCCTTCAACGCGTACCATCTTGATATCAACGCTGGGGACGGGAAACACCCTGATTAAGTCTCCATCCCCCAGCACGATATCCGGAAGGCGACCAGTTAAAAATTTTTCCAAATCATCCTCAGTTAACACCATTTCCCTGCGATCCTTAATCCGCATGACCTGGACACGACTCTTGAAGGCGGTGGGATCAAGGCCGCCGGCCAAGTGGATGAGATCGGAGAGGGTCCGTTCGCCCCTGAGTTCAAAGATAGCCGGGGTCTTTACCGGGCCGCCGATGCCGGCGCGTTTGCCGGCCAGCGGGATAAATACCACATCCTCAGGCATCAAGCGGATATCCTTGGTCTTGTCGCCCTTGATGAGAAAGTCGTACATGTCAAGGTGGATAATTGTCCGTCCTTGCCGGCGCACCTGGATATCGCGCAAGGAACCGGATAGGCTGGGGCCACCCGCAGCGAACAGCCCATTTATTAAGGTAGATAACGAAGAGATGGAATAACTGCCGGGATGTTGGGCCTGCCCCACCACATATATCCGGATGGTGCGCAGGTTGTCCAAGGTCACATTCATCTGAAAATTGTTATATTGGCGGGTGAACTCTCGCTCTAGGACCTCCTGCAACTGTTTAAAGCTTAACCCGCTAACCTGGACCACCCCCACCTTGGGAATGGCGATCCGGCCGTTACGATCTACCACTTGGCTGTATTCCCCTTGCACACTTCCCCAAATGATCATCCGGATGGTATCTCCCGGGCCGATTATATAGTCCGGCCCCACCGGGATCGCCGTCACCGGCAGGAAGGAAGAAGGGGCTTGGCTGAAAAGATTGTAACCGAAGTAAGACAGGGGCATGCCCTGGGCCTTACTGCGGTTTTCCATGGCTGTAAGCTCCCTGGTTGCCGGAGCAGCTGGTCTCGAAGAAGATTTTTCAGTCGCTTCCTGGGGCAGAGCAGGTTGGGATGGTAATTGCGATGGCGTTAACTGTCCAGGCGCGGTTTTCTGTTGAGTAGGAGGCGACAAGGAGGGCCCAATCTTTTGGAGATAAAATTGCGCTTGACTTGATAAATCAGGGCTGGTTCCTTGCATACCAGGCGCGGTAAGACCGGAGCCCTGGGTTGCCGGTGACGTCGGACTCGGCCCCTGACCCGTTGAGGTCCCTGGAGCGGGTCCGGCAGACGATCCCCCTTGGCCCCACCCCTGGGCAGGGGGGAACAAAATAAGCAATATCAGGAGTAGACTGATTATTTTTCTGGCGGCCATAAGGAAGCTATCCTCGCTCCATGCAAGTTAGGGAAAAATTTTAGCTTATCCATAAGAAAGTGTTATTTAAATATTGCAAATAATCGCCGTCAACCAACCGGTGGAACTCTGATTTTCGCATCTAGGGAATACCTGAATTTGATACGGGAATATTTTCCCCAGAAAAATCACCGGGGGTGGACTATAGAATAAAAACTGGGCCGGGTTGGTAAGTTTATGATTGTTTGAGGCCACAGGCTCCGTTTAAAAAGCCTCGGGGATCAGGCGACCCAGTCGGCAGCGCAAATTCTGGAGCATCAGGCGTTGGATGATACCGGCATCGGCGAAATAATCATGGTCCGTAGGTCCCGGGGGGCATTGCGGTATCCAGGGCCTAACTTTCCCGCCGGCTTGGGAATCCGCGACCTCCAACAGCATTTGCCAATCTCGAGCCTTAAACAAGGTCATGGATAGGTAGATGAAGGCATGGCTCATGGAATTAACCGGCGAACCTTGACTTCGGTTTCCCACCCAGATAACCGCATCGGTCCCGGGGCCCAGCAGGTGGATGATTTCCTGGAGGCTATAAGACTTCCCCGCATGATCTCTGGGCGTCGCCCGGGCCTGGGACATAAAGAGGGTGGGAGCATAGTAAAGGAATAGGAACGCGTCGACCTGGGGATTGACCGCCTGGCATTGCGCCATGAGTGCGTCTGCGGTTAACGATTCGGCGGCGCCGGGCAGAACGTCGCCCAGGATAACCTGGTACCCCTTGCCCTCCAAGACTTTGATGAGTGTTTCTCTCACCAGTGAATCATCGATATCCTGAAGATCCACGGCTCGGGGGTTGATTTGAGCTGCAGGTTGCCACGATCCGTAAAAATACGTCTTGTTTTTGATGAAATCTTCACCTAAATCGTTTCGATCCGGCTTTTGCCGGTAAACCGGCCAGCGTTGCAAAAAGATGGCGATCCTTTGGATTCCTTGAAAAGACGAATAGGTTTTGACATGGTCACGATTGCTGAGAAACGTACAAGACGGCAGTAAAGCAGATGTCAAGGTCAGCAAGAGGCATTGGATTTTTATGCTAAAGGAAAAATTCAAAGGAAACCTGTAATGCGCTTTCATGTGAAGAGGATATGTTAAGTCTATTGTTCCAAGGAGTACTCAGCAAGAGCAGACATAACCGCACAACTAGATAATTCTATCGATACCACCAGACACCCTTATCTTTGTTAGACCTAAGTAAGTGCCTCTTTATACGATTTAATCGAATCCAGGATAGAAAAAACCGATAATCTTAACGATAATATAGCCCATTATTCCCGTAATAATGATGAACCGCGATATATTGATCAATGTTTCCTCAAAGTTAGAGCTATTGTTATCTATTTTATTAGTATTGATTTGATAAAACAAAGATGCCAGAATAATGATTAACAAATATATTTTGGGGCTATTAAAATATTTACATATTACTATTGTTATTATAACGCTGGTCCCAAGCAAGGATGGTATGATTCCAATTGATCTTAACATTTAAAGTTTCTTGCCTCTCTTTGTATGCAAAACCCTCTTGTGTGAAGCATGATGGCACAAAACTTTTCTAAAACAAACCAATTCTTCTCGAACTTCAGATACACCGTCGGATCATGGCTGCCCAGGGGCAGCAGTGATTTCCGACTTAGAAACGCTACCCATTCAGCCGTTCTTCCCGGCCCAATTTATCCTTCCGAAAAACGTTACTTTCAGAAGATCCCCAGGGGCAAGCCTTTGGTCTCAATAATTAACCAAGGTTTCCCGCCCTTATACCGTTTTCGGTTAGCGGTTTTCGGTCTTCGGTTAAAAAGACCGGTATTATCAGCAAGTTGAAACTTAAGTTTGTTGCATTGGAAACAGAATTTGGTATAACTGGGTCAGGAGTTGCTGGAGTTGGGTTTTTATCCGGGAAATGATCCCCTCAGGGTAAACTTACTGGGGCTAATATATCCTTCCCTAGTATCAGAATCCTCTCATGGCAGGGAAATCCTCTTCGGAGCCTTCTAAAAAAATCCAGGGTCTCAGGCCGAAGTTAGGGGGAAGACTCAGCATCGCAATCAGGCCGCCAAAAAACGCCCTAACCGTATCTAAAACGTTTTTTAAACGGTGGCATAAAGTTTAATGTCTTTATTATTGACAAATGCGATCATTGATTCACATCTCTTGTAAATAATTACGCATAATAACCGCTTCCATCAGGTCGATTTTATTGAATGGAAAGCACATGTGGCAAAACCGTAGTGTGCGACTCCTCATATCTGGGAGATAAACCCAGCTATTCATCAACCTCAACGGTTTCCTCAGCTAATTCGGCGCATACCGACCGTCCCAAGAGTTCCACGGCTACCACCAAACGCCTCTTCCCTTTTGAATTCCTCAGGATGACTCCTGTGGCGCCCGTCAAGGGGCCGTCCACCACTCGCACACGTTTGCCCGGCGTTAATTTTGACCAGGGAAAGACTGGCTGGCCGCTGTTCACTAACGTCCGAAGGCTCGTTACGGTATCTTCGAGCACCGGGGTATATTGTCCCTTGATTCCCAGGATCCGGACCACACCCTGATTTCTAATAATATTGAAATGGGCCCAATCGTTGAGGTCGGTATGGACGAAGAGATACCCCGGGAATAAGGGCGCTTCCAGCATCTGCAGTCTATCCCGCCTCCGGCTGCGCACGGTTACCCGGGGCAGGAAGGTCTCCAGGCCTTTTAACTCCAGGCCTGTTTGCACTTTCACTTCCTGGCGGCTGCGGGTGTGAACTACATACCAGGACGGCTGTGACATAGGTCAAACCCTGCTTCTCTCAGCAATGAATCCTGGTCGTGCAAGTTCATTGCCGGCATTTGGATAAGCTCCCGCCCCTTAAATTACATGCTGAAAAGCAGTAACTTATTTAAATTACAATAGGTTATTGGACAGATAGCGATAATTTATTCCAGGTCGAGACATGTACTACAGTCACAACGAGGTTTGGCAGCACGATTGGCATCGGCGACGCCCGGCCTGAGCCACTCAATCCCCGAAAAACCAAGGGCGGAAATTTTTCCGGAGCCCCCGGACATTTCTCCTGAGTGAAAACAATTCCTGAAAGTCTAATCGGAATATGCTCCCAAGAGCTTAAGGAAAAAAGAAGTGGTTTTTAGGAGGATTTGTTTATCAACCTGGATTATTCCGCAAAGTTTGATGGATGTTAGGCTAACTAGATTATTTAAGGAGGTAATATTAGCTAATCGAGGGTATAAAAATGCTCGATAGGGGTGAAAGCCGGAAAGAGGTGATCCGGCCGGATTTTAATCGGGCCATTATGATAGATTTCCAGGGGGCCAAGATCACCTCGGACGTTGGTTTTCTCCTGCTGCGAGAGATAGGCGAACGTTTCAGAATCCTCGGCCCTTTGAAAGATTGTCTGAAAGATATGAGATGTAATGCCAAGTTCTGTTTCCAATGCAACTAACTTAAGCGTCAACTTTCTGATAATCCTGGTCTTTTTAACCGATAACCCAAAACGGTATCAGTTCAGGGCAGGCGACCGGTTGGGGGCGATCAGGCCTGCCCCGTTTCCCGGTCCTGGGGTAGCATGGGAGGAAACCGTGACGGCCTTTGAGGGCTTCCCCAATGACAAATTCGCAATAATAGGAGTTTTTCAACAGCCCGATATTGGCAGTCACGAAAGCCCGGCTCACCGCTATTTCAAGAGTTGAGAGTAAAAAGCTCCCTAAAGGTGAACCGGAACAGGGGCGGGGGGCGGGGACCGCGGTTATCAGTCAGCGTCTGAAAGCTGTAGGCTATAAGCTAACCGAGGCCTCGGGAGGTCAAGGTTCCAGGGTGGTCAATCCCTGGCGGATGGCGTATTTGGTCAGTTCCGCGACGCTGTGGATCCCCAGCTTATTCATGAGTTGCTTGCGGTGGGCCTCCACGGTCTTCACACTGACGCACAAGGCATCGGCGACCTGATTGGTGGTTTTGCCTTCGGTGATGAGTTGGAGGACTTCCCGCTCCCGGGGGGTCAGGATGGCGAAGGCCGAGGCCCCGGTGGTGGCCCAGCCCCCCACAAAGTCCTTGATAACGATATCGGAAACTCCCGGGCTGAGGTAGGTTTTATTCCCCACTACAGTGCGCACGGCTTTCACCAGTTCCTCCAGGGCGCAGTCTTTCAGCAGGTACCCCGAGGCCCCGGCTTTGAGCATGTTCAGGACAAAGGAACTGTCGGAGTGCATGGACAGGGCGATGACCTTGACCCCGGGGGAGTCGGCCAGGATCTGGCGGGTAGCTTCGATGCCGTTTAAGTCGGGCATGGAGATATCCATGATCACCACCTGGGGGGACAGTTTCTGCACCAAGCGCAGTGCATCGCGGCCATTGTCGGCTTCGGCCACCACTTTCATGTCCGGCTCCGATTCCAGCAAGGAGCGCAAGCCGTGCCGGACAATCTGGTGGTCATCGGTCAGAAGGATCTTGATGGTCATAGGGCCACCCCCGTTGAAGTCTTTTCCGTCCGTTGGAGAGGAACCCTCAAGGTGGCCCGGGTGCCGCCCCGGGGTAGGGATTCCACCTCCAGCCGGCCTCCCAGGTAATGCAGACGCTCCCGGATGCTGAACAGGCCGAATCCCCCGGAGCTCCTGGATTTGGGGCCGATTTGGGACTCATCCATCCCCACCCCGTCGTCTTCCACCTTGATGAGCACCTCCGGCCCGTCCCGCTTGATATTGACTTGGGCATGGCGGGCCTGGGCATGTTTGACGATGTTGAGCATCAGTTCCCGGACAAACCGGAAGAGCAGGACCTTCAGTTCGTCTCCCATGGGGATGGCTTGCAGGTCCTTTTGCACATCTACCATAATACCGTGTTGGGAGCGGACATGCTTGGCAAACCATTCCACCGCGGCCTCGAAGCCCAGTTCATAGAGCACCGGCAGGCTCAGTTCAAAGGTCAGGGACCGGGTGTCATGGATCATCTGTTCCATGAGCTCCCGAATCTCCCCTAAAGGACCGACGATTTTTGCCGCGGCCTTGGATTTCTGCAAGACTCCCAATTTGATTTTGGAGATGGCCAGGGTCTGGCCGATATGGTCATGCAGGTCCGTGGCCAGGCGCCGCCGTTCCCGCTCCTCCGTCAGGGACAACTCCGACGCCAGGGATTGCAGTTGCTCCCGGTGCGCCTTGATCTCCTCCTCCGCCTGCTTGCGCAATTGAATATCTTCGATCATGGCGATGGCAAATTGCTTTTCCCCCGCGGCGTCTTTCACCAGGGATACGGTTAGTTGGCCCCATACCGTCTGCCCGTCTTGGCGCAGAAAGCGCTTTTCCATATGGTAAGCGTCCCGCTTGCCCCCGGTCAATTCCTGAAACAGTCGGGCATGGCGCTCCTGATCTTCGGAATGAGAAATATCGATAAAAAACTTCCGGTAAAGTTCATCTTTCTGGTAGCCCAGCATCTCCTGAAGGGCGGGATTGCTGTCCAACAGGTAGCCCTCCAGGTTAACCATACACATGCCGATGGCCGCTTCCTCAAAGATTTTCCGGAAGCGCTTTTCCGTTTCCCGGAGCTCGGTGACATCGCTGAACATGGCAAACGCCCCGGTAAAGCCGCCGTTCTCAAACAGGGGCACGGAACTCATGATCAGCGCAGCCACCCCACGGTCCTTGCAGATAATCTCGATTTCTTCCTGGACCACCTGATTCTTGCGGTTCTCCGCCAGGGCCCCTTCCACCAGCTTGCGGTTATACCAATCGAACAACTCGTGGATATGCTTGCCTTCCAGGAGGTGGTGGCCGGTGATTTCCCGCATCCGGCGATTGACGAATTTGATGACCCCCTTGTCGTCGATAATCCAGATGCCATCATGGGCATTTTCCACCAGTTCCCGGTACTTCCGTTCGGAAACCTCCAACCTGCGATAGAGCAGGGCATTTTCCATGGCGATGGCGATCTGATTGGCAAAACCCACGATGAAATCTTTGTCCCCCAGGCTGATGGCGGCGTCCTGGTGAATCCGGTCGGCCATCAACACCCCGATGACCTTGCCTCTCACCGTCAGGGGCGCCAGAATAAAGGCCTTGGGTTTGAAGAACTGAATCAGGAGATTGTTCATATTCAGCTTGCTGCGGGGCACATCCTGGATCACCACCGGAATCCCCGTCATGGCCACCCGGGCGATGACATTATCCACCTTGGACATGGGGATCTGGTAATTCTTGACTTTTTCCAAGAGCTCGGGATCCACCCCCACGGCATAGGTGAGTTCCAGGACTTCTTTGGACTCGTCCAGTAAGAAAATGCCGGCCCGGTCCAACTTGGCGGAATTAGTCAACAGCCGCAGGGTGACCTCCATCAGCCGCTCTACATTCAGGACGGACAGGGCCGCGGTGCCGGTCTCCTGAAGACAGATGAGCTGATCGATTTTCTCTTTAAGTTGAATGTTCAGGCGGTGGACTTCATCGAATTTCTTTTTGAGTAATTCTTTGTCCCGCTCCAGTTCTTCAATGGTATAGCCCAGGGCCCTCCAGGGCAGCAAAATCTTCAGCAAGGTTTCTTTCAGGTAGAACGTCTTCTGCCATTTAATATGGTATTCGCAGTAATCATCGCCTTTAAAATAACATTTAGGCTCTTCCAGAATGGCCGGAGGGAGATTCCAAACCGTGGGGAGGCCTGAATAGATTCCCTGATTGAACAGACAATAATCAATATTGGCAGGAATGTTGGGAAACCAGCGCAACCGGATGATGGCGCTGTCGTGGGTGGTTTCCACCAGTTCTATGGTTTTATTTTTGTTGAACTTATCATTGATGGCCTGAACCCGTTTGAGGGTGCTGCGGGGATTCTTATGGGCGAACATGATGATCCGCTGGACGTAACCTAATTTTTTCCGGGCCGCGGCTTCAAAGCCGATTTTAAAAGGGATGCCATTATTATTAGACAGCTTCTTAGCGGTCTTAAACATCTGGCTGACCACGTCACTGGACACCCAATTATTGATCTCCATTAAAAATTCCTGAGGGTTGGGCAGCCCCTCGATCTCCGGGCCTAGACCTTCAAAGAGCTGGGGAACCGTATGGGGCAGGCTCTCCTGAAAATACTCGATGATGGCCCGGGTATTGATGCAACTGTGATGTTTTTCCATATCCGGTGTCAACCCCCTAAACTCTGAGGCGGGTTAGGGATGACTGGGGCCGATGAGAGGTTTTCTGTTTTCTGTTTCCTGTTTTCTGTAAGACAACCGGTAAGCAGCGAATCCGCATGATCCCAAGCTACGGTGGTGAACCCAATATCCAGGGTGCGCCCGGCGCACCGATTCCGTCGGTTGGAGAACGACCTTTATAATCTCCCGGCCCTCGGCTCGCCACTGCCCATCCGTGGGGAAGCGCCGATGGCCGGCGGGGCCGGCTCCGGCTCCGGCGGCAGGAATCGGATGGGTGAGTCTTAGTTATTTTCACCCCATATTATAAAGATATTTCCCCATTCACAATATAACCGCAAAGGGTACAGAAACTCAAGGATTTTTCCCTCGAAGGCGGAGGGCCTCCCCACGTTATCGGGCCTGACTGACTTGGCCGGGACCGGTTTTTTTCTTGGGCTCGGTTAAATGCGAGGTCGATTCTTCCCTTTCCCCCACCGCAAATTAAGCTTTTTCGAACCGATAAATCAAGTAGTTAACTGATTGCCCGCCACCACGATCAATAGTAAAGTTTCCCCCGATTCGCCGTTACTTGGTCGATTTTCTTTGTCCTGCCATGCGGCCCCAAGTAACTATTAGGCCACGGGCCCTGGAGATTCCCATGTGAGTATCACCATGAAATAACTGATAAAATCACCGGCCTACTCCATCCGCTTAGGCCGATTTAGGGTTTTCGGATGCCTAACTTAGGAATTTCGGAAGGGAAAAAAAGGCTTTCCGAAGGCAAAAATCAGGAATCCCCGCATTGTTCACCGGTTAATACGGTAATATTTTAGAAGATTTGCTCAATTCTTAATAATCAGGAGGGATTAATTATGCAATTATTTACATGGAAGTTCAAGTTAAGCCTGAGCAAATTCCTCCAACTGAAAATTAATTGTCTCCTTTTTCGTTTCTTACCTTTCTCCATCTCAAGATGGTATATTGCAATATTGGGGCAACTTTATTACTTCTTTAACAGGAAGGAGAAGAGATTAATCAGAAACACGATCAAGTTTATCTGTAAAAGAAAGATGGATTCGGAAAAGGTTAAGGTGAAAATCAAGGAGGCTTTTAAAGGTATTTTTGATCATTACCATGAGAAGCTTTTTGTGGCCTATTCGCATTTTCAAAATCTTCTGCGGTTCTTAGATCGGCAGATCCGCCTGGAAGGGGAGGATGCTTTACAAACGGCCCTGGAAAGTGGAAAAGGGGTGATTCTGGTGACCGGGCATTTCGGCGCGGTGGAGTTCCTGCCCGGGTGCCTGGCGGTGAAAGGTTTTCCGGCTTCCATGATCTGCCGGTTTCAGACCAATCGCCTCCGGCAGTCCTTGCAGCAGCGGTCCGATTGGGTGGGCCTGAATCTCATCGACGCAGATGACGGCAGTATCTTCCGGGCGGCCCTCAACGCGCTTAAGCAGGGGCGGATACTCATCACCGAATGCGATGAGTTCGACGAATGGCGCGCCGATGAGCGCCGGGACACCTATTTTCTCAACCAAAAGCTGCCCTACGACCGCACCCTGGACCTGCTGCGGAAACGCTCCGGCGCTCCGGTGGTTACGGCCTTTATGAGACGGGAGGGCCGCCAGCAGTATACCATGGATTTGACCCTTATCGCCAACGGCGCCGCCTCCGGCGTCCAGGCAGTGAACGGACAGTGTCTGGCCACCCTGGAAGCCGCGATTGAAGCGGCCCCGGAACAGTGGTACCAATGGAAGAAGTTGGGTAAGATTATCAATTCTCGCCTTGAGGTAGAGCATGATCGTCAAGAAAGTGGATATCTGGCGCCTGAAGTTGGCCTTTCTCTCCCCGATCAGGCATAACTTAGCCACCCACGAGGGTTCGGAAAATCTGGTGGTTAAGGTGACCACGGATGGGTCCCGGACCGGATTCGGAGAAGGCGTGCCCCGGGCCTTTGTCACCGGGGAAACTTTGCCGGAGAGCCTGGCCTTTCTTAGGGAAGTCATGGCCCCCGCGGTCATGGACCGGTCCCTGGCTTCTCCCGGGGCCCTGTTAGAGGCCCTAAC
Source organism: uncultured Desulfobacterales bacterium (assembly GCA_964618815.1). Classification (GTDB taxonomy): domain Bacteria; phylum Desulfobacterota; class Desulfobaccia; order Desulfobaccales; family 0-14-0-80-60-11; genus CAZUBT01. The sequence goes on along the minus strand of CAZUBT010000017.1, from coordinate 11,263 downwards.
CGCGAGCTATGAACAGGGAGCGGATAAATTCCCCGGCGCCTTCTGCGCCCTGGAAACCGCCCTGCTGGATGCCGGGGGTAAGACCTGGTCCAGGTCCGTAGCGGACCTCATAGGGCCCCCGGTTACGGAGAGCGTGGTTTACAGCGCCATCATCCCCTTGGCTTCCATAAAGCAGATGGTCCAGTTCCTCGACCTGGTCCAGGCCTACCGGATCCGCTTCATCAAGTTGAAGGTGGGGACCCCCGGGGATTTAAAGGTCCTCCGGATGGCCCGGGAGAAACTGGGATGGGAGGTGGATCTCCGGGTGGACGCCAATTCCGCCTGGGACGCGGCCGAGGCCATCTACCGCATCCGGGAGATGCAACCCTACGGCATCAGCGCGGTGGAGCAGCCAGTGCCCAAGGAAGACTTTGAAGGCCTGAAGCGAGTCAGCGACGCGGTGGACATTCCCGTCATCGCGGATGAGTCCCTGTGCAACGAAGCGGATGCCCGGAGGCTCATAGCGCTTCAGGCCTGCCGCATCTTCAATATCCGCCTGTCCAAATGCGGGGGATTTAAGGGGGCCATGAGGATCCGGGACTTGGCGGCCAAGGCCGGGATTCTTTGCCAGTTGGGCTGCCATGTGGGGGAAACCAGCATCTTGGCCGCGGCGGGCCGCCATTTCGCCCTCTGCTCGCCTGAGTTGGTTTATGTGGAAGGCTCCCTGGCGCCTTTTCTCCTGACCCGGGATCCCGTGGCCCGGCCGGTGGTCTTTGATAAAGGGGGAATGGCTCATGCCTTGCCGGGTCCCGGTCTCGGCGTGGACGTCCTGGAGGAGGTCCTGGACGAACTGGCCGTCTCCCGGCACACCATCGGGTGAGTCAGGGGTTAGGGACTAGGGGTCAGGGTGTGGCTGTTCTCGTTGCCAGGCTCCGGCCCGGAAAAGTCTTCAGTTTTCTGTTAAAAGACCGATAAATTATAGATCTGCCTGGTCCCGAGCCGTCACTCAGGTATCCTCGGAACAGTCATTCATGGGCCTTTGGCTCATCCGTAAATTATGAAATGTAGCGCCGCCGCCCCCGGCGGTGTCTTTTTTGCACGGCGCTTCCGATTTCCCTGAGGTTGCCAAGGGAATTTTTCAAGGCAGTTGCTCATGAGCCGTTGGCTCGCCCGTAACTCATGAAAAGTGGCAAATATTAATGGTGCGTGGAACGCACCCTACTTTGGCGGGTCCTGAGGCCCGCCCCACAAACTTGAAACTTGAAACTTGAAACTTTTCAGACCAGTCGCGCCTGAGCCGTTGGCTCTCTCCAAAAGCATGAAAAGATGATGATGGTGGGCCGTGCCCACCCTACATTTTTTACTGGTTACTGGTAACTGGCCACTGACAACTTTTCCAAACAGCGGGTGTTAAGAAAGTTTGAGGGGAGAGCCGGGGATTAGCTCCCCCGGCCCTCCCCTCAATAGTCCGGTTCAATCAGCCGACCTGGTATTAGAACTCAAAACCCGTGCTAATCCCCAAGGAATGGACGTTGCCGTTGTAGGTCCCATTGGCCTGCCGGAACGCAGGCACGCCGTTGGTGGCGATGACGTTGTTCTTGGTGCGCTCCTCTATGAGGACGTAGTTATAGGCGATCCCCAGGGTAAAGCGCTTGTATTTATATTCCGAGCCCACGCAGAAGATATGACGGTTGTTGTCGGGCAACTGGGGCTCGAAGGTGGCGTCGGGCACGGGGGTCATATCATAGATGTACCCGGCCCGGAGCTTCATGCCCGGCTTGATCTCATAATTGGTCCCGAAACGAAAGGCGAAGGCATCCTTCCAGTTCTTGAGAGTGGTCAGGTTGCGAGAACCGGCAAGCCGATCGTTTAGCTTCAGGGTCAAGGCCTCGTAGGACGACCATCCGGTCCAGTTGACGTCGAACAAGAAGGTCCAGGGCTTAACTCCGCTGTATGCCACCCCCCAGGTGACCATGGGCGGATAGTTAATTTCGGCGGTGCCTTTCCGGTCAAAGGGTGGAAACAGGAACGGCGGCTGCACTATTTTGAAGTTAAGGTTGCCGTTGTGCTTCACATCGATGCCGCTGCGGTAGGAAACCCCCAGCTTGAGGTCCGGTATGGGCGCATAGAGCAGCCCCAGGTTGTAGCCGTATCCATGGCCGCTCCCGGTAAGGTCCAGTTCGGCGTCATTTACGTTGGGAACCACCGGCGTCCTCTTTTTCATTGACACCGCAGACCACATGACGTCAAAGCCCACGGCAACGGAGAGGTTGTCCATGAGTTTGACGGATATTGTGGGATTGACATTCCAGGTTTTCATCTCAGAGGAGGTGGTGATATACCGCCCTTGCCAGGTCGGGGGCCATTGGGAGCCCAAACCGAAGGGCGTAAACAAGCCCAACCCCACGGCCACCCGGTCATTGATGGGCGCGGCAAAATAAACTTGCATAGCTTTGAAGATGCGATGGTTGGTCTCGGATGTCCCCTGCGCGCCCCCGTCATACTCCCGATCCGGGTATTGGAAAACGGTGCTCACGAAAACCTGGGGCCGCTTGAGCTGGCTGATCCCCGCGGGATTGTAAAAGATGGCGGTGGCATCGCCGGCGTCGGCCACGTAGGCATTGCCCTGGCCCATGGCGGCGACGCCCTGCTGCTGCAGAGCAAACCCGGCTCCCAGGACCGGTGAGGCCGCGGCCAGTAACCCGAAACAAATAATGAGCAGGGTCAACACCGGCATGAACCGGGCAGATCCGGCTCCATCCCGGATTTTGCCTCCCCGCGAGGCTCCCGGCAGATTGACCTGCCGGCTCTGGTTGGATGGTTGTTCTTGACTACTCCAATAGACCTTGGTCCCCCATTCCCCCTGTTTCATCATAACCCCCCGATAATGATGTAGTTTGATAGTTAGCTGCTGATATGGAACATCTCCTTTCAGCACGGCAGCTTATAAGGCATTTCAAGAAAAATCAACCTTTTTTTTCGTTATTTCGACTGGTTATTATAGGGGCAAGAAATCTACCAAAAAGCTTTGGTTGGTTTCTTCCACCTCAGTAAAGATTTGGGAAAAAATAAACCAATTATTATGATAATGTATCTACACTATAATAATCATAGGTTAATCATGGTCAGTTGACTAATTTATGGGATAGGCCGGAAATACCGGTTAAGATAAGTAGGGGGCAAAGTGATGCGGGGGAGGGCCCGGGGCCCCCTGCCAACCCCGGCTCCGAAAAGTTGGCGGGTTTCGTTTTTCGGTTTTCGGAAAAGCCTGAGGAACCTATAATGCCTCGGTGTCGTTGCGGCTGGGCTATAAATATTACCGGGAGCTGAAAAAAGATTCCTTCACCCCCGCCCCGGCCCTCTCCCCTCAAAGAGTAGGGGGCGGAAGGAATAGAGTTCTTTAAGGCTCTGATTAGTATATATCCTCACACAAAGACGCCAGGGAGAGTTTCCCAGGCAAAAAATTCCCTCTCCCCAGGTTGATTTTATCCGCGGATTGCCTCATCATTGAACCATGATTGACATTCACTCGCATATCTTACCGGGTTTGGACGATGGTGCCCAAACCTGGGAAGAGGCCCGGGAAATGGCGCGTATGGCCGTGGAGGACGGCATCCGGATCATGGTGGCCTCGCCCCATCTGTTTCCCCGAAAAGATCTTAATTTAGAGGAGATTAATAATAAAGAAACGATAATTGACCACATTGCCCGGTTCAGACAAGATTTAATGCAAGCAGGAATCGCACTGGAAATAATCCCCGGCTGCGATGTCCCTTTATCTATAGAGGCCTTGGAACTATTGCAGCAGAGCCGGGTGATGACCATTAATGACGCCAACCATTATATTTTACTGGAATTGCCGGCCACGGCATTTCCCCCGGGCACCGAGCAGATATGTTTTAACTTTAAATCCCAGGGTATCACCCCCATCATTACTCATCCCGAACGCCATCTCATCATTCAGGAGATGCCCCAAAAATTAAAGCGACTGCTGGATATGGGGTGCCTGGCCCAGGTGACCGCGTCCAGCCTCTTGGGGGGCTTTGGCCGCGGCATCGCCAAATTTACCCGGCTATTATTGACCAAAGGCTATTGCCAGATCATCGCCACAGACGCGCATGATACCCGGAAACGCCCCCCTTTGCTGCGCCGGGCGGTGGAGGAGGCGGCCCGTCTCATCGGGAAACAACGGGCCTGGGCCATGGTTATGGAACTTCCGGAGAAGATTATCAAGGGCGAGCCTTGTTTTTAGGCCCCCGGGTTGTTTGAGAACCACTTAGTATAAGCGAAGGCCCATCTCGATTGCGGAGGGAAAGGTATGTTCGGAATGAAAGGGAAATTTAGAGGGATGCTCGTGCCGGCTGTAGCCTTGGTGGCCGGTCTGGGGCTGGCGGCCGGCTGCACCTCCTTGTGCAACAAACGGCTTTACTTGCACCGGGATGTGGAGCAGAAAAGCCTGCCCACCTCGCAAATGGCCTTATTAATTGCCAACCCTGACTTGGCAAAGGCCGTAATGACCGGAGCCGCGCCCCAACTTAAGATGGATTATCCCTGGGCCGCGGACCAGCCGTCTCACCAGTCCGACGCATATCAACTGTCCATCGAAAGGTTGGATAACAAAATGGTGTTCCAGGGTTTGTGTATGGATACCCTGCCGACCTACACTTGCGAAGTCCGGCCGGGAGCCCGTCAGGTTCTTGTCAGGTTAGACCTGTTCGGCGCCTGGGGGCACGAAAAGTTCAAAGAGGCGGCCAGGCTCACCCTGGAGCCGGGGGCCTGTTACTTCCTGCGGCCGGACTGGGAAGCCATGAGGAACAAACAGTTCATCCTGAAAGCGGAGCGTTTGCCCGACGCCTACACCCCGGAGCTGCGATCCCGGCTCATCGACCGGGAGCGCCGAAACGCCAAGGCCAATTACACCATGGACTGAACCACGAGAGGGAGAAACGGGGACACGGGGGAAAGAAGGACACGGAGAATCGGAGAATCGGGGAAAGAAGGAAACGGGGACACGGAGAAACGGAGAATCGGGGAAAAGGATAAAAAGGGAAGAGGTCTCGGTTGTTCAGGTTGCCGGCTTTTCCTTTCCTTCCCTCTTTCCCCTTTCCCTTTTCCCCCTCTCCCCGTGTCCCCGTGTCTCCGCTTCTCCCCCTCCCCGCGTCCCCCTCTCCCCGCGTCCCCGCGTCCCCCACTCCCCGTGTCTCCCTCTCCCCGTGTCCCCGTGTCCCCGTGTCTCCGCTTCTCTCCCTCCCTCACTTCTCCCGGGCCACCACCACCAGACCCAGGGAGAGCCAGAATGCCTCCCGCAGGCGTCTTAGGATGCTGAAGGCCGCGCCCAGGGGCAGCCCCAGGTTGAACCCCAAGGCCAGCAAAATGTTGCCCCCCTCTTGCACCCCCACCGCCGCGGGGATAAAGAACCCCAGGGCCGTGAACAGCATGGCCAGGGCGTCCAGGCACACCGCCAGCCCCCAGCCGATGGGGTGGCCCACCAGCCAAAACATTACATAAACCTCCACGGCATGCAGGACCCAGCTCAAAAAAAAGAGGATAAAGGCCAGGGCGCAGCGGCCGCGATGTTCCCGGTAGAAGCTGGACAGGCGGGCGTCCAGGTCGTTGAGCTGCCCCTCTCTGTCCTTGAGCGCGGCAGGGCAGAAGCCGAAGCGGGACAGGAAGCGCAGCCCCAGGCCGCAGGGGTTGCGGCGCTGGGCGATGACAAAGGCCACCCCCGCGCCGGTCATTGCCAGGGCCCCCAGGGCCAGAAGACCCATGTGCTTCCCTACGGTGGGCAGGTAGAGGGGGGCCAGGGCCAGCCCCAGGAGGATATAGAGGGCCAGGCTGAGAACCAGGATGCCCTTGTGGATCACCACGGACGCGGCGGCCATCTCCCAGGGGACGCCCCGGGCCTGGAGCCGGGCGGCCTTAAAAGGCTCGCCCCCTAAGGACGCGGTGGGGGTGAGCTGGTTCAGGGCCTCTCCTCCCAACCGCAGCCAGAAGAGGCAATTCAGGGAAGGCCCGTCTTTCTGGTCCAGGAGCAGGTATTTCCAGGATACCGCCTCCAGCCAATTGACCAGGCCGTAAGGCAGCAGCAAGAGGGGCCAGTACCAGCCCACCTGCCGAAAATAGCCCCAGAGGGTGCCCCATCCCACTTCATTAAGGATCCAGACCAAAAAGACACAGGCAATGGCCAGGAGAATCAGGTTTATCCGACGCAAATAGGTATCCTAACGATGGATCTTTTCTTGGTTCCCAAATACAGCTTGAGAAGCAGAATTAAACCCATAGGGCGGGCCGCGCCCGCCGAATTACGGCAGTCACGGGCCGCCCTATGAGACGATATTCAAAGCTGAGCTTTATCCGGGCCCTTTGCCGAACCGCGATACTGCCCCATCATTGTTGCATGCCGGCGGCTCGGGGCAATTCCACCATGACCGTGGCGATTCCCTCAAAGTAATCCCCGCTTAGGGTGCGCCCTGCCACTGCCAGACGATTTTCCCCCGGCTCCAGGGTCACATATTGCGCGGGAACATAGACCACCAGGTCCTGGAGTCCATCCCGGTTCACGTCCTTGAAAGAAAATTTGGCCCGCCCCTTGGTGCTCTTGACCATGGCTCCGGCCAAGGTGACGGTCAGCGGATTGACTTGGGTGGCGTCAAAACCCGGGTTGGTCGGGCCGGTCGGGCTGCTGAGGATGGTCACCGGGATCAGAGTATTGAGTTTGAGTTTAAGGGCTTTATTGTTCCATAACTCGATCTCCCAAGAATTGGGATTCACTTCGCCCAACTTGGCCGCAAATCCGTCCGGGACGCCTGTTGTCGCCGGACTGGCCGAATTCGCCGTGGTGGGGAAGTTATCAGAGAAAGTCCCCCCGGCCACCAAAGCTTCCCCGTAACTGTTCACCCCGATGCCATAGGCGGCGTCTCGGTTGTTGCCGCCCAGCATGGTGGAGTATTCCAGGTCGGACCCGGCGGCATTGAGCTTGGTCACAAAAGCCTCACTAAATGCGATAAAAGCCTGAATCTGGTTTTTCAGAGGAAAAACTTCGGAGTAGGTCTCCCCGGCAATATAGGCGTTGCCCAGGCTGTCCAAGGCAATGGCGTTAGCCACGGTTATCCCGTTTCCTCCCAGGTAGGTGGAATAAACCAGGTCCTTGGCGGTGGAGTTGAATTTGGTCACGAACACATCGCCGGTTGCCACCAGCGGGGCGGGGACGAGGATAATCGGATCGCTGAGGGATTTGAAGACGGCCGCCGCGGTGGTGGGAAAATTAGGCGACGTGGTCAAGCCGGTGACGTAAGCATTCTTGTCGGCATCCACCGCAATCCCGTTGCCGAAAGTATTCCCACCCGGGCCTCCCAGGTAAGTGGAGTACAGAAATGCTCCCAGGGAGCCGATCTTGCAAACAAACGCGTTGGTGTTGGCGTCGATCGCGGCGCCCGGGGGTTTGGGAAACTTAACCCCAGGGGTGGTGAAGAAATCCTGGGAATCGGTGTCCCCGGTGAGGTAGCCGTTCCCGGCAGAGTCCAGGGCCAAGGACCTGGCGTGGTCGCTCCCGGAGCCGCCCAGATAAGTGGAAAAGATGAGAGACTGGCCGTCCGCGGTGAACTTGGTGATAAAGATTGCAGAGGCGCCGCCATTGATGGTGGAAAACTTGGCCTTTTTTAGCGGAAAATTCGTGGAGTCGGTATTGCCCGCCACCCAGACCTGGAGCTTGTCATCCACCGCAATGGCCGTCGCCGCGTCAAAACCGATGCCTCCCAGGTAGGTGGAATAGACCAGGCTGTTGCCCCAGGGGCTCAATTTGGTCACGAAGGCCTTGGGACAATCCACAATGTCAAAGGTTTGATAGGCATTCTGCACGGGGAAATCCGAGGACCAGGTCTGTCCGGCGATATAAGCCGATCCCTCCCCATCCACCGCGATGGCCCAGCCGCCATCTCTTCCCGACCCCCCCAGGTAAGTCATGTAGATCAAGTCGCCCTTGGGCCCCAGTTTCACCACAAATACGTCGAAATAGCCGGCATTCTCCTGCTGCCAGGACGCGCCGGGGAAGCTGGAGGGGAGAAAATCAGTGGAGTCGGTGATGCCGGTGAGGTAAGCGCAGCCCGCATTATCCACCGCCAGCCCCCAGGCGGTATCCTCCGTGGATCCTCCCAGGAAGGTGGAGTACGACAGCACCGGGTCGATGATCAGGGGATGGTTCGGATCATAAGCGGCCACCTGGAACCCCACCACCAGGGGGTCGTCCGGGCTCAGGACGAATTTTCCTTCCCGGAGCGTCCGCCGGCCGTTGATTTCCTGGTAAATCAGGGGCTTTTGCTGCCGCAGGTCTTTGCCCCCCGGCAGGGCCATGACCAGGTCGCCCTGGGGATTGACGCTCAGCCCGGTGAGGCCCGCAAACCGGAACTTGACCCGGCTTGGGTCCGCTCCCGGTTTGACGATGACGTCGTATTCCAGACGGGAGCCCTGCCCATAGAATTTCAGGTCCACTCCCGGATAAACCTCCTGGTACGCCACGCTGCTGTAAAGGGGAAGGTCGGCGCGCCACTTTCCGGGGTCATTGCCCCGGAAATAATTGGCCCGGGCCGCTATGGGGTCCAGGCCCTCGGGCCGCGCCGCGGGGTTCATGCCCACCAGCGTCATCCGGATCACGCTGTACCGAGGTGCAGACGGCTTGCCGGCATCTCTGGTTAAGCCGGCCCGGGAACCGGGGAACTTATTGGGGTGCGCCTGGGGGTTTTCCGAGGCCCCCGCTGCGTCGGTCTTCACTTTATAGAAGATCCCCTCCGAGGTGAAAAAGGTGCCCAGACCACGCCCCTGATGATAAAACCTCACCTCCGAATTTGTCTGACCCCGGTTCTCCACAAAGACCAGGGGCAGCCGTCCAAAAGTTTCCTGGAGCTGGAGACGTTTTTCCGGGGTTGGACTTACGGAAGCCGGAGGCTTCCCGCCCATCTCGGAGGGGGGGACGGCTCCCGCCGGGCCCCCGCTAGTCCCCAAAATAATAATGGCGCTCACCAGCACCGGCAGCGCCTGCAGAATTCTCTTAAAGACCAGAACTAATGCTCCATTCATAACCGAATCCTCCCTGGCAGCTAAACATTAACTGAGTGCGCGCTGGGTCTCCCCGCTCCTACCCATCAGGGGATGATGGACCTCGGCAGATTGTTGAACGTAAAAACTTATATATCATTTTTTATACAAAAAATACAGGGGCGGAATAAAAGCCGGGGGCGGTCTTCGCCCTTATACCGCTTTGTGGTTTTCTGGTTAGATTAAATCTGATTATCGAGCCTCTTGAAAAATTCCGTTTCCTGCCGGTTTGTGGGCAAGTTACCCGGGAAATGTAGGACAGCCGCCCTCGGCTGTCCCGCCGGATACACCGCCGGGGGCGGCGGCGCTACACCTACAGGCGGGGAGGCCGGGTGACCTTTTTTGCAAGGGGGGGTCCCCCCGCCCTCCCCTCGAACTCCCCTCCCAGCCCCCTTTAAGGGGTTGGGGGTGAGGGTTTGGGAGAGGGGGCTAAGGTCCACAGGCGAGACGCCTGTGCCACTGGCCCCTGGCCCCCTTTCCCAAAAGACTTTTGCAAGAGTTTCTACTTTATCCGAAAACCGATAACCGACAACTTTTTCACTTATGCCCTGGCAGGCGGCGCATCAGGAGCACCATGGGCAACAGGAGGATAAAGACCACGGTGAAAAACCAGTAGTCATCGCAGAAAGCCAGCATCTGGGCCTGGCGCTGCACCTCACGGTACAACGCGGCCAGGGGCAGGGGGCTGTCCCACAATTGCCAGTCAGGTCCCAGGCCCGGCATGAGTTCCCCCACCCGCCCCATCCATTCGTTAAAGGGCTGCGACAAGGGCGTCAGGCCCTCCACCAGGCGGCTCTGATGGAACTGCATGCGCCGGGCCAGGAGGGTGGTGGCGGTGGCGATGCCGAAGGAGCCCCCCAGGTTGCGCATGAGGTTGAACATGCCCGTGGCGTTGCCCATCTTCTCCTGGGAGATCCGGGACATGGTGAGGGTGGTGAGGGACACGAAAGTCATCCCTAACCCGAAGCCCTGGATAAACCGGGGCCAGGTGGCGGTGGCGAAATCCACCTGGGTGTTGAACTGGCTCATGAGGTAAACCGACACCCCGTTGATGACCAGCCCCAAACCCACCAGCCAGCGGCCGTCCACCACGGTGGTGAGGCGGCCCACGATGGGCATGATGATCAGAGACCCCACCCCGCCCAGGGCCAGGGACATGCCCGCCAGGGTGGCGTCATAGCCCATCAAGGTCTGGAGATACAGGGGCAGGAGCATGATGCTGCCATAGAGCACGAACCCGAAAAAGAACATGATGGTGACCCCGGCCGCGTAATTGCGCTCCTTAAAGAGGCGCAGGTCCACCACCGGGTGCTCGGTCTTGAGTTCCCGGTAAATCAGCAGGCCCAGGGACACCACGGAGATCAGGGCCAGCCGGACGATGAACGCCGAGGAGAACCAGTCTTCCCGCTCGCCCTTGTCCAGCACTACCTGGAGGGCCCCCAGGCAGAAGACCAGCAGGACCAGGCCCCAATAGTCGATGCGGCCGGCCCGCTGGCCCTTGATATAATCCGGGTCGAAGATGAACAGCCAGGTCATGGCCAGGGAGAGCAGGCCCACGGGCAGATTGATGTAAAAGGCCCAGCGCCAGGACAGGTTGTCGGTGATCCACCCCCCCAACACCGGCCCGATGATGGGCGCGATGACCACCCCGATGCCCCAGATGGCCATGGCCATTCCCCGCTCCCGCACCGGGAAGGTCTCCAGCAGGATGGCCTGGGAGATGGGCTGCAGCGCGCCGCCGCCGATGCCCTGAAAGATCCGGAAAAAGATGAGGGCCCCCAGGGTGGGGGCGGAGCCGCAGAGCATGGAGGCAAAGGTGAACAGGCCCAGGCAAATCATCAAGAAGCGCTTGCGGCCGAAGAGCGCCGAGAGCCAGCCGGTGATGGGCAGGATGATGGCGTTGGAGACCAGATAAGAGGTGAGGACCCAGGTGGCTTCATCCACCCCCGCGGCCAGACTGCCCGCCATCTGGGGCAGGGCCACGTTCACCACCGTGGTGTCCACGATCTCCATGAAGGTGCCGGCCATCACCGCGACGGTGATGAGCCACTTGTTGACCTGGGGGGGGCCGGTGGGAGTGGGGGATTTCATCAGGAATGGTTAGTCGGAAAAACCCTTGTGCCTTTGCGTCCTGGCTTGATACCAATTCGCAATCAAACGGTTTTTTTCGTAGGGGCGAACCTTGTGTTCGCCC
>CAZUBT010000016.1:0-50484 GCA_964618815.1 uncultured Desulfobacterales bacterium | reverse complement strand
ATTATCAGCAAATTGAAACTTAAGTTGGTTGCATTGGCAACAGAACTTGGTATAAGACTTTAAATAATCTATCTTATTATCCCCATGCCCGGCTTGTCAAGTTAACCGGCGGGTAATCCGGTTTCGGATATGGGGCGGGAACCCAGGCCGAAGCCCTGGCGGTGGGCTAGCGTTCTGGATCAGAACGAAGCATGAAAATGTGGGACTGCCGCCCTCAGCTGTCCAGTTTCTAATCCCACGGGCGTTGCTGAGGGATGCACACCTAAGACGCCTGTGCCATCATTTTCATATAAACGGAGGGTCTTTCCCATCCTATGCTTCTTTTGGGAAGAGTCTCCGGTTATGGATTGAAAGAGCGGAATGAAGCAGATCTCTTGGATCTCCAGCTAATCTCGAGAGCGCTCATCGCAGGGTGGGCACGGCCCGCCAACTCGTTCTTGAGGGTGGCCGGCAAGACGTTGATAAGAGGTTGACCTTTTTCCAGCTCGGAGTTATAAATAAGTTTGACTTGAGGACCTCAAACCTCCGAGTCTCTCATCAAAAAAACGCGCGCCCATAGCTCAGCCTGGACAGAGCAACGGGCTACGAACCCGTGTGTCGGGAGTTCAAATCTCTCTGGGCGCGCCAGTTATTTCAAGGGGTTAGCCGACTTTGGCTACCCCTTTTTTGGCTCTTGGGCAACGAAATGGGCAACACTTTGTATTTGGGTATCTAACCAGGCGGTATAAATTCCCATAGCGCGGTGGAGGTCTTCTTCAGAGGGGGAGATATAGTGAATATCCATCCCGTGAAGGGAATGGCCTAAAATAGTATCACGATAAACCTTATCAACTCCGGCGCTCACCATATTCGTTTTGACCGTGCGCCGGATGTCGTGAAAGGTGATCCCGTTGGATTCATGCCGCCCGTAGGGGATTCCAGCCTTACCACAGGCCGATATGAAGGAATTTTTTATTCCCCCAGGGGTGACAATAGGCTCGTTAAGGTAGGTGAGCACGAAGTCGTGGTGGATCGCCCTGGGGAGGGCCGCAAGGATTCGCTTGACGTGATGGTTAATAGGAATCACCTTGGCCTTTTTCTCTTTGGGGAGATCCGCCGGGACCCGGATGACCCACTTCTCCCGGTCGATATGTGACCATCGCAGCCCCCGGAGTTCGCCGGTCCTCATGCCGGTATTAAAGGCCACGGTCAAGAATGCTTTCAGGTGGAGCGGGGCCACCTCCACCAGCCTGAGATATTCGTCAATGGTGATGGTTCGTTTCCGGGCATTGGCCCCCTTCCTCAGTTTGCGCTTGACCGTCCGAAATGCCTTGACCGTCCTCCCGTCCACCAAATCATTATCGAATGCTTTTGTCGCCATTGTCTTGACCAGTGATATTTCCAGGTCTATGGTTTTAGCGGCGCGGCCGTCCTCTTCTCGTTTCCCCTGGTACTCTTCCAGGTCCAGGGGTTTCAAGCTGCTCACAATCCGATTTCCGAAAATCCGGTTAAAATTGGCTATACCTTGTTTGACCCGGTTATAAGAAACCAGTTTTTTGACCATGCTCAAGTCAAGATACCACTCCGCAAGCTCGGCAAAGGTCATGCGCTCCGCCGGCACTCTTTCCAGGATGGTGGGGTTTTCCACCTTTTGGGCTTTGCGCTTGCCCTCCGCGGCCCTAGCCTCTTCAATCCCGAGCGGCTGGCCATCCGGGTCATTCCCCACAAATTCCTTGCGCTGCTTACCATCGGCCAGGCGATAGACAACCCAATAGCGTACTTTCTTGAGGCGCTTCTCTTTCACCAGGTTCGCCCCACAGTCGCAGTTCCGATTTTTGACCGCCTGTTTCCGGTGACACCGTGGGCACTCAGCTAAGATCGCCATGGCTTACACTCCCGGTAAGTGGGGGAAGGGCCGCCCCCTCCCCCTGGTTGTGGTTAACAGACCCTGCATTTCAGAATTTGAGCATGAATCTTTTTGATCCACTTCTTCACCTTGACCGGATCATCCGCCATGGTTTCCAGGTCCTCCAGACACTCCCACAGAGCGGCAACCGATATTTTTGCATTGGCCAGGTCAGGGGTGTAGTCGCTCAGTTTCATGACACACCCCCTTGGGCCGCGACCTGGGGCTTCACAGGTTTCAAAACAGCCCGGATGATTTTGGGGTGGCTATATTTCCGGCCACCAAAATTCACACTTTTACCATGCAACGGGATTTCCAGGGTGATCCGCCCCAGGGTCCGGTTTATGGCCTCGTAAATCTTTTCAAGTTCCTCGTCCTGTCGATTCAATAGTTCTTTAAGAACCCTCATAATACTCCCGGTAACGCCTTCGGTTTCATAATCCAGCAGATCATGAAAGTCCTTGAGCGGAATCAAGATTAGCCCGATTGCATCACAAAGCTGATTTTGATAGGTTTCTCTCTCCATAAAGCCTCCCGGCCCACCTGGGGCCAAAAAAGAAAATTCCTGAGTGTTGTCAGGGCAATTAACAGCCCCCCCGGGCCTCACGGCGTCGGGACACTCAGGAAAAAGGTTGTCTGAAAATAAAAATGGCCTCATCCGGGGGGCCTCCCGGTTAATTTTTTGACATTTTCACCATGCCACACCTGGGGCAAGGTGTCAAGTTTTAATTCATAGGGCCGACAGGTGTAATTTCTTTTCTCAATTTCTCCTCAGCTTGCCTGGCCTGCGTTTGGTAAGCCTCATCCTCCAGTACCACCTTAAGAGCTTCAAAGCTCAGAAAAGAAAAAGAAAAATATTGGTAGGATAATCCTCCCTCCGGCAAGGGGGTGACCGTTACCACCAAAGTGGCCCCGCCGTTGGCAAAGGCGTTTTTCACAACCTCCCCCGCCCGTTCCGCCTGTTTCAAGATTTCTTCCGGGGTATAAGCGGATTTTTCCACTGATCTCCTCCCTTTATCATCCAATACCGAGCCGGCGTAGCTCCCGCTCCAAACCCTTGACAATATCCCGCCGATGCCGGCGCACCACCTGGGGAGTGAGTGCCTGGTGGGTCTCAATGGGGGCGTTGATTGGAGCGTTGATGTTAACCACCGTGCCTCCCCCACCGCCTCCCCCCGCAATAGGCAACTGGCCGGAATTGAGCATGGGGAAAGTGTCAGGACCGCCCAGAGACACAAGGCGGGAGGCCGCCCGGTCATTGATAATCCACTCGCCAAGTTTGGCCTTAATCAGCCGTTCGTCTGAGGCCAGATTGAGCCCACCATGTGCAGTAATAATGCCGCCAGCATGATAGCCCTCAGCATAACCGCCGCTTGGATTAGTCATCCCGCCTCCACCACCTCCGCCACCTCCGCCTATACCAGAGCCAAAAGCCATAGTAGCGGCAAAGGCTGCAGCTGCCACAACCGGGGCCAAAACCACATTAAAGGGGAAAGGCACCGAAACCATAACCGACTTGAAAGCACCGGCTGCCGCTTGCCCTGCTTGATTTAAAATAGTAACTTTGGCTAAAGCTGATAGTATGCCTATACTTTGAGATGCGCCGGAAGCCATAGATGTTGCCCTAGCTGCATCGCCCGCAACGCTCGCCGCCGTCATCTGTGCTTGAGTTGAAACCCAACTGCCAACCAGCGCATTAAATATCCCCCCGAAAACGTTACGGGTGACCCCTTTTGCAAAACCGTCAATCAGCATATCGGCCATACTCAGGCCCAGTTTCTTGAGAGGAGCCTTTTCTCCCCGCAGGGCGCCTTTCAGAAACCCGGACAGCGCATCCCCTGCGAAGTCCTGGGCCTTCTTGAACCCTTCCACGAATTCTTTTGCCGTCCGAGTCCCCGATTCATTCGCCATCTCCATTTGAAGTATCTTAATCCCGCCGCCGATCCCCTGGGTGGCCCACTTTTCCCGCTCCAAAGAATATTTCTTAGCCTGATTGACCAGGGCCGCCATGCCCAATTCCTGATCATGCACCGCCCGGTCTATCTTATCTTCGGCCAATGCGCGGGCCAGGGTGACCAGCTTGAGCTGGTGCTCCTTTTCCAGAGCCTGCTCCTTGTAGCCTAACTGAGTGGTCAGGAGGGGAGAGAGCCCGGCCATTTCCGAGGCGTATTTTGCCTGGCCGCTGATGAGCCGCTCCTGGTTGTCCTGCATCTTGGTAAGACGTTCGGCGCATAGGGCGAGGGCCTTATCTGCATCTTCCGCCCCCCAGGATAGCTGCTCAAACAAATCAACTACGGTCTGCGCTTCTTCCTTGGCGGACTTGCCGCCCTTGGCCCCGCCTTTGGGAGGCTTTACCCCCTCACTTTTATCAGGAGTTTGAATAGCGGCTTGCCAGGGGTCAACCTTAACGCTATACGGAAACCCCTCGGCAGACATTTTGGTAATCATGCTGGTGCTTTTCGTTTTGGGCGCTTCCGGGCCGGGCAAATTCCACATGTCTTGCGTATAGACTTGCAGCATGGCGGATTTGCCTTCCCGCGAATCCTGAATCATTTGGGTTAGCAATTTCAGGGTTAGCGTTATGGCAGGAGCAACGGTATCAGTTAGTTCCTTGGCAAAATTACTCCATGCCGCAGTCAGATCCCCGGCGGCGGTCTTAGCCTCAGCCCCCCGCTTCGCCATGTCGGTGGTGATGATGCCCAAGGAAATCATCTTGTCAATCATCTTTTGGAAGGCTTCGGGGCCTTCCTTCAAGGGAATCAGCATGGCCGCGCCGCCCTTGCCGAATAGTTCTAAGGTCAGGCGAAGCTTGTCCGACTCATTGGTCTGCTTCACCATGGCCGCTGAGATAGCCATTAACTGCTGATCCAGTGGCAAATTGTTTAATATCTGGGCATTAAGGCCCAATTCCCGGAGAGCCGTGCTGCCCTTGCCGATTTCTTCTCCCCACTCATCAAATTTGCCGCTTCCTAATTCCAATCCCTTGGCAGCGTTTGAAATGTTCTTCTCCAACCGCACCAGGGACGTATTAAAAAGTTCGTTGTCCATGCCGGTCTTGCGAACCACCACCCCCAAAGAACTGAGGGTTTCAACTGTGGTTCCGAGCTTGGCAGCCGTCTTTAAAAGAGCCGCCTCCATGTCGGTAATGCGGGTAAAAGCCTTGTCCATGGCCGAAATAGAAAACATCCCGGCCGCGGCAACCCCGACAACCTTTAAGACCCCGACAATATTGTCAGACGACTTTTTCGCCGCGTATTCAGCCTTAGTCATCGCCGATTCAAACTTGGCGATATTACATTCAAGGCTGACTAGCAATGACCCGAGGGTTGCCACTATTTGTTCCTCCTACGTTGCCCACAGGGGCAATTTTTTAACGATCCCCCCGGAGTGAGGGGAAGTGTGAGGGGTCCGGCCTAACGTTCAACCTGGGCCACCTCAGAGGGCCGCTTGTGGGGGCCCTGGGCCTCGTTCGCCTGGGTAATCAACCCCATGATCTCTTTTTGCTTCTCGGTATCGGCCAGGTCCGCCAGGCGCACCCGCCGCCATTTCTTCTTGCCCATGTGCTTCACCTCTCAAAAAATGCCCCGTTCTTCACGTCGGACAAACAATAGGGAAGGGTACCCGCCGTTACTTTATCGGCCACGGGGCCACAGCCGGGATAAGCTTGCCCCTCCCCTTATGGCCCGGCCCGTCTCAGAGGCACCCTTGACAGGCCTGGGTAAATGGTTAAGCCACGGCCAGCTTCAGGACCTTGACCGCTTCAGAGTTCGCCAGCATCGAGCCCACACGAGTTGCCGTGTAGAAGTTGACAAATGGCTTATTCGTGTAAACGTCCCTGATCAGCGTGGTAGGCCGGTCAAAAATCCAGTAGGCTTCCCGGAAGTCCCCGAAGGCGAGTGGGTAGGCGTCCCCGGCAATGTCGGGCATGAAGTCCGATTCCCAAACCGGGTACCCCAGGAGCAAGGAAGGCTGCCCCGCCTCCAGGCCGGCCCGCCACAGATAGTTGCCGTCGCCGTCCTTGAACTTACGGATTGCGGCCAGGGTCAAGGAGTTCACCAGCCATGCCGCATTTTGCCGGTATTTGGCCTTCAGCAGATGCACCAGGTCAACCAGCTTATCCGGGAGAAAAACGCCGGCCGCGCCGGAAGCAAGGTACTGGATTTCGCCAAAGGTGCGGGTAGCGTCGCCGGTAGTGACCATGGGGAAGTCAAGGAGGCCCCGGGGCTTCTTGATCCCGGTGCCGGTGATGAAGGCTTCGCCTTCCTGATCCGAAAACTCCTTGGATACTTCCCCCTGAAACCACTCGGCCACGTCAAAGGCGCTGTCCTCAATCAAGTCCTGAGACGCCGCGGGGTTCGCATAAAGTCCGCCCCAAAACGGCGTTAAGACCGAAAGGGGAGGGGTGTCGGTTTCGGGCCGGACCTCAGTCTCCCCTACCCACCCGCTTGAGGGCCTACCAGTGGTTACGATTTTTTTATACTCCGAAGTTTCGGGCTTCAGTACCCGGCAAATCTGGCGCATGGGGGAGTTTTTCTCCCGGATGCTGCCAATCTGTGAGTCAATCTGCTCCGGCACCAGATAGCCGCCGGAAGGATCAGACCCCACGGTAGCGGCCTTGCGCTCCGGGTCCGCCGCCGTCAGCATCGTCGTGTTCCCGGTGCGGCAAAACTTCACGAAGTAATCCCGCGTTTCCAGAGACATGGCGCCGGAGTAGGGCGCCGGGGGCCGGCCCGCCTTTTTTGCCAGGTCCAGAAAGTCCTTTTCCAGGGCCTGATAACGTGCGTCCTGGGCCGCCTTGAATCCTTCAAAAGCCACGTTTTGGGCTTCGAGTAACCGTTTTAATTCCTGCATGGTCTTCTCCTTAAATCCAGTTTTTTATTTGATTTCATATGTAAAAACCCCGCAGCAGCCGCTCCGCCGAAATCCCTTCAGCTTGGAGCGACGCCTCGCCGGGCACACATCCCATGCGCCGCAGGCTCGGGGGTCCGGTTTAGCTTACGTTTCAACTTTGTGAAAAACCTTCCCAGATATGAGTGCTTCCCAGGTTCAAGCCCCAGCTCCCCCTGATCCATAAACCGGGAAAATACCGAAACGGCCGTTTTTGAATCCCGGATACTAAGCCCGGCTTCCCGCAGGGCCGCTTCAAGTTCCCTTTTGACCATCGCGCCCGAAAATTTACTTTCCCGGCTCATCGCACAAACCCGCCAAATTTTGCCTTTCCCCAGGGGTCAAAAGGTTGTGGCGCCGGAGATAATCAAGCTCCGAGTCCCCTTCCCGCGGTCCAGGAGCATCGAAACTCCACCAGGCAAAAGGCCGGGTCCCAGGGTGCTCGCGGATCCACCGCGGCAAAAGTTCGTCTCGGAGTTCCTTCCAATCGGGGGCACAATCATAACCCCCGAAAAGGTAAGGCTTACAGCTATCGGAACCATCCGCCCGCTTGACGCGGCCAGTTAGCAAATATTCGATTTTCCAGGGCTCCGCCTGGCTTGGCCGGCGCGTCCTTTTGCGATTACTCGGCATAGTCTCTTATCTCCTTCCCAGGTTCCCCGGACGCCCGGGGCCGTCCTTCAAAGGCTCAAGGTCAAGGTTTAGCTGCTTCAAGGCCGCAAGCATGGCCGCCCGCGAGTCACGTTCCACAGTAAGCAGGGGGTGCGCCTTCCACTGGCCGAAACGGTCTTTTACCTGCATCCCCTCTGCCTTGATTATCTCTTGCGCCCGCCTCATAGTGTCGAATGCCTCAAGGCCGGTCGCCAAGATGATAAGGCCAGCCTCATCATCAATCTGATACTCGTCTTGAAGGCGCTTCCAAAAGCTTTTGGCTTCCCGGCTCAAATTTTTGGGTGCTTTTCGATTCATAATGGCCCAATTTTTCAAAGAGAAACCTTAAAATCGACAGAGCAATGGGCTGCCATCGGTCTGCCGAGAGAGAGGCCCTAAAGAAAACCGTCCCCACTCCCCCACCATCAGTTCATTGCCCCGCTTCCCGGTGCCTGATACTCAAAAGAGTCGGGCTTGAGCACACCATCAGCTTCCAGCTTCTCCCGGCTCATCATCAGGGCCGCTCCCATCTCATTGATAAGAGTTACGGGAAAGACCGCAGCCGCCACGGGTTTGCCGTTCTTACCAAGCAGCCGCACGCTCACAATCCCCTTGTCCGTGATCTTGCTTTCCACCTTGAGCATCACTTCACCTCAGCCGGGTTAGGATTAGTAAGGTAAGCCCCCCCTAAAGGGGGGGGGACTTACTTACCTTACCGGGTAAGCTAACGGTAAGGGGGGGCTTACTTTTGAAACCCTGATTATTACTGCATATTATCTGCATAAGGTTAGTCATGGTAAGCCTTCAGTTAGGACTCCTTAAAAAGCGAAAGTAAGGGGGTCCTTACCCTCCTTTTAAGAGGTATTCGTAACCTGTTTGGGTGAGTTTCCCGGCCTCAGTGAGGTGTCCATCGTTGACCGCCTCCGCCTTAATTTGGGAAACCCGAGGCCCGGAGATCCCTAAGATTTGGGCAATATCTTTTCGTGTAATCCCCTCATCCAACATCCTCAGGACCTGGGTCTTATTCTCTCGCCTCACATTTTTCCACGTCCAGACGGTTTTGCCTTCCGGGTCTGTCTGCATCTGGAATTCTGTATCAGCTATTAGGTGGAGGTCTTGCTGTCTGATCCGGGCCTTCTCGAAATGGCAAATAAACCTGGCTCCATCTTCCGGCCTGTATCCCTGGGGGCGCTTTAATGAGATGGAAATATCCAGGTTATCCTCCTTGCCGCTCGCTCCCCTCTGTAAGCCACTCTTCCCCTCGTGGTGTACTAAAATTGTGGATATACCGGCGAAACGTAAGTCAAGAAGCCACCTGTTGATGGGAGACCATTCCTTTGTAGCATTTTCATCAAGGCCAGGGGTAACGGCGCCGATGTTGTCTAAAGCCCAAAGCTTGACGCCTCTTTTTAAGAGGACCTCGTCTTTCATCCAGCCCCGCCACTTCTCGTCTAATAGGTTGGCCGCGGGCATACCAAGAGAGGTGGAAAGGTGATCCGAGTAAATAAAAAGGTTTTCCCTTGTGGCCGTTTCGGAATAAATATCCTGGAAGCGCTCCATGGTGTCCTGCACGGTCATCTCTGCGTCGAAGTACAGGCAAGGAACCGCGTCCATAGTTTTCCATAACCCAAAGTCTTCCCCCCTGGAAAGCGCATTAAAAAGGGCTATGAGCCAACCGCTCTTTCCAACTCCACGCCAGGCGGTGACCATAGCGATAAAGGCTTCCCAAATCCAGGGGTAGAGATATATCTTCCGTGGCGCCACAGAGGTCTTGAGAAATTCTGAGATTTCAAGTACCGCCTCCCCACACCGCTTTAGACCATTGCCCTTAATCCCCTGGGTTACCTCAAGAAGCCGGGTTTCCGCATTCTCCAAAAATTTTGAGACGTTCCCAACCTGGCCCGCGGCTGCACGGGCTATTTCCTCAGCCGCCGCCTTGACCCGGCGCAGCCTGGCCTTATCCAAAACGGTCCTGGCGTAATGCTCCGCGTTGGCGGCGAAGCCCACCTGCTCACTGAGGTCCACCAGGAACATCTGGCCGCCGACGCTCTCCAACTGGCCCCGATCTTTAAGCAAAGCTGAAACGGTCACGAGCTCCGCCGGCTGCCCTTCCTTCCCCACATCCAGCATGGCCTGAAAAATACAGCCGTGGGCCTGCCGGTAAAAGTCGGAGGGGGCCAGGATTTCGGCAACCCTGGGCAAGACTTCGGGGTTTATCAGAATGGCCCCTAAAGTGCTTTGCTCCGCTTCAGGGTTGTTTGGAGGAGAGGCAAAAGAAATCACCTTGGCCTGTTTCATGGGTGCCCCCGTAACAGGCCGTCAATTATCCGGTCCAGGTCTTCCCGCCGGAATAGCACCCGGCCCGCCAGTTTCACTGGTTTCACCGGGAAAGGCTTTATCGCCCGGGGGCCAAGTCCATTGCGGATGGTTTTAGGCGATAACCCGCAATAATGCGCCGCCTCTTCAACCGTCAAGAGACGCTTGGGGGCCTGTTCCATCACCTGGCGCAGTTCCCGGAGTTCTTTTAAGATTGTCTGAAGGTCAGACATTCCGGCCATGGATCATCCCGTTATTATTTTAAGCCAGCAATCTTGCCCATTGCCTCATTAAGAATTCCATGCACATCTATAGTTACCCATACGCCGCGCTCTAAATAAGGTGAACGTAAAACTTTCGATTCAATTTCACCTTCAGTATTTTCGAAAATGAGAATGTATCGATCCTCCGCGGTCCATACAGGTAAATCTATTTTAAGCTCAGCCGCCATTGCATTAATAGTGGTGGCCATTTCTTCAAACTCGGCTAACTTTTCCGGATCATCTTTAAAGAACTCACTGGGACCATACTCATATTTCAATTCCAAACCTTGCGCATGAGCATAATCCTCCATGATTTTTAATAGGGCCAAGCTGTTAGCGCATTTCGCTATCGTGGAAGAAAACCAGGAAGGCAAAAAGCCGACGCCTGCTAGAAGGTGAATCGTAGCGATTTGAATTATGTCTGATAGCGAATAAAGTCTCTGGCGCCCCCTGCCAGGATTTTCCATTGATGGGCAGATATATCCGAGTTTCAGCCAACGGCGTAAGGTTTCATATTGCACGCCAACGAGCTTTAGCACTTCAGTAGTGGTAAAATGCGGCTTAAAGAAATTATTTGGATGAGAGGAATCCATTTTTAGCCTCCAATCAAACATGCTGACAAAATGGTAGTCGCATACCATTTAAAAGTCAAGATAAAAATGCAGGCCATCATTATTTTTTTTGGGGAGGGTCTGTGGGGGGAAGTTAGGGGGAGGAACCCGTGTCTCGCTTGGGCAACATTTGGGCAACAACTATGCAAAAATAACCCCCCTTTTCCCTGGGTTTCCCCAGGTATCACGAAAAGGGGGGCATGGTGATAACCTATTTAAATTACTCTATCTTTATCTTTCCCTGAGTGTCCTTATTTTTCCCTCCATAAGAACTACGAACCCGTGTGTCGGGAGTTCAAATCTCTCTGGGCGCGCCAGTTATTTCAATAAGTTATCTCCTCTCCCTTGTCATGGCCCGAAAAAGTTATCACCAATGCGCGGCTTAAGGGCGCTAAACGGGCTTCGTTAGTCCCGGCATTCTCTGGATTGAGTCTGATAAAGCCTTCCTTCGAATCCACCCGGCCCCAGGCCAGACCCAAAATCTCCCCCTGCCTCATTCCGGTGTGGCAGCCCGGCTTCACCACAGGCTTGAGGTAGGCCAGGCAATAGACCGGCAGCCGGGAGTATTCTTCCGGGCTTAACACCCGGTCCCCCCGGCGACTGTAAAGTTAAAGTTACTACTCGGAGCACAAAATTTAATGCACTGCCGATCCTTCATGCAGAGGCGGTTCGCGAACCGCCCCTAAGGAAACGCAATCGCTTTTCTGCTCCGAGTAATAATTGTCTCTATCCGGCGCATTGCCCATCGGACGTTTGATGAGACGGGGGCGCCGCCTCCAGCCCATGATAGTCTTTCCAGGGCGTCAAAATTCAAATATGTTATTCATATCAGAATCTTCTCGAAAGCGCATTTATTGGCAAGATCTCACCACTTCAATTTCATTGCCATTTTGCTTTCTTAAAGAATTTTCTCCGGGTAGTCCTTACCTTTTGTGCTATCATGCATCCCGAGAGGCAATTTGGCTATAAAAGGGGAACCTTTCGGAGTTAAACTCGGGGAGAGAGGTCCCCAAAACCATTTTTTACTACGGTGGCCAAGGTTGCCGCATAATTTCGGATAAAAGGAGATGCTTATGGGAACTATAACAGCGCAAATCATCGTAGGGAAGCCGGATTTATATCATGGAGGTATCAACCCCACCCACTTTTTGTTCTTATCTGAAAATGACCGCCCGACATGGATTCTGGTGGAAGAAAATATATCTGCTGGTCAGGGAAAACCAAGACAGCCCAGGGTTGTCTGGATTCCCACGGTGGAAGGAATCTTGGAAGACGCATTTTTGATGATAGGTTTGCATATTATAAAGGACAAGGAATTGATTAAGGAAGCAAAACCGTTATTTAAAAATAAACCCTTAATAAAAATATCATTAGACAAGGATATTGATAAAGCCGATCTTATTTTACTGCACAATAGGAACAAAGAGGTTATCGCTAAATTTAATGCAAAAATGATAATAAGCTCCTTTCATGGGTCAAGCATTTTGAAGCACTTACGTTTAGTAAAGGAATATCAAATGGACAATGAAGTCTGCGTGCCTAAATATCGAAGATCAACATCATGGGAAAATGAAGTCATAATTGAAGGAGAATTGGATTAACGATGGAATACCCACAAGATCTAAGATTATTATCTGACGCTATAACTAAGATAAACGATTCAAATTTACAGGATAATTCTACCTATCCGGGCAATATCGACACACTGAGCTCATTATCGAGGGCGCCGGCCCGTCCAGGTCCGGTTAGCCTTTCCATTGGCCAACCCTACCCAGTTCTAATATCCAAATCAACTCTGGAATTTTTCCCACTCAAGCGATAATTGTCGACCCTGGCAAGGCATACTGCTAAATGGGCCATTAAGGAATCTGGGAAGGTTTATGATTTTCTTTTTTAAAAAAGTTTTATAGTATATTCCCTATAAAAAGATTGTCGAGCGATTGCTGCTTGCTGAGGACTGCTTTTCATGCATAGACCGCTTGCTAAGTTCAAACTTCGCAATCTCCACGAGGTGTATGAGACCGACTCGGGTTTCGAAGTAACAGTAATTGACCGCCGTGAGGTCGAGCACAAATACAAGGTACCACAGGAGGCCGCCGATCTCTTATGCACTCTCTGTATAGGGGAATGCGTCACCGCCGAAGAAGCCTCTCGGAGGCTAGCCCCTCACGCAAAGATGCTTGCTCTCGAATATCACTATGATCCTAAGCTCCGCTATTACACACAGTATATTTTGTTGGCCCTATATGCAACCGGACGAGCAACAATTAGGAAAGTAGGCCGCAGATTCGAATATCAGGTTATTGGCTGACGATTAGGAGATATATTGTGGCTGATCTCTATAACCGACTCGAGGAGGTCCAGTGAATAACTCTTGTCCTTACGGCGGAAGTGGAAATGCTTCGGCCGCTCCTCGGCGAGAGGTCCAACCAAACTGCTGAGACCGAGACGGAAAAAATTAATCGCCGCTTTTACGTCCGATCTGTGTTTGCGCTTATTGAGGTTCTAGTTGAACATCATAAACGGTTGCTTCTTGAGCTCTCGTCTGAATTTCGGAATGGAGATTCTATTGGTCAGATAGCTCGGTGAGAGGGCTCCCCAAAACTGTTTTTTGACTGCGGTGGCCGAGGCCGCCGCATAATTTCGGATCATGGGGTTCCAAAAAATGTTAGACACAGGGGAGTGTAAAGCAACGCAAGTCCGCATTCACCCGCTATTTGCACGTGGCATCTTTTTGCTGGCGCTATGTATTGCAAACACGGATGCTCTCGGCAGTAGCTGGAGCATGCTTTTAATGAACGTTGATGATGCCCGCACAAATCTTCAACGCGCTGCCAATGAAACCAACCTTGAAGCCGCCAAAGATTATGCAAGGCGTGCGAAAAGCGCGCTCGACGACGCTGCAATGTCTGCGAGGGACAGCAATTGCGATATGGCATCCCTCGAATTCGACACTGCCGCCTCTAATGCTCGGCGTGCTAGGGATGCGGACTCAGCGGAAGAATTCGTATACTCCTTAAACCGAGCGATTCGAAGCTTCAATTCTGCAATTGATGCTTTGCGGGTTTGCGGTTCTATGGGCAGATAAATTGTCTAATCACGCGCTCAACTCGGACCGCCCGCAAGCGGGCGGCCGGTTAGGTTGATCACGTGAGGCTACAAAGAAAGGCGGTGAGACCTGAAAGTCCCTTGGTCCGGAAACCGATGCATTATTTGTCTTGAAGAAGCCCGCCTGTGCGAAGAACATCTGATACCTGAGTCTCTCGGAGGTCGTCTTACGAGCAATTTCCTCTGCGTCTCTTGCAACTCGAGGCTGGGCCTTGACCTGGAGGCTACTGCGAAATCGGACCCTTCAATCCTTCTTGCCGCGAAGAACCTTGCTGGCAAAATTCCATCGTTGGCAAAGGCACTGATGGAAAGCCACCCTCATATAGGCCAGAGCCAGCCAGGCCCAATAAGAGGATATATACAAAATGGCAAGTTCCGTGTGCGGTCTCAAACGTTGGACGACGGATCCCTTATTCAGCCATCCGATGACGCCCGGAAGTCGATAGCGAAAATCCTTCGGAAATCGGGATACGAAGAGGCGCCGATACGGAAAGCTGTCGCAACCTTAGACGAGGTGCCGGAGGACAAGAAGGTCGAAATTATTCCTGGACTTAAGGTTGCCAAGTGGAGCGTCCAAAAGGTGATGATGGACCTCGGCAAGGCCCAAGTGATGGACCCTTTGATACCAGCAAAGACAGCTTACGAATTCCTGGCCTGCCACATAGGAATCGCTATCTACGATGACGCTCAACAGTTATTCGAAATACGGGAGGCCCTCTTGAAAATGGGAAGTTGGTCCGAAACAATACGAGTCGACCGTCTTTCATCAAACAGGTACGAGCCGTTTCACGGTATTTGTTTCGAAGGCAATGACCCATATGCAATGGTACAAATAAGGCTATTCGGCTGGTTGGCATTCCGGGTGCATTTTTTGCGTTTATCAATAGGTGGGCCTCGATTCGTGTACACACATAAACTGGACACGGGCATAGAACGTGTTGACGTCATAGTTTGAAGATATACACTGAAACCTGACCCCCTATTTTCATTGAAACCTGACCCCCTCTCATAGACAATCCAATGCAAAAAAGCATTGGGGGACAGAGGGGTGATCCAGATGGATGTATGGCATGCGATTCAAGTGTTGAAGCGCCTGGGGAAAGGTAAGAAAACCATTGCCCGGGAATTGAGGATTTCCAAGACTACGGTGAAACGTTATTGGGACCAGAATACGCCTCCGGCTGTGAATGGACAAGCAATAGAGGACCACTTGTGGCCAAGAAAAAGGGACCCACCTGGTTAATAAATTCACTCGTGGTCATCCTTGGACCTCAGGTCGCTACCCGATAGCCGCCGACCAGCCAGCCGTCGGCCGGGGCAAGGCGTGCTCGGCCTGGCGGCCGCACCACAGGGTTGTGGAAATGCAAGATTACTGCCCTGATCCGATACTTATCACGAAGCAAAAAATATTCGATACCCGCACCATACCAATACATTGAGCCCATTATAGAAGGTGTCACCCGATAAAGGTCTGCCTAATCCCTTTCCGGGTCAACTTCACACGGATCTGATATTTAGGGAAAAGTTTTGTTGACATGGCGGAATGAGGCATTATGTTTGGAGGAGACGACTAAACTCATCCTCGCCTTAACGGGGGTGGGTTCTTGATAAAAGGAGTAATCAAAATATCCCAGGCCTTGGCAACACTCAATCTCATCAGGAGGTGCATATAATGAAAAGATTTGGGATCTTGCTAATCGTAGCAATGTTTGGTTTAGCGCTGGCCTGCGGCAGCCAGGAAGAGAAGAAAGCCCCCGCCAAACCGGCGGCCCCGGCGGCAAAGGCCGAGAAAGCAGCGCCTAAGGCCCCACCGGCAACGCCCGCTCCCGCTGTCCCGGTGCAACCGAAGTCGGAGCAACCCAAGCCCGAGCACCCCAAGGCGGAGCACCCCAAGTAATATCCGTGCTCTTGACTGGGGCCTAATGGTCTAGGTGAGGAATTTCTATGCGCTGGTGCAAGATAGTACCGGCGGCGGTGGTAGTTTGCACTTTATTGGCGGGTGGCGGGTGCACTCAGGGGCAAGACGCTCCGGGTGCATCTGCCTCACCCGCGCCCAACCAGGCAACAACCGCTGCTATCCAGAAAGGCATCGAGAGTCACATCCAGGACCAGGTCCGCCTGGGGGGAGGATATTTCAAGCTTCCCTTCCGCAACCAGGAACTCCGTCTCAAGCTGGTGCGAGTCCACACCGAATACCTGTCGAAACTGGGGCCTCGCCGCTATTTCGCCTGCGTGGACATGGTGGACATCAGCGGCGATGTGTATGACGTTGATTTCTTTCTTGACGGTGAACCGGCGGCCATGAAGGTCACCGAAACCACCGTCCATAAGATAAACGGCCAGCCCTTTTACGCGTGGGAGCAAAAAAGTGATGGCGCCTGGCATCGTATTCCCCTGAAAGAAGCTTCAGAAGGCCACCTGGGCGTCATCAGAGAGCGCGACGAGTTCGAGTTTCTCTACCGGGCCACGCTGCCCGAGATAACCGCTACCGCCCGCATGTGGCTTCCTCTGGCGGCCACGGACTCCTTCCAGACCGTGGAGATAAAATCCATTGACGCTCCGGGGAAGCAAAGCATACTGAAGGAGCGGGAACACGGCAACAGAGTCCTTTTCCTCGAGCTTGGGCCGGACGACAGCGGCAAAAACGTGGAGATCCGCTATCAGGTGCAGCGCCTGGAGAAGGCCGCCTACGCGGCGCCGACGCCTGACCAGGGGAAATACCTTAACCCGGAGCGTCTGGTGCCGACTCATGAGAATTTCCGCCAGATCGCAGAGCAGGTCGTCCAGGGCAAGAAGGGCGATCTGGTGCGCGCCCGGGCGCTCTACGACCACGTCATCGACCGCATGCGCTACATGAAGTACGGCGACGGCTGGGGCAAGGGCGACGCGGTCTACGCCTGCGACGCACGCACCGGCAACTGCACCGATTTCCACTCCTACTTCATTGCCCTGGCCAGGGCGGTGGGCATACCGGCGCGCTTCGCCATCGGCGCGGCCATCCCTTCGGAGCGGCACGATGGCGGGGTGGACGGCTATCACTGCTGGGCGGAGTTCTTTGCCGATGGCAAGTGGTGGCCTCTTGACATCAGCGAGGGTGATAAATATACGAGTCTGGCCACCTACTACTTTGGCCACCATCCGGCCAACCGCTTCGAACTCAGCCGCGGCCGCGACCTTGTAGTTGAACCGGGGCCCACTTCAGGCCCGATAAATTTCCTGGCCTATCCGGTGCTGGAAATAGGCGGCAAGCCGGTAAAGGTAGCGGTGGAGTTTTCCTTCAACAGAAGCAACCGCCGCCGGTAGTCTGCACCAAGCCGGATTAATCGAATCAATCAAAGTCAATGATGCCCGACTAAAGGCGGCGGCTTGGAAAGGCGCCGCCTAAATGCATCTTATATAAGCTGACCGATCAATCCATTGGGTGAGGCTACCTGCCTTGGTCCGAAACTTATCACCGAGCCGAAAACCTTCTATATACGGATCATACTACTCGGAGGATTAATTGTGTTGCATCGGTTAAGGGCAACGTAGGGGCGGGTTTTAAACCCGCCCCTACATCAACGCAACATATTTTATGCTCTGAGTAGTATCCGCATTTCTTGCCGCTCCGTTGATAATTTCAGCAAGCGGCAAATTATCGCTTGGATACTGACCGCCGCCACCCAAAGTATTTCGATTTACTTCCCAACTTTAACCCTGGTAAAATCGCTCGGGGGTAAGTCAAAATGCCAAGGGTTTTCAACTTAACCATCGTGGCGGCATTAGCGGCCCTAGGCGTGATGTTTTGCATTGCCGGCCTGGCGGAGGCGCAGGAGAAGCCGGCCGACCCGGCAACACTCCGGGAACTTTCACTCTATGCGGGATCAAGAAGCTGCATCGAATGTCACGGAAAGTTCTATCAGCTCTGGGCCTCTTCCCGGCACGGGCTGGCCATGCAACCCTACACCCCGGAGTTCGCCCGAACCGACCTGACACCTCAGAGGAAAGACCTGGTCATCGGCAAGTACCGTTACCGGGCTGACATCGGCCCCAAAGCCGGCTGGGTCCTGGAGACCGACTCCAAGGGCAAGAAAAAAAAATACCCCATCCTCCAAGCCCTGGGCGGCAAGAACGTCTATTACTTCCTGACCCCCATCCAGCGGGGGCGCCTCCAAACCCTGCCGGTGGCCTATGAAGTGCGCACCAAACAATGGTTTGACACCGCGGCCAGCGGCGTGCGCCATTTCGGCTCCGGCCCGCCCGAGGAACCGATCCACTGGAAGGAGTGGCCCTACACCTTCAACACCGCCTGCTTCAATTGCCACGTGAGCCAGCTCAGTTCCAATTATGACCTGGCCACCGACGCCTACCGCACCACCTGGGCGGAGCCGGGCATCAATTGCGAGACTTGCCACGGCCCCTCCAAGGGGCACAACGAAGTGATGCAGGCCGCGCCTAAGGGACAGGCGCCTCCGGACCTCAAGATCATCAGCGTCAAAAAGTTCACCCATGAGCAGCACAACGCCTCGTGCGGCTCCTGCCACGCCAAAACTGCGCCTCTCACCACTGCCTTTCCGCCCGGGGACCGGTTCTTCGACCACTTTGATTTGGTGACCCTGGAAAACCCGGACTACTATCCCGACGGCCGGGACCTGGGGGAAAACTACACCTACACCACCTGGCTCATGAGCCCCTGCGTCAAAGCGGGAAAACTTGATTGCATCAAGTGCCACACCTCCAGCGGCCGCTACCGCTTTAAAGACGAGGCTAAGGCCAACGACGCCTGCCTCCCCTGCCACGCCGAGCGGGTGGCCAAGGCCGCGGAGCATATCCATCATCCGCCGGACAAGCCCGGAGCGGCCACCAGGTGCGTCTCCTGCCACCTGCCCATGACCGCCTTTGCCCGCATGAACCGGAGCGACCACTCCATGCTCCCGCCGGCGCCGGCCGCCACCTTGCAGTTCGGCTCTCCCAACGCCTGTAACCTCTGCCATAAAGACAAAGACGCGGGCTGGGCCGATCAAAATGTGCGCAAATGGCGGACCCGAGACTACCAGGCGCCGCTCCTCCAGCGGGCCGGTCTCATTGACGCGGCCAGGAAGCGCGACTGGCAGAAACTCCCGGAGATGCTGGCCTATATTGCGAGCAAAGAGCGAGACGAGGTCTTCGCCGCCTCCCTCATCCGCCTGGCCATGGCCGCCCAGGATGAACGGCTGCTCCCCATTTTGCTCAAAGCTGTCCAAGACCCCGCGCCCCTGGTGCGGGCCGCGGCCGCGGAAGCCTTGTCGGTCAGGCCGTCCAAAGAAAGCTTCCAGGCCCTAATTACCGCCGCGGGAGACAGCTACCGGCTGGTGCGGGTGCGGGCCGCGGCCTCTCTCGCCCATTATCCTGCCGCATGGTTTCAGGGCGAGGACCGGGATAAGGTGAAGCAGGCCACGGATGAGTACCTGGCCTCCCTCACGGCCCGGCCCGATCAATGGAGTTCCCATTACAACCTGGGGAACTACTATCTCAACCAAGGGGAGGTCAAACCGGCCCTGGCTTCTTATGACACCGCCCTCAAGATCGAGCCCCGGGCGGCCATGGTCCTGGTCAACGCCGCCATGGCTTACGCCCGGACAGGTGAGAAGGAGCCGGCGGAGAAGTTCCTCTTGAAAGCCATTAAAATCGCCCCGGACAATGCCGCGGCGCACTTCAACCTGGGGTTGCTCCAGGCTGAGCAGAACCGGGGCAAGGACGCGGAGCGAGAGCTTAAGGAAGCCTTTCGCCTCGACCCCAAGCTGGCGCCGGCAGCCTATAACCTCTGCATCCTCACCGCCAAAGACCGGCCCAAGGAGGCCCTGTCCTGGTGCCGGAAAGCCGCGCAACTGAATCCCCAGGAACCCAAGTACGCCTATACCCTAGCCTTCTACCAGAAAGAGCAGGGAGACCTGATGGCCGCGGCCGCGACTTTGAAAGAATTTCTCCCGCGTCAGCCCGGCTTCACGGACGGTTATCTTTTGCTGGCCGAGATTTACCTCAATCAGGGGGAGCGACCCCAGGCCGAGGCGGTGCTCCGCCAGGCCCTCCAGATGGAGAGTCTCGCGCCTCGGGATCGGACCCGGCTGGCCGCGGCGCTTCAGCAATTGATAAATAATGCCCCTTCAAATGTGCCGAAGGCTGACAAGCGGTGAGGAAGGGGTTGAAAGATCAAAAGGGCATACATAACTTTCGGATAAAGTCAACCCGAGGAGGGGGAATGTCAACCTTTCATAGACTCCTTGTGGCCCTGGTCCTGGCCATGGCGCTGGCCTTCCCCGGCTCGGCGGCTGCACAGGAAAAAAAGAAGCCCGCCAAACCCAACATTCTCGTCATCTGGGGCGATGACATCGGCTGGTTCAATCCCAGCATCTACCATCGCGGTATCATGGGCTACAGCACGCCCAACATTGACCGTATCGGCCAGGAAGGGGTGATGTTCACCGACTGGTACGGCCAGCAGAGTTGCACCGCAGGCCGGGCCGCGTTCCTCACCGGACAGTCGCCCATCCGCACCGGCCTGACCAAGGTGGGACTGCCCGGGTCGGACCTGGGGCTCCGCAAGGAAGACCCCACCATCGCCGAGCTGCTCAAGCCCCAGGGGTACGTGACCGGGCAGTTCGGCAAAAACCACCTGGGGGACAAGGACGAGTTCCTGCCAACCAACCACGGCTTTGACGAGTTTTTCGGCAACCTGTATCACCTGAACGCCGAGGAAGAGCCGGAGAACCCGGATTATCCCAAGAACCCCGAGTTCAAAAAGAAGTTCGGCCCCCGGGGGGTGATCCACTCCTTCGCCGGCGGCAAGATCGAGGACACCGGGCCGCTAACCAAGAAGCGTATGGAGACTATCGACGACGAGATCACCAAGGCGGCTCTCGAATTCATGGATCGCAGCCATAAGGCCGGCAAGCCCTTCTTCGTCTGGTGGAACTCCACCCGCATGCACGTCTGGACCCACCTGAAAAAGGAGTCCGAGGGCAAGACCGGCCTGGGCGTCTATGCCGACGGTATGGTGGAGCACGACGGCCACGTGGGCCAGCTCCTCAAGAAGCTGGAGGAACTGGGAATTCTCGACAACACCATCATCATGTACTCCACCGACAATGGCGCCGAGGTCTTGTCCTGGCCGGACGGGGGCACCACCCCTTTTCGTGGTGAAAAGGCCACCAACTGGGAGGGCAGCTTCCGCGTCCCCTGCCTTATTCGCTGGCCGGGGGTGATCAAGCCGGGCACGATCTCCAACGAGATCGGGGCCCATGAGGACCTGCTGCCGACGCTGCTGGCCGCCGCGGGAGTGCCGGACATTAAGGAAAAGCTCCTCAAAGGCTATAAGCCCGGCGGCCTGACCTATAAGGTCCACCTGGACGGCTACAACCTGTTGCCGTACTTCAAAGGAGAGGCTAAGGAGTGGCCGCGCCGGGAGTTTCTCTATTGGAGCGACGACGGCGACCTGCTGGCCTTGCGCTACAACCCCTGGAAGCTGGTCTTCATGGAGCAGCGGGCTCACGGCTTTGACGTCTGGCAGGAACCCTTCGTGCGCCTGAGATTCCCGAAACTGTTCAACCTGCGCATGGACCCCTTCGAGCGGGCCGACCGCGAAGGGATCGGCTATCCGCAGTGGCGCGCTGACCGGATGTTCCTGCTGGTGCCGGCCCAGGCCTACGTGGCCAAATGGCTCTCCAGCTTCAAGGAGTTCCCGCCGCGCCAGAAGCCCGCGAGCTTCAGCATCGACCAGGTGATGCAGAAGCTGCAGGAGGGTGCAAAGGACTAATAGCGATACTCACTCTATCCGGGCGGGCGTCCTCAAAGGGGCGCCCCCCTTATCTACACCAGGAAGGTAATCTTGAAAAAGAGCAACATTATCAGGAATATCGCCTTTTTTTGTCTCATCGGGGCCTGTGCGGCCCTGACATTGACCTCCCCGGCGTTGGCCCAAGCACAGGCCCGGGACCCTTTGCCCTCCTGGAACGAGGGGCCGGCCAAGCAAGCCATCGTCAGCTTTGTCCAAAAAGTTACGGATAAGTCCAGCCCGGCGTATGCGCCGCCCGCGGACCGCATCGCCACCTTCGACCAGGACGGGACTTTGTGGGTGGAGCATCCCTTATACACGCAGGCCATGTTTGCCCTGGACCGGGTGCATGAACTCGCACCCAAACATCCCGCGTGGAAGACCGAGCAACCCTTCAAGGCGGTCCTCGCCAACGACCAGGAGGCCATAGCCGGGTTCACCGAGCAGGACTGGGCCAAAATCATGGGGGCCACCCACTCCGGCATGACCACCGAGGCGTTTCTGAAGATCGCCCAGGACTGGCTGGCCAAGGCCAGACACCCCCGCTTTAAGCGGCCTTACACCGATCTCGTTTACCAGCCTATGCTGGAAGTCATGCAGTATCTCCGGGCCAACGGCTTCAAGACCTACATCGTCACCGGCGGCGGCCAGGAGTTCGTCCGGGTTTACAGTGAGCGGGTCTATGGCGTGCCGCCGGAGCAGGTGGTGGGCTCGAGTATCGCCACCAAGTATGAGTATCAGGGCGGCAACCCCGTGCTGATGCGGCTGCCCAAGGTGTTCTTCATTGATGACCAGGCCGGCAAGCCCATCGGCATCAACCTGTTCATCGGCAAACGTCCGTTGGCGGCTTTCGGCAACTCCGGGGGCGACCGGGAGATGCTGGAATGGACTCAGGCGGGCAGTGGCGCGCGGCTCATGATGCTGGTGCTGCACGACGATGCGAAGCGCGAGTACGCCTATGGCCCTGCTGAGGGTCTGCCGGACACCAAGGTGGGCGCCTTTTCCCAGGCGCTGCTGGACGAGGCGAAAAAGCTCGGCTGGGTCGTCATCTCCATGAAGAAAGATTTCAAGAAGGTCTTTGCCTGGGAGTGAAGGCTTCGGCCAAAGGCCAAGGCTGCGGGGGGGCCGAGGAAAAAAGGCTTCTCTCGGATAATTTGTAACCGGAGGTTGTGAGGGTGACCATCAGGACAGTGTTCTTGAGGCCTTGGTGGGCTACCAGGTGCATAAAAACGTTCGTATCTATGGCGGATACCGCGGCCGTTATTTTTCCGGAAGTGGCAGCACCAAGGATATCGCGGCCCATGGAAATCTTTGCAGGGCGCCAAATTACGATAGGTCATTCATATCAAAATCTTCCGGAAAGCGCATTTATCGGCAAGCCGGCGGCAATTTCCCTTAGCGGTAATGCTGTTCACTTAAGCACTGGAAACCATCTAGAGTGGGCACTGCCCCCCAAAAACCTTTGAAAAAGAACCGCCGAGGGCGGCGGTGCTACATTTTCATGCTTCGTGGTGATCCCGAAGGGGTCATGGAACGTTAGCCTGCGCAATTATTCATAATACGTCACAAAATTTAAAAAAACATGCACTTAGCCGAAGCGGCCGGTAATATAATCTTCGGTTTTCCGGTTGGAGGGTCTCGTAAAGATTATCGGGGTGGGCCCGAACTCTATGATGCGCCCCTGGAAAAAGAAAGCGGTGTAATCGGAGACCCGGGCAGCCTGCTGCATGTTATGGGTGACGATGACAATGGTATATTTGGCTTTCAGGGCCCCCACCAGCTCCTCGATCTTGGCAGTGGCAATGGGGTCGATGGCTGAGGTGGGTTCATCCATCAGCAGAATCTCCGGCTCCACGGCCAGGGCCCGGGCGATGCACAGCCGCTGCTGTTGCCCCCCGGAAAGAGCCGTGCCCGGTTTCCGCAACTGATCCTTCACCTCCTCCCAGATAGCCGCCCGGCTCAGGGCCTCCTCCACCCGGTCAGCCAGTTCCCCCTTACTCAGTCGGTAATGCAACTTCAGTCCGAAGGCAACATTTTCAAAGACGCTCATGGGAAAAGGAGTAGGCTTCTGGAAGATCATACCCACCTTCCGGCGCAATTCCATGAGGTCCTGATCGGGGTCCAGGATGTTTCGGCCGTCGATTAATACCTCCCCCGTGGCCCGCTGATCCCCGTAGAGTTCGTAGATACGGTTAAGGATGCGGATGTGGGTGGATTTTCCACAGCCGGAGGGGCCGATGATGGCGGTTACCTGGTTGCGGGCAATTTCCAGGTTATTGTCGAATAATGCCTGATGTTCTCCATAATAGAAATTCAATTGGCGTGAGGCAATTTTTACGGCCGATGAGGTATCCGACAGCATTGCCTCAGCATTCGTCTCCAGGACATCGGTGGCTATGGCGGGATAAGGGTTTGCCAGGGTGGTCGCGTTCATTCGGCTCTTTCTCTGAAGAAAATGCGGGCCATTACCGTAAGGGCCAGTACACCCAGGGTAATGATCAGTGAGGCCCCCCATGCCATCTGCTGCCAATCGGGATAAGGGGACATGGCATAGTTGAATATGGTCACCGTGAGATTGGGGGTGGGTTCCCCCAAGGAGCTGGGCCAATAAGGACTGTTCAGGGCCGTGAACAGGAGAGGGGCGGTTTCGCCGCTCACCCGGGCCACCGCCAGGCAGACCCCGGTGATCAACCCGGCCTTGGCGGCCCGGAAAATGACCGTTAGGGTTACCCGCCAGCGGGGGGCGCCCAGGGCCAGGGCCGATTCCCGGAGGGTATCCGGAATCAGGCGGAGCATATCCTCGGTGGTCCGGGCCACGATGGGCAACATGATCATGGCCAGGGCCAGGGCCCCGGCGTATCCCGAGAATTTCCCCATGGTAAGGACCAAGAGGGTATAGACGAATACCCCGATGATAATGGAAGGAACGCCCATCAAGACATTGGCGGCAAAACGGACGGCACCGGCCAGGCGGGACTGCGGCCCGAACTCGCTTAGATAGACCCCGGCCAGCAGGCCGATGGGCACCCCCAGGAGCCCGGCCATCAGGGTGACGATGAGCGTGCCCGCCATGGCGTTGGCCAGTCCTCCCCCGGCCACCCCGGGCGGCGAAGGCAGTTGAGTAAAAAACGACCAGTTAAGGGCTCCCGCCCCCCGAATCAACACCCCGGACAAGATCCAGGCCAGAAAAAACAATCCCAGGAGGGCCGAGCCGGTTGCCAGCCAGCTCACCATGAGGTTGGTCACCCGGCGCCCCACCGGCGGCCTGGGTTTCATGCGCCGCCCCCCCTGGCCCGATACATCCGCCGCAGCATGAGTTGGGAAAGGATTTGCACCAGGACGGTGATGCCGAAGAGCACCAGGGCCAATGCCACCAGGGCGCTCAAGTATAACGGTTCCGACGCCTCGGAGAATTCGTTGGCGAGGGTGGAGGCGATGCTGTTGCCCGCGGCAAACAGGGAGGTGGAAATCCGGTGATCATTGCCGATGACGAAGGTGACGGCCATGGTTTCTCCCAGCGCCCGGGCCAGGCCCAGGAAGGCGGCCCCCACGATGCCGGTGAGGCCGTATGGAATCGTCACCTTGTACGCCACTTCCCAGGTGGTGGAACCCAGGCCGTAGGCGGATTCCTTCATTACCGCGGGGACCAACTGAAACACATCCCGCATGATGGCGCACATGTAAGGGAGGATCATCAAGGCCAGGATAATGCCGGCGGTTAACATGCCGATGCCCATAGGGGGCCCCTGGAAAAGAGGGAGAAAGCCGAAGACGCCGCTTAGAGCCGGCTGCACATAATCTGCCATGAAGGGGGCAAAAATGAACAGGCCCCACATGCCGAATATGATACTGGGAATGGCGGCCAGGAGCTCGATGAGGCCTCCCACGATGCGGCTCAGCCCCGGCGGGGCCAGTTCCACCAGAAACAGGGCAATGACCAGACTCAAGGGCACCGCCAGGAGCATCCCCAGGAGCGTGGACACCAGCGTGCCGTAAATGCTGCTGGCGGCCCCGAAATCCTGGGTTACCGGGTTCCAGGTTTGCGAAACCAGAAATCCCCAGCCAAAGCGGCCCAGGGACAGGTAAGAATGGCGCAGCAACTCCACCAGAATGGCGCCCATGAGCACCGGGATCAACCCGGCGCAGATCGCGGTGAGCCATCTGAATCCCCGGTCGGCCCGGAATTGCATGGATGTTGAAGGCTGCTGCTTCATGGCGGATTATCGGAGATTATGGAAGGGAGGCCCCCCTCCCCTCCCTCAACATATCTTTATCGCCTCGCACTTACGGCCACAAGGATTTACCGGCGGCCTTGATCTCCGTGGCCCAGGTGGACTCCACCTGCTCCACCACCTTCTCGGGAATGGGCACGTAATCGAGTTTCTGGGCGATCTCGGCCCCATGCCGGTAGCACCAGTCGAAAAATTTGAGCATGGCCTGGGCCCGGCCGAGGTCGGCCTGCTGTTTGTACACCAGGATAAAGGTAGCCCCGGTAATGGGCCAACTGTCTTCGCCAGGCTGGTCGATGAGCACCAGGTAATAGCCGGGGGCGTGCTGCCAATCGGCATTGGCGGCCGCGGCTTGAAAAGACCGGCTCTCCGGGGCCACAAACTTGCCGGCCCGGTTGGCAAGGAGGGTATGGGTCATCTTATTTTGCAGGGCATAGGCATATTCCACATAGCCGATGCCCCCTTTGATCCGCTGCACATAGGCCGCTACGCCTTCATTGCCTTTGGCGCCGACGCCCACCGGCCAAGCCACCGCTTTCCCGGCCCCCACCTTCTGCTGCCACTCCGGGGAGAGTTTCGCCAGATAACTGGTGAAGATCCAGGTAGTCCCGGAGCCGTCTGCCCTGCGCACCACAGTAATGTTTTGGCCGGGCAGGTTCAGGTCGGGATTGAGCTTTTTGATGGCCGGGTCATCCCACCGGGTAAGGCGTCCCATGAAGATCTGGGCGAGAAGGTCCGGAGTCAGGCGCAGCTGGCCCGGCGCAATCCCCGGGACGTTCACCACCGGCACCACTCCGCCCACCAGCATGGGGAACTGGATCAGGCCGCTCTTGTCCAATTCTTCAAGCTTCAGGGGTTCATCCGAGGCTCCGAAATCCACGGTCTTGGACTTGATCTGGGCAATGCCGCCCCCGGAGCCGATGGATTGATAATTGATTTTTACCCCCGTGAGTTTGTCGTACTTGTGGGCCCACTGGGAATAAACCGGATAAGGGAAGGTAGCCCCGGCGCCGTTTAGGGCCATGGGTTTCGTTTGAGCCAGTCCCGGCAGCGCCCAGAGGGTCAATGCCGCTAACATCAACCATATTGCTTTTTTCATGCGAGTTCTCCTGTGGTCTCTATAAATCGAGTTTAAAGCTCACATAAATAATAAGGTTGAATTGTTAGCGTTTGATGTGCGCGGGGTTAGAATTCCGATAATTTTCAGGTAAAGACATTCCAAAGGAATAGGCAATGCCTATAAAAAAAAAGCCTTTGAATCTTTCATAATAAAAAACTAACCAAGATTTAACTTGGATTTAATAATTTATGTATAAGCTCAGTGCAACCGCTGAATATATCAATCAGCGCATAAAATAACGGCCTTCACCCTCACCCCAACCCTCCCCCCCTCAAGGGGGAGGGACGAAAAATAAGGAACTCCTTTAATGCTCCGAGTAATAAGACATTGGGAACCTGATTTAAGAATCTTATAAAAGGAGGAATCATGCTCTCATACCTTATGGTTTTTTCGGCCGGGGCCTTGTTGGGCAGCATGTTTATGGGAATATTTGTGGCCTTGGTAAGGTTCAGAGATGCAAGGGATGATTGGTAGGCTCCAACTTTCACTATTTAGAGGCCATCCGGAAACCACGAAATTTTAACATTCCCTGTAGGGGCACAGCGTGCTGTGCCCTAATACCAAGGATCTCAAGGGCGCAGGCTAAAGCTTGCGGCTACAGAAGATACGTTTCAGGAAAAAAATTATCTATTACCATAAATGCATCAGTAAATCGCCGGCAAATTAAGCCGATATAAGTTCTTGGAGGTCAAATATGAAAACGATGATTCACAGCAGTCCGCCGTTCTTTTGGAGTCATGATGAGTTCTTCCAGGCCCTGGGTACTCAAATTGCTCTAATCCATCTCAGGCAACTGGTTGATAAAAATCAACTTATAGTCCGTTTTGATAACGGATACGGCGTGAGCATTCTCCCGATGGCATTAGAGGAAGATGATGAAGTCTTTGAGATGGTGGTCATCAGGTTCTTTGGGCCCAGAATCCATGATTATAAAGTGGTGCAATACGCCCCGGTTCCCGAATTTAACCGGGACAATTTCGACAGAATCATCAACCTGTGTAGGCAAGTCTCCCTGTTGCCGCAAAGTCAGGCAATCACCATTGCTTCCGGTCAATCGGAGCCCAAGATTAACCGCAGGGAATGCCAACCATCCTGTGGTAACTTCCTATAAAGTCTCGCCCCTGTTGATCCCGCCATTTCTTTATAACCGGGAAGATAGATTTAGGTAATTTTGAGAGAAACGAGGATAATTTTAATCTGTAAGTAGATGCAAAGAAAAGAGGCTGCCCTTTCCGGGAGCGCTCTCCACCGTCACCCTGCCGCCATGGGCCTGGGCGATGTGCTTGACGATGGCCAACCCCAGGCCGGTGCCGCCCTCCTTCCGGCTGCGGGCCGCGTCCACCCGGTAGAAGCGCTCAAAGATACGGGGCAGGTGCTCCGGCGCAATGCCGCAGCCCTGATCCCGGATGGTAACGATGACTTCGGTTCCGGCCCTTTGGGCCTCCACCTGGACGGAGTTTCCCGGCTCGCTATATTTGATGGCGTTGTCTATCAGGTTCACCACCGCCTGCTCCAGCAAGGGAGCGTTGATGCCGGCCCGGAGATCGTCCGGGCAGGCCAGGGATACGGTGATATTCTTGGCCGCGGCCTTGGCCTCGCAGACCCGGACGGCCGCTTGCAAGACACCCTTAAGCTTTCCGGCGCTTAAAAAGATTTGCCGCCTCTGGGCATCCTGTTCAATCCGGGAGAGGGTAAGGAGATCATCGATGATTTCATTGAGGCGGTCGGCCTGCCGGGCAATGATCCGGAGAAAGTTTTCGGCATTTTCCGGTTCCTTAAGCGCCCCGGCCAATAAAGTCTCCACGAACCCCTTGATGGAAGTGATGGGGGTTTTAAGCTCATGGGAGACATTGGCCACAAAATCACGCCGGGTGCTCTCCAGCCGCCGGAGGTGGGTGATGTCGTGGAAAACCATGAGGGTGCCCATTGCCAGACCCTGGTCATCTCGCAGGGAGGTTCCGTGGGCCTGGAGAATGCGCCCGGAATCACGCTTTAACACCACCTCCCCTTCGATGGGCTCCGTGGCCGACAGGGTGCGGGTGATAAACCATTTCAGTTCCGGGTCCTTCACCACCTCGTAGAGGTTGAGGTCCTGGACGGCCTGGGGGGAGATCCCCAGCATTCGGGCGCCGGCCCGGTTGAGCGTGATCAGGCGGCCCTCGGGG
The DNA here is from genome assembly GCA_964618815.1 of uncultured Desulfobacterales bacterium. Lineage (GTDB taxonomy): Bacteria > Desulfobacterota > Desulfobaccia > Desulfobaccales > 0-14-0-80-60-11 > CAZUBT01. Next base: position 21,460 of record CAZUBT010000016.1, on the reverse strand, counting down.
TCCACCGCGATGACGCCTTCCACCATGCTTGACAAGATCGCCTGCTGCTCCTGACCCTGGCGCTTGAGGGTGTTGATTCGGTCCTCCAGTTGCATCGCCATGTGGTTCAAGGCCTCGGCCAGGCTGCCCAATTCGTCGGCCTCGGGCACGGGCAGCTTCCTGCTCAGCTCTCCCCGGGCAAAACGTAGGGCCCCCCGCTTCAAATCTTCCAGGGGGTGGCTGAGGCGCCGGGCGATGAACAGGCTTAAGCCTGTGACCAACAGGGCGATCCCCAGACCTCCCAGGGCGACTTTGAGATACAGAGCCCGGAGGGCTTGGGCAATGGAGGTCACGGGAAGCGAGGCCCGCACCACCCCTGCCACCCCCTCAGGTTCTTTTAAAGGGACCGCGACGTACATCATGTCGTGCCCCAGGGTATAGCTATACCGGGTGGCTACCCCGGCGCCGCCCTTGAGAGCCGCCTGGATTTCCGGACGATCCCCGTGGTTGTCCATGAGAGCGGGGTCTTCCTCCGAGTCTCCCAGGACCTTTCCGGTGGGCAGGATTACCGTGAGGCGCGTGGAGGTGATTCTTCCCAACTCTTTGCACATCCGGTCGATACCGGCGGCATCGCCCTTAAGGAGTCTGCCCCGCATCTGAGTCTCCGTCAGGCGAGCCCGGATCCCCAGGTCCATGGCGGTTTGCTCCAGGTAGAACTGTTTCCAGGAGTAAGAAGCATACCAGGTGACGCCTATCAGGCACAGGAGGGTGACCAACAGGAAAGAGGGAAAAAGTTGCCAAACCAGCCGTTTCCGGCGCATGGGTTATTCCTTGAAACGGTAGCCGATGCTCCGCACGGTCTCCAAATACTTGCCGTAAGACCCCAACTTTTTCCTGAGGGCAGTCATTTGCACGTCCACCGAGCGTTCGGACACGGGATAATCATCTCCGTGGACGCCACTGACGATCTGGGAGCGGGTAAAGACCCATCCCGGCCGGCGGGCCAGCAGGTGCAAGAGGCGAAATTCCGTTGCCGTCAGGTCCAGAGGGCGGCCCTCCACCATGACTTCATGTCGGCCCGGGTGGATGACCAGGTCATGGACTTTAAGGGAAGCGGTGTCCGCCGGCGTCTCAGCCTGCTTGCGCCTGAGGACGGCTCGCACCCTGGCCAACAGCACCCGGGGACTGAAAGGTTTGGTTATATAGTCATCCGCGCCCAACTCCAGGCCCGTAACCATATCGACTTCTTCACCTTTGGCAGTGAGCATGATGATGGGCAGGTGGCGGGTGGGCTCATTATTCTTGAGCAACCGGCAGATCTCCAAGCCGTCCACCCCCGGCAACATCAAATCCAGCAAGATGAGATCGGGCAATACAGACCTGGCGGATTTCAGGGCTTCTTCACCGGAAGCCGCACAGGTAACCCGGTAACCCTCCTTGGCCAGGTTGTACCTGAGCAGTTCCAGGATGTCCTCCTCATCGTCAACCACCAGGATGCTCTCTCTGGCCATCAGTATCGCTCTCGAGTCATGTTAGCCTTTCGGGAATTGAGTAAGGTAAAAGCGGAGGAAATGAGCCGATAGGTAATTCTGAGTAACCCTGAATAGTTATGATTTTCATTTCCTATCTTTTGTCGTAATTCTCCAGTTGATAGCCTGTAGATCAGATCTTCAGGTTCTCCCTGGCCAGTTTTTCCCCCAGGGCCCGGGCTGCGGTTAGGTCTGCCGGGTCGGGGATATATTTGCATGAGAAGCCCGGGTGGGCCACTTTCAGTTTCATGGCTTCCAGTTCTTTGGTAATCAGTCCCACGGCCTGGCCGCTCCAACCGTAGGAGCCGAAGGCCATGGCCGCCTGGTTCCGGGGCTTGAGGCCCTTGAGATAGGTGAGAAACTGCCCCATGGAGGGGAAGATGCCGTTATTGATGGTGGGGGACCCCAGCAGCAGCAACCCCGCGTCCAGGACTTCGGTGACGATGTCGCTGTAATGGGTGTGCCGCAGGTGGTGGAGCTGGGCTTCCACCCCCGCGTCCATGAGCCCCTGGGTAAAGGCCGCGGCCAGCATCTCGGTGGAATGCCACATGGTGTCGTAAATCACCAGGGCCTTGGGCTCCACCGCGGCTGAGGCCCAGGTGCGGTAGGCTTCCAGGACCCAGGCGGGATTGCGGTAAATCAGCCCGTGATCCGGGGCGATTATCTTGAATTCCAGACCCAGCTGGGCGATCTTGTCGAACAGCTGGAGGATCAAGGTCCCGAAGGGCATGAGGATATTGGCGTAATATTTTTTCAACTGATGGGGGTAATCGGTGGGATAGTCGGGCAACTGATCGTCGAAGCGCTCGCTGGAGGCCAGATGCGCGCCGAAGGCGTCGCTGGAAAACAGGAGTTGGGCCTCCTTCATATAGGTCATCATGGAGTCCGGCCAGTGGAGCATGGGGGTCTCCAGGAAGGTCAGGGTGTGCTTCCCGGTGGAAAGCTCGCTGCCGGTCTTTACCACCTCGAAAGGCCAGGCCTGTTTGTAGTGGCGGCTCAGGCCCTCTTTACCCGCGGGGGAGCAAAAGAGCTTCTCCGGCTTTACCCGGGCCACGGTCTCCGGCAAGCCGCCGGAATGGTCCATTTCCACATGGTTGGAGACGATGTAGGCGATCTTCTCCGGGTCCACCAGCTCCGCCACCCGGGCCAGCATCTCCGGCACCAACTCCTTCTTCACCGTGTCAATCAGGGTGATTTTTTCGTCCAGGATCAGGTAAGCGTTATAGGTAGAACCGGCTTCGGTGAGATAACCATGAAAGTCACGGAGCGTCCAGTCAATGGCTCCCACCCAATAGACTCCGGGGATCAATTCCACAGGCATGTGCGCCTCCATGACAGTTGACAGTTAACAGTTGTTAGTTGTAATGACATCTAACGTTAGCATTCGATTATGCACAGCGTCAATGCAGCTTGGATATGGATTATCATCCATTCTCCTCCTTTACCCAAGCACAATAATGTATGCTAAAATCTATTGTCATTACAGTTAGTTGTTAGTTGTTAGTAATACTGATAGTTGTCTGAGTTTTTACTAACAACTATCAACTAACAACTAACAACTATCTTACAATCCTTCCTTGGCCAGTTCTTCCAGGATGGTTTTCTGTTTTTTCGACAGGTTGGCGGGAGTCTCAACAATGATGCGGACAAACTGATCCCCCCGGGTCTTGCCGTTGGGGTGGGGGAGACCGTAGTTTTTCAGGCGCATTTTGGTATGGCTTTGAGTGCCGGCAGGCACCTTGAGACTCATGGTCTTGCCGTCCAGGGTGGGGACGGTCACCTTGGTGCCCAGGGCCGCCTCGGTAATCCGGATGCGGCGGTCCACGTAGAGATCGTTGCCCTCCCGCTTGAAGACCGGGTGTTCCACCTCCCGGAGCTTGACATAGAGGTCGCCGGAGGCGCCCCCCTGGGGGCTGGTCTGCCCTTTTCCCGCGACGCGCAATTTTTTGCCCGGCAAGGTTCCAGGGGGGATCTTCACCGAGACCTTTTCCGTCTGGCCGTTGCGGCTGAAGGTCAGGATTTTTTCGACGCCGAAGGCCACTTCATGGAGGGTAATGGGCATCTCCGCCTGGAGGTCTTCCCCTTTCAGGGATTGGGCTTGGGCTGCAAAGCCCTCGGGGTCTCCATAACGGAAGACCCGGGAACGGCTGCGGGGACCGCCGCGCGCCCCTCCCAGACCTCCGAAGAGGCGGCTGAAGATATTGTCGGAAACCCCCAGGTCGTGAAGATCGTTAAAATTGAAACCCCGAAAGATGTCTTCCTGGGAGAATTTGGCCCGAAACCCTTGAGCGCCGTATTGGTCGAATTCCTGGCGCTTTTCCGGATTGCTCAAGACCGCATAGGCTTCGCTGATTTTTTTAAAATTTTCCTCAGCCTGCTTTTTATCCCCTTTAGCTTTATCGGGATGGTTTTTCAAGGCCAGCTTGCGGTATGCCTTTTTGATCTCTTCCGGGGAGGCATCCCGGCTAACCCCTAAGGTCTTATAGTAGTCCATATCTGCCATGAATTTCTCTCACATCGGACAAGAAGGCGATTTTTTCCTATTATAAAACTCCCATTAATTTTGTCAAGACGGATTCATGTGTAACATTTCTATTTTATTAGATAAATCTCCAAGTCATTGGGGGGGCGCAATTTATCTCCTTGATTATTTTTCCTTTTTGTGGTAACCATCACAATCTATGTAAACCGGGCTTGTTTCCTACCCGGCTACCAAGCTGGATATTCTTTTCTTGTAAGGAGGTTGGGCATGACAGCTTTGATCGGCGGACTGGTCGCATTAGCGCTGGGATTAATCGGCCTCGGCATGTGGTGGCGGGAATTCCTGGGCCTGCTGGCCGGGGCAATTCCTCTGTTCCTCCTCTTAGGCGGCGCCCTGGCTGTCTATTTAGGATATGAAGAGGCCAAAGACAAGTTTTTCAAGAAAACCGAAACCCCGGCCTATGAACCTCCCAAGACCGCAGAAACCGACGTGGACCAATACAAGTCTGAGGTGGAGCGCTTAAAGGCGGAAATCGACGAACTGAAGAAGAAGTAAAATCTCCCTCGGGAATAATCTATATCCCCCGGCCCCCTGGCGGGTCGGGGGCAATCTCCCCGGAAGTCACCCGAACCGTCTCGCCTGCCAGGGTCTTGAGGATCAAAGCCCCATCAGGGGCCACCTCCAGGGCCTGACCCTGAATTGTCCTGCTTCCCTGGCGCACCGTCACCATCCGGCCCAGGGTCACCTCGTAGCGCTTCCATTCCTCCAAAATCCCCGGAAATTCATGGGATAGAAAGCGCCGGTAGAGGGAATCAAACTCTTCCAGCCAGGCTTTCAGGATGGCCACCCGGGAAAAGCTGCGGCCCTGGGTCAGGGCCAGAGAGGTAGCGGTGTCCTGCAATTCCCCGGGAAACTGCAGATTATTGACATTGAGGCCCAAACCCACCACCAGATAGCGAATCCGGTCGCTTTCGGTCTCCATCTCCGTTAAGATGCCCCCCAGCTTTTTGCCCTCCAGGAGCAGATCGTTGGGCCATTTGATGCCCGGTGTCACCCCCGCGGCCCGCTCTACCGCCTTGACCACGGCCACCGCGGCGGTTAGGGTGATTTGGGGAAGCTCCCAGGGAGGCAAGGGCGGGCGCAGCAGCACCGATACATAGAGGCCCACCGACGGGGGGGAATCCCAATCCCGCCCTAGGCGGCCCCGCCCCCCGCTCTGGCCCTCGGCCACCACCACCGCGCCTTCTGGAAAGTCCCGGGCCCCCAGCTCCTTGGCCAGGTCATTGGTGGAGGCCAGACTGTCGTAGTGAAAAACGGGGCCTTTTATCCGGTGGGTTTTCAGGTCCGGGTAAATCTCCTCGGGCAACAGCCGGTCCGGGACCGCCAGCAGCCGGTAACCCCGACGGGGGGAGCCCTCAATCTCATAGCCCAGGGCCTTCAGGCGGTTGATGCGCTTCCACACCGCCGTCCGGCTCAGGCCCAACTCCCCGGCCAGGCCCTCCCCCGAAATGGGGGCGGCCGCGGTTTTCAGGGCCAGGAGCACGGGGTCGGGAGATGCCGGGGGGCCATGCCGGAGGGTGGGCAAGCCCTTGACTTTGGAAGAAGTTTGCCGGGATCCCGGCTTGCGGGTTGGGGTCATGTTGTAGGGTTTACGGTTTTCTGTTTTCTGTTGGGACATTCCACCCGATACAGAATGTTACGTTAATGATTTTCCGCGTTTAAAGAAACAAGATGGTATTGCCCATGTAGGATGCGCACCGGCCCCATTAAAGAAGTGCTGGATACTTGAGAGAATCGCCGGGAGACTGGCGGCGCAAGGGGTATAACCTGCAGATTAACCGCCAAGGACGCCTGTTCCGCATTGGGCGCGGCCAACCGCCCCCCTACTTGCCGTCCGGGCCTCGGGGCTTGGGGCGGTCGGAAATCTGGCGCTTCAGGGAATTGTTGTAAACCGCCGCGCCCAACAGCAGGCCCAGGAACAGCCCCACAACCGCGGCGGTGGGGGTGGGGGACATGAGCAGGGCCACGCACATGCCGGTTACGGCATAGGCCGCGGGGATGTATATCTTGGCCGGATTGCACTGGCAAGCCGGTATCAGGCTGAAAATGAGGGTAAAAACCACCATTTTCCGCCCCCATCCTGGACTGCCGCGGCCCATCCGGTTAAGCATGAATCACCTTGCCTTGGAGAGTTTTCGGTTTTCGGTTTTCGGTTTTCTGTAACAAACCGTTAAGGAGCAAATTTTCATGGTCCCAAACTCCGTTGGGAAACGTGAGATGTAGGGTGCGCAGTGCACACTCTGCTTTGGCGGGCACGGAGGCCCGCCCCACGACTCGAAACTCGAAACTCAAAATCCGAAACTCTTCACCTTACATCCGCGCCGCCAGCATCAAGACAAACACCGATCCCATGCCCAGGTGCAAGGTCAGGGTGAGGAGGCACAAGGAGCGCAGTCCCCTCTCTTCCCGGTAAACTTTGCGCTTAATCAGTTCCTGGTTCACCACCGCCAGCAGCACTAAAAGCAAGAGGGCGTGGCGGAAGGGCAAGGGCGACGCGGGGAAGAGAAATCCCATCAGCAGCCCAATAATGATCAAAATATTTATTAGGGTGTAGATCAAAGCCCCGGCCACCGGCCCCAGGCGCTCCGCCAGGGTATGGCGGGATTGCCCCTCCCCGGCTGCCGGACCGGGAAAACCCTGGATCAGAAAAAGATTAAACGCCGCAAAAGTCAGGGGCAGGCCGTAAATCAACGCCTCCGTGACGAAATGGCCGCACTGCAAATAAAATCCTGCGGCCACGGGCAGCAGGCCGAAACAGAGGCCCCCCACCGCCTCTCCCCAGCCTCGCCGGCCCCATTTAAACGGGGGCGCGAAGAAAAAATATCCTCCCAAAGCCCCCAGGCTTCCCAAGGGAATGGTGAGGTCGCCGGTTTGCCACATCAGTTGCAAGAGCACACCCAGCAATGCTGCCAGGGTAAATGAAGCCAGGGCCAGATGCCCCGCCCGTCGGGGGGACAGGCATGTTAGGCCGGGGAACCGCCCGGCCGGAATCTCAAAAGACCTCTGGGCGGCAAACGCCGCCAGAATCAGGGCGGCCACCCCCAGGGACCCCGCGGCCATCACCGCCGGGCGCAAGGGAAAACCGGCCACCCGGGCCAGGAGGGACCCGGCTCAAAAGGGAATGAGACCCGCGGCCCAACAGGGCAGTAGTGACCGCCGAAAGAAAGTCAGGCTCGCAGTGAAATCTGCCATTATCTCTCACCATGAAGCTACTTTGAAGAGTTTTCTGTTTTCTGTTTTCTGTTTTCTGTTAAAAGCCGGTAAGCAGCAGGTTTCCCCGGTCCCAAGCTCCCTTCGGGTTATGCCGGGTGCGTCCTACGCACCATCCACCATGACCTTTTCAAAATTTCGGTTGTGCCGCAGGAACATGAAACGCTGCTCTGAAAAGTTTGCCGGTTTCTGTAAAAAATGGTAAGGCGCAGATGTCCTTGGTCCCAAGGGACTTAGGCTGCCTTTATTTATGCCATAACCTGCCCAATGGTCAAGGAAATTCCCTGGAGGTAGCCAAAGCTTGACACCCAGTAATGAAGTAGGTATTATTTATCAATACTATTATTATAGAAATATTAGGAGTAGTATATGGGAAGACAAGTCCGGAAATTAAATTTTGTTATTGATGACGATACCTGCAAGGACCTGGAAAAACTGGTGCCTGCGGGGAAAAGAAGCCAGGTGGTCAATACAGCCCTACGCAAGGAACTGGAGCTGATTCGCCGGGAACGGGCCGTCCTGGAACTCCTGGAGAAATCCGGGCAGGGGAAAAAGTTCACCGACCGTGAAATTGTCGAGGGTCTGGCGGAAGATCGGGGAGGTCATTGAATGAGGACCTGGGTGGTGGACGCCTCGGTGATGCTAAAATGGGTAGTGAGTGAAAGAAATGAGCCGGAACGGGATAAAGCCTGGAGTCTGCTAACCGCCTGGAGGCATGGAAGAATTGAGCTGGCCGCCCCTACTCTCTGGCAATACGAGGTGGGTAACTTTTTGGGACGGCGCCTGCCGGAGGAGGCCAGGGAGAAGTTCGCTCTGCTCTTGAACCTCGGGATTAGAAGGGTGGACTTGACGGAGGAGATGGGTCGGCGGTGCTTTGCCTGGATGCGGGAAAAAGGCGTGACTTTTTATGATGCCGCCTATCTGACTGCCGCGGTGGAAACCCAAGGCATCCTGATCACCGCGGACGAAAAATTTGTTAAAAAGATGGACGGGCTGGGAAACCTGTGTCTCCTGGCAAATCTGGCATTGGATTGAGACCGGCGCCAAACCGGGCGGGGGCGTTTTCATTAGTTGCCGGTTGCCGGTAGTCAGTTGCCGATTAATAAATCCTTATTATCACCAAATACTGACAACTGATAACTGACAACCGGCAACTCATTCGTTACCTGGGCCTGACTGCTGGGGCCCGGGCGGATTGAGCCGGCCTCACGGGGGAATCTTGGGCCAGGGCCCCGATCTTCTCCCGGGCTTGTTGGATCTGGAGGGTAAATTCAGGCGCGGCATAATGGAGAAAACTCCGGTAGGCTGCCGCCGCGTCTTGGGGGCGCCCTGCCTGCTCACAGGCCATGGCCTTATTAAAGTGGGCCTCCGCAAAACTGGGGTTGAGAGCCACCGCCTGGTCAAAGTCCGCGACGGCCTTGTCTAACTCACCCCGGCGCGCATAGGCGTTGCCCCGGACATAATGGGCCAGAGGCAACTGGGGATTGAGCTTCAGGGCCAGAGTGTAGTCGATTATGGCTTGGTCCGCGTCGCCTCTCTTGCCATTGGCCACCCCGCGATTTAAATACGCGGCCCATGACCGGGGGTTGAGCTTTAAGGCCCGGTCATAGTCCGCGACGGCCCGGTCATATTGGCCCGATTCATCATAGGCATTCCCCCGATGATTGTAAGCCGCTCCATACTCGGGGTCTAGCTGCAATGCCCGGTTGATTTCGGCAATGAATTCCTCCCACTGGGAATGATTGCCGTAGGCCATGGCCGTAAAGACATGAATCGCGGTCTGAGGCTTAATTTTCTTCGTGGTGACGTCCTGCAGGGTCTCCAGGCAAACCTTGGCCGGAGCATAGAAAGGGTCGGCCCTCAAGGCCCGGACCAAGGTCTCTTGGGCCTGGGGGAAATTGCCCTGCATGCCTTGCTCCACCGCCTGATAATAGGTCTTTTCCGCCAGTCCCCCGCCTGAGCAAACCCCCATGGCCAACCATAAGGCCATTAACAAGCCCAATCCCATGATTCTCATGATTTTCATGGCGCCCTCCTCATGGGGGAGACGCTGCGGCTGGATTTCCCCCAGGGAATAATTGTGGAATTTTATTGACGGGCCTTTGGAGCCGTTTCTCCCGAACATGGACTGCGGCCGATTCCTCCAAACCTGAAGGTAGGGCGCCCAAAGCAGGGATGGGGTTACCGGGAATCGCCGGACCGGGATCCGGGGTTTCTATTGTTATTTACTATATAATAACTAATCTATATAAAGCAAGTATATTTAAAAAAATTTTTCCCTCCGGATATTCAAAGGCATGTGGCCATCATGCCTCAACAGTGAGTTTTAGGGAGGGAGGAGACCGGCTCGGCTTTGTGGGGGGGAAGGCTCACTGGGTCAGTGCTGCGGCGTCCCCGGTTTTCAGGCTCCTTGTGAATAAAATATGTATTTTATGCACAATGTCAATGGGAAGCCATCATTGCTTACCTAACTCTGCCTTGGCCGGTACCATCGCCAAGCAGTCGCTCATGAGCCTTCGGCTCTCTCCAAAAGCATGAAAAGGGGCGCGCTATTATTGGTGCGCAGTGCGCACCCCACTGAGGCTTGAAACTTGAAACTCGAAACTTTTCGTAACAGTCGCTCTTTGGCCTTTGGCCCACCCGTAAATTATGGATAATTCCTGATGGGCACACTCCTAACTTTGAACTTTGAACCTTGAACTTTGAACTTTTCGTAACAGAGCTTGGGAACGAAAAGAAAAAACCTGCGTTAATCTACGTACATCTGCGATTAATCCTTCCCCCGGCCTCGGCCCTTGCCGGAATTCGGTCAATAAAACTTGATTATATCCCAGGAATAATTTATAAATTTTAAGTTTGCGAAATACCTCAGGTTAATTCCCAGAGAGGCAACAGGTTGAAATAATGGCGCAATGGGACATTATCACCCGCCAGCGCCGGGAAAAGCTGGCGGAACTCCGATCCCAGGGCATCGATCCCTTTTATAACCGGTTTAAGCCCAGCCACAGCGTCGCCCAGGCGCTAAAGCAGCACGGCGAGTTGAGCGAGCCGGAGCTGGAGAGTTTGGGCCTGACCTTTAAGCTGGCCGGCCGCTTGATGCTCCTCAGGGAGTTCGGCAAGGCCTCTTTTGCCCACATCCAGGACGGCGGCAGCCGTTTGCAGATTTACGTGCAGCGCCAGGTGGTGGGGGAGGAGGCCTTCTCCCGGTTCAAGCGCCTGGACCTGGGAGATATCATAGGGGTTGAGGGCGCCCTGTTTCGCACCCGCACCCAGGAACTCACCTTATCGGTGACGGGCTTCAGGCTTCTCACCAAGTCCTTAAAGCCCCTGCCGGAGAAGTATCACGGCCTCACCGACGTGGAGCGCCGCTATCGCCAGCGATACCTGGACCTCATGGTGAATCCCCAGGTCCGGGAGGTGTTCGAGAAACGGACCGCGATTATCCGCCTGACGCGGGAGTTTCTGGACGCCCGGGGTTTCCTGGAAGTGGAAACCCCCATGATGCAGCCCATTCCCGGAGGGGCTACGGCCCGGCCCTTCATCACCCATCACAAAGCCCTGGACATGCAGCTCTATCTCCGCATCGCGCCGGAGCTTTACTTGAAGCGCCTGGTGGTGGGGGGCTTTGAGCGGGTTTACGAAATCAACCGCAACTTCCGCAACGAAGGTCTGTCCATTCAGCACAATCCGGAATTCACCATGCTGGAATTCTACCAGGCATATGCCGACTATGAAGATCTGATGAGCCTGACGGAGGAGTTGGTCGGCCATGTGGCCATGAACCTTCTGGGATGCCTTAAGGTCAATTATCAGGGCCAGGAGATCGACCTGGCCCCGCCCTGGCGCCGCCTGGATCTCCGGGAGTCCTTGACGGAAGTAGGCGGCATCCCCCGGGAGGTGGTGCGAGATCCCCAAGCCCTGGTGGAGTTGGCCCGGAAAGAAGGGGTGGCGCTGCGTCCCGGAGAAGGTTACGGCCGGTGCCTGACCAAACTTTTCGACCTCCTGGTGGAGTTGCAGTTGCAGCAGCCCACCTTCATCCTGGGGTATCCCCTGGAAACTTCCCCCCTGTCCCGGAAGAGCGATACGGACCCGGAGGTGGTGGACCGTTTCGAGCTGTTCATCGCGGGCCGGGAGATGGCCAACGCCTTTTCGGAGCTCAATGATCCCGACGACCAGCAGGAGCGCTTTGAAAAGCAGATGGCGGCCCGAGAAGCCGGCGACGAGGAAGCCCACGCGCTGGATGAAGACTTCGTGACGGCCCTGGAATACGGCATGCCCCCCACCGCGGGTGAAGGCATCGGCATTGACCGCCTAGTGATGCTCCTCACCGATTCACCCTCCATCCGGGATGTGATTCTCTTCCCGCAGCTCAGGCCGGAGAGGTAGGATTTTTGGGCTTTTTTGAAAACTTCGTAGCCTTGCGATATCTTAGGGCCCGCCGCGCCAAAGGCTTCCTGTCGCTGAGCACCTTCATCTCCACCGCGGGCATCGCAGTGGGGGTCATGGCCCTCCTGGTAGTCATCGGAGTGATGGCCGGTTTCACTCAAGAACTGAAGAAAAAGATCCTCAGCGTCAACGCCCACATCATGGTCTTGAAGCACGGGGCCTCCATGTCGGATTACCGCCAGGTGGCCGCTAAGGTGAAGGCCGTGCCGGGAGTGGTGTCCGCGTCCCCGTTTATTTACACCCAGGTGATGTATTCCGCGCCGGGCAACGTTTCCGGGGGAGTGATCCGGGGCCTGGATCTGGAAACCATCAAACAGGGCGGCCCCTCGACCCTGGACGTGCCCAAGGGAGATTTCAAGGAACTGGCGGAGACCTCCAAAGATGAGCCGCCCCGCATCGCCATCGGCAACGAAATGTCCCGGAACCTCAACCTGGCGGTGGGGGATTATCTGAATATCGTGTCGCCCCTGGGGTCTCTCACCCCCATGGGCCGGCTGCCCAGGATGAAGCCCTTTCGGGTGAGCGCCATTTTCCACTCCGGCATGTTCGAGTTCGACAACACCCTGGTTTACACCGGCCTTCCCCACCTCCAGGAATTCCTGGGCATGGGCGACCGGGTCACCGGCTTGGAAGTGGAGATTAAGGACATCTATGACGCGGAACAGATCGCGGAGGCCATTCAGCAAAAAATCGGGCCAGGCTTTCTCACCCGCACTTGGATGCAGATGAACCGCAGCCTCTTTGCCGCCCTGAAGCTGGAAAAGGTCGCGATGTTCATCATCCTCACCCTGATCATCCTGGTGGCCGCGTTCGGCATTGCCAGCACCCTGTTCATGACGGTGATGGAGAAGACCAGGGACATCGCGATTCTCATGTCCATGGGGGCCACCCGGCAGAGCATTATGCGGATTTTCATCATGAAGGGGCTGGTCATCGGCATGGTGGGCACCGGCTTCGGGCTGGCCCTGGGATTGGGATTGTGCGGGCTGCTGAAAAAGTATGAGTTCATCAAGCTGCCCCGGGACGTGTATTACATCTCCACGTTGCCGGTGCAGATCCAGAGTTTCGATGTGGTGGCGATTATCTTCGCGGCCATAGCCATCAGCTTCGTGGCCACCTTGTATCCCTCCTGGCAGGCCTCCCGGTTAGACCCGGTGGAGGCCATCAGGTATGAGTAGCAGGGGGCAATTTTGAGTTTCGAGTTTTGATTTTTGATTTTTCGCTTTTCCACGTAAGCGGGCAATTATGCGAATATTCTAAAACTGCTCACTGCTTACTGCTCACTTCCCCTGCTAACTAACATTGACGCCACCGGGGGAAAGTGGTAAGGTGGGTAATCCCGGAATAGGTAGGACATGGCAGAACCAGCCGGCAGCCCCCGGGTGAAGATCAGCATCCGGGGACTGGTTAAAACCTTCTGGATGAACGGCAATCTGGTGGAGGTCCTCACCGGGGTGGACCTGGATATTTTCACCGGGGAGACCCTGGCGGTGGTGGGGGCTTCGGGGGTGGGGAAATCCACCCTGCTCCATATCCTGGGAACCCTGGAGCGGCCCACCGCGGGACAGGTATGGTGGGACGGCGAGGACCCTTTCTCCCGGGATGACAAACTGCTGGCGGCCTTTCGCAACCGCAAGATCGGTTTTGTGTTTCAGTTCCACCACCTGCTGCCGGAGTTTAATGCCCTGGAAAACGTGATGATGCCGGGGTTAATCGCCCGCCTGCCCAAGGACGAAGTCCGGGAACTGGCCGAGACCGTTCTGATGCGGGTGGGATTGAAAAACCGGCTGGAGCATCGGGTTTCCACCCTGTCCGGAGGGGAGCAACAGCGGGTCGCGGTGGCCCGGGCCCTGGTTCTGAAACCGGACGTGCTGCTGGCGGATGAGCCCACCGGCAACCTGGACCCCAAGAGCGGCGGCCGGGTCCAAGAACTCATTATGGAACTTAATCGGGAACGGGGGCTCACTTCGGTCATCGTGACCCATAACCTGGAGTTGGCTCGGACCTTGGATCGAGAAATCACCCTAAGAGACGGCAAAGCGGTGATCGTACGGGGAGATTAAGGTGGTAGCAAGCCTCATTTCGGTAATCCTTTTCGTCCTGGCGGCGCTGGTGGGGCCGGCCCTGGCGCAGGATCAAGAAATCGTCTTCAAGAAAGTGGCGGTTTTCCCCTTCTCCGTGGCCAGTAAGGAGCCCCTGGAGACCTTGGGGGAAAAGATCCGCCAGGAGTTTCAGGACCGCCTGAAAGCTGAGGGCTTCACCCTGGCGCCCCCGGAGGAACTGAATAAGCTACTGGCCGGCGTCAAAGAAGCCATGACCGATTCTCTGGCCCAGGAGATCGGCCGCCGTGTGAAGGTGGATGTGGTGCTTTACGGCCAACTCATCAAGGTGGGGGAAGTCCTGTCCCTGGAAGTTCGGGTCTTGGACCTCTCCGGCCGCATCCCGATGGCTACCCTGAAGGCCCAGGGCATGGGGCTGCGCTCCCTGGCGGGACTCAGCCGGCAACTGGCCCAGGAGGCGGGCCTCAAGATCGTCGGCAAAGAGCGGGTGGTGCGCCTCAACGTCAAGGGTAACCGCCGCATCGAAAAGGACGCCATCCTGGGGGTTATGCAAACCCGGGAAGGGGAGATCCTGGCCCCGCCCCGCCTCCGGGAAGACTTGAAAGCCATTTATAAGATGGGGTATTTCACGGACGTCAAATTCGACGTCAGCGATACCCCTGAGGGTCGCATCCTCACGGTGCTGGTGGAAGAGAAACCCTCCATTAAGGAGATTCAGACCCAGGGCAATCGTGCCTTAAAGAAAGACAAAATATTGGAGGCCATGGACCTCAAACCTTTTTCCGTGGCTTCGGAAACCGCCATTCGGGATAACATCAATAAGATTCTCAAAATCTATCGGGAAAAGGGGTATTACGAAGCAAAAATTACCCACCGGCTGGACCCCGTCACCAAGACGGAGGTCAACCTAATGCTGCTTATCGATGAAGGCGGCAAGCTGGCCATCAAAGACATCGACTTCGAAGGCAACAAGGCATTTAAATCCAAAGAACTGCGCAAGGTCATGGAGACCAAGGAAAGGAGCCTCCTGCTTTCCTGGTTCACCGGCACTGGAAACTTGAACAAAGACATGCTGGAGCGCGACTTGGAGAAGGTCACGGCATTCTATTACAACCACGGCTATATCAAAGCCAAGATGAGTGAACCCCGCATCGATATCAAGGGCAAGTTTATTTACCTCGTAATCCCGGTAGAGGAAGGGGCCCAATATAAAATCGGCAAGGTTGAGGTGCAGGGCGACCTCTTGGAAGACAAGGAAAAAATCCTGGGGAAGATGGAAATTCTCAAGGAGAAGGTCTATAGCCGGGAGACCATGCAGGGCGACATGACCAGGTTGTCCGACTACTACGCGGACTTCGGCTATGCCAATGCCGACATTACTCCGCTTATCAAAGAGAATGACCAAAAATTAACGGTGGATGTGACCTTTGATATCCATAAGGGTGAAAAGATTCATTTTGACCGCATTGACATCGCAGGAAATATCAAGACCAGGGACAAGGTGATTCGCCGGGAACTCCGGATTTCCGAACAAGACCTGTTCTCCGCCACCAAGATCAAGGAAAGTATTAAGAACCTGAGGCGTCTGGAGTATTTTGAAGACGTGAATTTCAGCACCGCGCCGGGCAGCTCGCCCAACCGGATGAACCTGAAGATCACCGTCAAGGAACGGCCCACCGGCACCTTCGGGGTGGGCGCGGGGTACAGCACCCAGGACCGCTTGGTGGGCATGGTGGAGATCAGCCAGAACAACCTGTTCGGCCGGGGCCAGCAGTTGAAAATCCAGGGCATCCTGGGCGCCATCTCCCACCGCTTCCGGGCCAGTTTTACCGAGCCCTACCTGTTCGACCGGCCCCTGGGATTTGGGGTGGATGCCTTCAACTGGCAGCGGAGCTATCCGGAATATACCCGCCTGAGCAGGGGCGGGGATCTCCGCCTGAGCCATCCCCTGAAGTGGAAATATACCCGGATTTTCTGGATGTACCGATTTGAAAACGTCAATCTGGCTGATCTGTCGGTCAACGCCTCCCCGGTGCTCATCGAAGCTTCCCGGATTCACAATACCAGCGCCACCTCTCTCAGCCTGCGCCGGGATTCTCGGGATTCGCTGTTCATGCCCACCAAAGGCTCGGATAATAGCATTTCCGTGGAGATGGCGGGGATCGGCGGGGATACCGCGTATATGCGGTACGTGGCGGAATCCGGCTGGTACTTCCCCTTGCGCTGGGGCACCGTGGGCGTGATTCACGGCCGCGTCGGGTTACTGCAACGTCTTCCCTTCGGGCAATTGCCGGCCTATGAAAAATTTTACCTGGGCGGCATTGACACCCTCCGGGGATTCAAGTACGCGGACATCAGCCCCCGGGACCCCAAGACCGGGGACCGCATCGGCGGCGACAAATTCATCCAGCTCAACACGGAATACCGCTTCCCCTTGTATAAAAAGTTGGGCCTCCAGGGCACCGTGTTTTTCGATGCCGGCAACGTCTATGGCACCGATCAGGTCCCCCCGACCTTGCGCACCAGCGTCGGCCTGGGGATCCGGTGGTTCTCCCCCATGGGCCCCTTACGGGTGGAATGGGGCTACAACATCAGACCCAAGGAATGGGAAAAGCACAGCGTCTGGGAATTTACCATGGGCGGGTCTTTTTAATACTGCTTGCGGTTTTCGGTTTCTCGGATAAAATAATCAATCTTTTTAAAATGTTATATTTGCTGTTGGTTGCATTTCGAACAGAAAAGAGGATAATTTTAGAGTTGAGTCTTGGCGCCTTGGCGTGAGGCCCTTTATTTAACGCCAAGGCGCAAAAGTATGAGAGGTTCCTCGGTTTTTACCGAAAACCGCAAACCATTTTCATAACCTATCAGGAGGTTCAGATGTTTAAGATCAGCGTCACCTTGTTACTAGCCCTGGGATTTTTTTTGGCCCCCTTAGGGGCGGGGGCAGCGGATGTGAAGATCGGCGTAGTGGACGGCATGGACATCATGTCTAAGTCCACGGAAGGCAAGCGGGTCCAGGATGGCCTGAAACGTAAATTTGAAGAGCTGGGAAAACCGGTGGCCTCGAAACGCCAGGACATTACCCGCCAGATGCAAGAATTCGAAAAACAGGCCTCCGTCATGAAAGAAGATGCCCGCAAGCGTAAGGCCGCAGAATTGGAAAAGAAGATGGCCGAGTTGGACAAGCAGGGCACGGATGCGGAAAAACTGATGGCCCAATACCAGGAAAAAGAACTGGCGCCTCTGTTTCAAAAGTTGGAACAAGCAGTGAAGGCGGTGGCCACGGAAAAGAAGATGGACCTAGTGATGGACAAGCGCAACTCCGGACTCCTCTACCTTAATCCCAGCATGGACATCACTGATGCGGTAAGAGCCAAGTTCGGCAAGTAATCCTCGGGCATGGAACGCACTCTGGGTGAACTGGCGAGTCTGCTGAAGGGGGAGCTCAAGGGCCCTCCCGAGCTGCTGATTGGCGGAATCGCGGCCATTGACCGGGCCGGTCCCCGGGACATCACCTTCATCACCAAGAAGCATTACGCCCGCCTGGCCCAGGATAGCCGGGCCGCGGCCTTTATCGTGGCCCCGAATCTGGCGGAGTTGGCCCGGCCCCTGATCATTGTGCCCAATCCGTACCTGGCCTATGCCCAAACGGCCACCCTCTTCGCCCCGCCTTTAAAGCGCCGGCCCGGGGTCAGCAACCAGGCATACCTGGGCCGGGACGTGGAACTGGGCCGGGAAGTCTCCATCGAGCCCCTGGTCTTCATCGGCGACCGGGTCCGGTTGGGGGACCGGGTCACCATCATGGCCGGGTGCGTGGTGGGCGATGACGTGACCCTGGGGACCGATACCCTCCTTTATCCCAATGTCACCATCCTTCAGGGGTGTACCCTGGGGGCGCGGGTAATCATCCACAGCGGCACGGTCATCGGGGCCGACGGCTTCGGGTTCGTCCCCACTAAGGAAGGCCACTTCAAGATCCCCCAACTGGGCACGGTGGTCATTGAGGACGATGTGGAACTGGGGGCCAACTGCACCATCGACCGGGCCGCCTTAGGGGAAACCCGGGTGGGCCGGGGCACCAAAATCGACAACCAGGTGCAGGTGGCTCACAATGTCATCATCGGCGAGCACTGCCTGCTGGTGGCCCAGGTGGGGATCTCCGGATCCACCAAACTGGGGAAAGGCGTGGTCATCGGCGGGCAAGCCGGGTTGGCGGGCCATCTGGAGGTGGGCGACGGCGTCCAGATCGCGGCCACCGCGGGGGTAATTCGCTCCATCCCGGCGGGCCAGACGGTGATCGGCGCCCCGGCCCGGCCTCATGGGGAATTTACCCGGTTTCACGCCGTTCTCATGAAACTTCCGGAAATCTATGAGCGACTGAAACAACTGGAACGGCAAGTCCAGGAATTGACCCCGCGGCCGGAGGAGGAGTCCGCCCCATGAGCCAGCCTCAGTCCCTGAGTCCGGAGGAAATTCAACGCATTCTGCCCCATCGCTATCCGTTCCTCCTGGTGGATCGCATCTTGTCCCTGGAGCCCGGAAAACGCATCGTGGGGGTGAAAAACGTCACCGTCAACGAACCTTTTTTTCAGGGCCATTTTCCCGGCCGGCCTATTATGCCCGGGGTGCTCATTGTGGAGGCCATGGCCCAGGTGGGGGGCATCCTGGGTCTGATGTCCACCCAGAATATGAGCAACGCGTCCATTTACCTCCTGGGCATTGATAAAGTGCGGTTTCGCAAGCTGGTGGTGCCGGGAGATCAATTAGTCATAGAGGTGGAGATCCTGCGTAGCGGAAAGAAATTTTGGAAGATGCAGGCCACGGTTCATGTGGACCAGACCCTGGTGTGCGAAGGGGAAGTCATGGCCGCAATAACTAATGAGGGAGATTAAGGGTGCCCCAGATTCATCCCACTGCCATTGTGGATCAAGAGGTAAAATTGGGCGCGGGGGTGACGGTGGGCCCCTACAGCCTCATTCAGGGACGGGTGGTCATCGGCTCCCACACGCACATCGGGTCCCATGCGGTCATCAAGGAATTTACCACCATCGGGGCCAACTGCCGGATTTTCCAATTCGCGGTATTGGGGGAAATCCCCCAGGATTTGAAATTCGCAGGGGAAGAGTCCCAGCTCATCATCGGGGATAACAACACTATCCGGGAATTCGCCACCATGCACCGGGGCACCGCCGGGGGCGGCGGCGTCACCCGGGTGGGGAACGACAACCTGTTCATGGCTTACACCCATGTGGCCCATGACTGTCTGGTGGGCAACGGCGTCATCATGTCCAATGCCGCCACCCTGGGAGGGCATATCCGGGTGGAAGACCACGCCATCATAGGGGGTCTGTCCGCGGTGCACCAGTTCTGCCATGTAGGCCGCCACTCCTTCATCGGGGGGTGCTCCGCGGTGCACCGGGATGTCCCGCCTTTCGCCATGGCCGTGGGGAACCGCGCCAAACTGGTGGGCCTCAACCTGGTGGGCCTGAAGCGCCAGGGTTTTACCGACTCGTCCCTCCATAATCTCCGGAGGGCCTATGAACTTCTGTTTCTGTCCGAACTCAACCTGAAAGAAGCCATGACCAGAGTTCGCCACGACTTTCCCCACGACCCCGAAATCCAAGACCTGCTCCGGTTTATTGAAAGTTCCGATCGGGGCCTGCTGCCGGCGGATGTCAGAGAGCATCGGCTTAATCGCGGGTAAGGGGCAGTTTCCCCTCCTCTTCGCCCAGGCCGCGCGGCAACAAGGCTTTCCGGTGGTGGCCGTAGCCCATCGGGGAGAGACGGATCCGGCCCTGACGGAGTTGGCCGCGGAAATCCATTGGATTTACGTGGGCCAGATAGGCAAGATGATCCGCATCTTCAAGGCCGCAGGAGTGCGCCGGGCGGTGATGGCCGGGGGCATCAGCCGGGGCCGGTTGTTTCGGGATTTCCGCCCGGACCTGAGGGCCCTGAGCCTGCTGCGCCGGGTGGGCGCCGGCCGGGATGACCGCATCCTCCGGGCCCTGGCCGACGAGATGGAACAGGAAGGCATTACCATTGCGCCTTCCACTTTGTTTCTTGATGAACTCCTGGCCCCGCCGGGTCAGCTCAGCAAGCGTCGCCCCACTGCGGAGGAACTCCAAGACATCCAGTTGGGCTTTCATGTGGCCAAGGAACTGGGAAGGCTGGACCTGGGACAGTGCGTGGTGGTGCGCCGGGGAGTGGTGGTGGCCCTGGAAGCCATCGAAGGCACGGACGAGGCCATCCGCCGGGGCGGAAAACTGGCCGGCTCCGGCACCGTGGTGGTCAAGGCCAGCAAGCCCCAGCAGGACCTGCGCTTCGATGTCCCCGCGGTGGGCCTTAACACCATTGAGGCCATGGCCGAAGTGAAGGCCGCGGTTCTGGCCCTGGAAGCCGGGAAGACCCTGGTCTTCGACCGCCAGGCCATGACGGATGCAGCCCACCGGGCCCGCATCGCGGTGTGGGGCGTGTGATGCTGAGGGATGTGGAACTTTAGAAGAACCTTCTCTTCCTGGAACCGGTTTTTTGGCGATCTCTGCCTTGGTTTCCAAGGAGTTTTTTTGCGGGCACGGCAAGCCGTGCCCCTACCAGGGAAAAAATGTCGGGTGGGCGCCGCCCACCATTCCTCTTCGAATATTACTTTTATGAGCGCAACCTGGTATTAAACCATCCCGATTTCCCATGACCCGATTCCGCCATAACTGGCAGGACCTGCTGGCTCAGCCCCGTCCCCTGATCATGGGGGTCATCAATATCACTCCTGATTCCTTTTCCGACGGGGGTCGTTGCTTTGACCACCGGGACGCCATTGACCAGGCCCGGGCCTTGGCGGCCGCGGGCGCGGATATTCTGGATATCGGCGGCGAATCCACCCGCCCCTTTGCGGAGCCCGTGCCCCTGGAGGAAGAGCTCCGGCGGGTGCTGCCGGTGATTCAGGCCATCGCCGGGGAACTTGCGACGCCCATTTCCATCGATACCTATAAGGCCAGGGTGGCGGACGCGGCCCTACAAGCCGGGGCTTCTATGATCAACGACATCAGCGCCTTGCGCTTCGACCCGGAGATGGCCCCTCTGGCAGCCCGGGCCGGGGTGCCGGTGGCGCTCATGCACATGCAGGGCACTCCCCGGGACATGCAGCGCCATCCCCGCTATGACGACCTCATGGGCGAAATTAAAGCCTTTTTCCGGGAGCGCCGGGATTTCGCCCTCTCCCAGGGCATCCCCCAGGAGCTCATTTTCCTGGACCCCGGCATCGGTTTCGGGAAAACCTTGCAGCACAACCTGGAGATTATCAATAACCTGGACGCCTTCCTGGACCTGGGCTGTCCGGTGCTCATCGGGCCGTCCCGGAAGGCATTCATCGGCCACCTGCTCAATCTCCCCAACGGCGAG
The DNA here is from genome assembly GCA_964618815.1 of uncultured Desulfobacterales bacterium. GTDB lineage: Bacteria > Desulfobacterota > Desulfobaccia > Desulfobaccales > 0-14-0-80-60-11 > CAZUBT01. The sequence continues at coordinate 299 of CAZUBT010000016.1, read as the reverse complement.
GTGCGGGACGTGGGCACTCTGGCCGCCATTGCCATCTCGGCGCTCAAAGGCGCCCGCATCGTCCGCACCCATAACGCGGCCTACGCCCGTCAGTTCCTGACGGTGATGGAAGCGATTATGGGGAGATGAGTCTTGAGTTTCGAGTTTCGAGAAATTGTGGGAATTTTAGACTTTTTACGCCTTCATCAAAACTCAAAACCCGAAACTCGAAACCCAATAAGCAAAACTAACAACTAACAACTATCTGTAATGACATCTCACGATAGCATACGGCTAAACGCGTGAGAACGGTACTCAGA
>CAZUBT010000015.1:0-51611 GCA_964618815.1 uncultured Desulfobacterales bacterium | reverse complement strand
ACCACGCCCCGGTGCAGTTAAAAATAGCAGTTTGACTTTTTACCAGGCCATCAAACTTGAAACTTGAAACTTATTCTATGGCCTTCCTGCGAACCCTCTACGAACTGGCGGACATGATCAAGCTGCCCCACAGCGTCCTGGCCCTGCCTTTTGCCTTCATGGGGGCTATGCTGGCGGCCCGGGGGCTGCCGGAGGGCTGGATTGCGTTTTGGATCTTAATCGCTATGGTGGGGGCCCGGAGCGCCGCCATGGCCTTCAACCGCCTGGCGGACGCGCCCTTCGACGCCTTGAATCCCCGCACCGCAGGTCGGGCTTTGCCCGGGGGCCGGGTAAGCCGAAGCGCCACCGTCATGTTTATCCTGGTGAGTTCGCTGATCTTCATAGCCGCGGCGGCGCAGCTCAACCGGGTCTGCTTCATGCTTTCCCCCCTGGCCCTGGGGGTGATCCTGGGGTATTCCTTGAGCAAGCGCTGCAGCGCCCTGTGCCATTGGATTTTGGGTCTGAGTCTGGCCCTGGCCCCGGTGGGAGGCTGGCTGGCGGTGCGGGAGGACCTGGGGCTTCCGGTCCTGGCCCTGGCCGCGTCGGTGCTTTTCTGGGTGGCGGGATTCGACATCCTTTATGCCCTCCAGGATAAGGAGTTCGACCGCGCCGCCGGACTGTTTTCCCTACCCTCCCGGTGGGGAACCCGTCAGGCCCGGCGGGCCGCGGCTCTCTGCCATTTCCTCAGCGTCCTGGGATTCGTTATTACCGGGGCGCTGGCCGGCCTGGGGTGGGTGTATATGGCGGCCGCCATATTCAGCGCCATGATCCTGGCGTCCGAGCATATCCTGATGGCCAGACGGGGAACCGTAAGCCTGCCCCCGGCCTTTTTCACTCTCAACAGCCTGGTGAGCGTCGGCTTGGGGCTGGCCACCCTGGTCAGCCTGGCCTTTTGATACCATTTTCGGTCTTAGGCTAAAACCTGATAAACTCCGTCCCCAATAGGTCATGGGGCCGCCATCTCACTGACCTTGAACCTTGAACTGACAGGCTGTTGAAAACCCCGTTTTTCTTGTCATCCTGAGCGTCGCGCAGGATCTCAACTGCCTGAAAAGACGAGATTCTTCGCTTCGCTCAGAATGACATTCCGGGCAAAGGCGGATTCTGCAAGAGCCTCAACAGTTTAGGTTATTCTTTGAGGCGTCTTCCGGGCGCCTCGTTTGGTCTTGTGATGAGGGTCATGATTCCATAAAATATCCTCAGGGGAAGGTATTTTTTTCCTTCGATGGGAGGTTCAGGAAGAGTTTTTTTCATAAATTTAAATTTCTGCTTGACATAGAATTTCTTTGCATCTTAAGATGCCTAAGCCTAGGAAAATGACCTGGGCATTTATCAAGGGAAAGGAGGCATGGGGGGGATAACGACTGAATAAAGAAAAATTCAGGTTAAACAACAGATTAAGGGGGATAATCTATGAAACGAACTCATGTGATTTTATGCTTGGCGATGGCGCTGGCCCTGGCAATTGCAGGCACAGCCCAGTCGGCCATGTGGGTGGGTGGCCAGCTCGGAGCGAATTTTGCGGCTAGCACTGATGTGGATTTCAACATCGGTGGCGTTGTTGACGCTAAATTTAAAAACGCCAGGGTGCAGCCCTCGGTCATCGGCGGCTTGACTATCGGCTATGATTTCGTCCGGGAAGGCTTTCTGGGGTACAACTATCCCGATTGGATGAAGTACTTCAGCTTTGCCACGGACTTCACCTTCAACCGCTTCGATATGCGGGAGCAATTCCTGGATTTCACCGTTGGCGGGTTCTCCGGCAAAACGACCATGCCAAGAGCCGAAGGGGCCATGGCGGTGTGGTCCTTCCTGTTTATCGGCAAGTACGGCTTCTTCCCGGATTCCGAAGTGCCCTTCGGGCGGTTGGTGCCGTATGTCGGGGTAGGCCCCGGCATCGTGTTCAGCAGTCTTAATACCGCTCTTATTGACCAAAGCGCCAGCTCCGTGGATATCGCGCTGGTGGTGGAGGCCGGCATCCGGTTCATGGCGTTGAAGAACGTCTCCCTGGACGCGGCCTTCCGGTACCGCTGGTGCCAGCCCTCTTACTCCTATAACGTGGGTAGCACTAACATCAATGTCGACCTGGACGCCAATCAGTTCAGCGCCATCGCCCGGGCCAACTATCACTTCTAACCTTATTTCATCCTGACTTGCAGGCGGCCTTCGGGCCGCCTTTTTTTGGCCTTGTGGAGTATGGCGGGAAGAGCCGGAGGGGTATGTTTGATGGTACGCGGGATTTTGATAAACGATTTTTTCCACAGCCTGTAAAATATGTTTGACATGTAGTTGATTTCCTGCTTACAATGGTATTCGCTAAAAAGGGTAATTTGGAAGGAGAAAGGGTGGTTTAGGCAGTCTTAAGACCTATAACCAATTAAGGGGGGGGAAAATGATCGGCAAAAGGATTCTGAGGACGTGTGGGGTGCTCGTCCTGGCTTTGGCCCTGGCAGTCTTGCCCGGCGTGGCGCAGTCGGCCATGTGGGTGGGCGCCCAGGTAGGGGCGAATTTTGCGGCGAACACTGATGTCGATGCCAGTGGCAATATCTTTGGAACTGACTTCAGCGTTAGCCTTAAAAGCGCCAAGGTGGAGCCCTCGGTGATCGGCGGCCTGACTATCGGCTATGATTTCATCCGGGAAGGCTTCCTGGGGTACAACTGGCCCGATTGGATGAAGTACTTCAGCTTTGCCACCGACTTCACCTTCAACCGCTTCGATATGCGGCAGCAATTCCTTGATTTCACGGCCAATATCGGGGGCGTGGGGCTTAGCGGCAAAGCTACTCTAGGCCGGAGCGAAGGGACCATGGCGGTGTGGTCCTTCCTGTTTATCGGCAAGTACGGCTTCTTCCCGGATTCCGAAGTGCCCTTCGGGCGGGTGGTGCCGTATATCGGAGTAGGCCCGGGCATCGTGTTCAGCAGCATGGATACCGCAACTTTGGGTGGAAATACCAATAGCAGCAGTTCGGTGGATATCGCCCTGGTGGTGGAGACCGGCATTCGGTTCATGGCGTTGAAGAACGTCTCCCTGGACGCGGCCTTCCGGTACCGCTGGTGCCAACCCTCGTACAACTTTAACCTTTTAGGCACCAACCAAAACGTCAATGCCGAGATTGACGCCAATCAGTTCAGCGCTTTGGTTCGGGCCAACTATCACTTCTAACCGCATTTTGTCTTGACTTGCAGGCGGCCTTCGGGCCGCCTTTTTTTTGGCCTTGTGGACTATGCTGGAAGGGCCGGAGTTGCAGGTTCGATAGGCCGAGGGATTTTGCCAACGATTTCTTCCACTCCAACGCAAAATATGTTTGACATACCGTTGATTTTCTGCTTACAATAATATCCGTTCAAAGAGGAAGTGGGAAGGAGAAAGGGTGGAGAAGAAGCAATATCTTCAACCAATTAAGGGGGGAAACAAATGATAGGGAAAAGGATTCATCGGACGTGTGGGGTGTTCGTTCTGGCGTTGACCCTGGCAGTCTTGCCCAGTGCGGGTCAGGGAGCCATGTGGGTGGGGGCCCAGCTCGGAGCGAATTTTGCGGCGAGTACTGATGTGGATATCAACATCGGTGGCGCTGTTGACCTTAAATGTAAAAACGCCAGGGTGCAGCCCTCGGTCATCGGTGGTCTGACTATCGGCTATGATTTCATCCGGGAAGGCTTCCTGGGATACAACTGGCCCGATTGGATGAAGTACTTCAGCTTTGCCACGGACTTCACCTTTAACCGCTTCGACATGCGGGAGCAATTCCTGGACCTCAGCGTCAACGGGGCCAACGTCGGCAAAGTGACCATGCCCAGAGGCGAAGGGGCCATGGCGGTGTGGTCCTTCCTGTTTATCGGCAAGTACGGCTTCTTCCCGGATTCCGAAGTGCCCTTCGGGCGGTTGGTGCCGTATGTCGGGGTAGGCCCCGGCATCGTGTTCAGCAGTCTTAATGCCGCAATTTTGGATCAAAGCGCCAGCTCTGTGGATATCGCGCTGGTGGTGGAAACCGGCATCCGGTTCATGGCGTTAAAGAACGTCTCTTTAGACGCGGCCTTCCGGTACCGCTGGTGCCAGCCCTCTTACTCCTATAGCGTGGGTGGCACTAACGTCAATGTCGACCTGGACGCCAATCAGTTCAGCGCCATCGCCCGGGCGTCCTATCACTTCTAACGCTCTTCTTGCCTGACCCAAGGCGGCCTCCGGGCCGCCTTTTTTTTGCATTAGCCGCAAACCCTGAAGCATCTTCGGGCATTCGGGGGTATTTCCCTTTATCTTCCTATAAGACCCCGCCTATTGGTCTTGTCTCTCTGGACACAAAGATGATATAAGTTTTAGGTTGTTTTTTCTAACTTTGCCGTTATTGCCCATGTGACCGATGTTTCTCCAACAATTACTCAACGGCCTGACCACCGGCAGCGTCTATGCCCTCATCGCCCTGGGCTATACCATGATTTACGGCATCCTGGGCCTGATCAATTTCGCCCAGGGAGAAATCTACATGTGCGGCGCGTTTGTCGCGGTGCTGCTGTTGGCCACGGGGAAAGTCAATTTCTTCACGGCCTTTATCGCCGGCATGGGGGCCGCGGCCCTTTTGGGAGTAGTCCTGGAGCGGGTGGCCTTCCGGCCCCTCAGGGGCTCACATCCGCTGGTGCCGCTGATCAGCGCCATCGGCGCCTCCATCTTTCTCCAGAGTTTGGCGCTGCTGGTGTTCGGTCCCAACGACCGCCCGTTTCCCATCCAGTTCAACTTTCGCACCATCGACCTTGCCGGGATGCCGGTTTCCACCCTGCAAGGGGCCATCCTGGGCGCGGCCCTGGGATTTATGGCGCTGTTGCTGGTGTTTGTCCGCTATACCCGCTACGGCAAGGCCATTATGGCCTGCGCCCTGGACCGGGATACCGCCCGGCTCATGGGCATCAATGTGGACCGCATGGTGGCCCTGACCTTCCTCATCGGTTCAGCGTTGAGCGGCGCCGCGGGCATCATGATGGCCATCAATTACAATGCCACTTATCCCCGCATGGGTCTGTTGCCTGGGCTCAAGGCTTTCAGCGCCGCCATCCTTGGGGGGGTGGGGTCCATCCCCGGGGCCATCTTAGGAGGGCTGCTGTTGGGAGTGGCGGAATCTCTGGGGGCCGCGTACCTGTCTTCTGGGTTCAAGGACGCCATTGCCTTCGCCATCCTCATCCTGGTGCTGCTCATCCGGCCCCAGGGGATTTTAAAGGGCCGGGGGGATTGATAGAGTTTTCGGTTTTCTGTTTTCTGTTTTCTGTGAAAAGAATAAAGATTATCAATAAGATAAATGGCCTCCGGCAAAAATGAAAATACACCTGGTATAAAATGACCGCCTACCTCCTCCACCTGTCCATCCTGGCGGGCATCTACATCATGCTGGCCGTGAGTCTCAACCTGATCATCGGTTACGCCGGCCAGGTTTCCTTGGGACATGCCGCGTTTTTCGGTATCGGGGGATTTACCTCCGCGCTGGTTTCTCTGCACTGGGGCTTTCCTTTCCCCCTGGCGGCCCTAACCGCGATGCTGGTTGCCGGCTGCTGCGGCCTGGGCCTGGGGCTTCCCACCCTGCGATTGAAGGAGGATTACCTGGCCATTGTCACCCTGGGGTTCGGGATCATCGTGGACATGGTCTTCCTCAACCTGGAGATCACCGGCGGCCCCGACGGCCTGCCGGGCATCCCCTCCCCCAGCCTGTTTGGGGTGAGCTTCCGGGACCCGGCAATGTACTTGATTTTAGTGACGCTGGCGTTGTTACTGGTTTTGGGGTTGACCTACTCCCTGGTGCGCTCTTATCACGGCCGGGCCTTGCGGGCCATTAGGGACCATGAAGTTACGGCCCAGGTGATGGGGATCAACACCCCGGCCTACAAGGTCATGATCTTCACCCTGGCCGCGGCGGTGGCCGGACTGGCGGGGTCCCTGTACGCCCATTACATCACCTTCATCAACCCGGAGTCTTTCGGGCTGCACACCTCCATCTTACTGGTCTGCATGGTGGTGCTGGGGGGCATGGGCTCCCTGGGCGGCTCCATCCTGGGCGCGGTGATCCTCACCGCCTTGCCGGAGATGCTCCGGCAGTTCAAGGATTATCAGGACCTGCTCTACGGAGCTCTCCTGGTGGGTCTCCTCATCTGGCGGCCCCAGGGCCTCCTGGGTCGGGGCAAGATGAGCCTGAAGTTTCTGACCCGGAAGGAATGAGGGGGGTTTCCTGTTTTCTGTTTTCGGTTTTCTGTGGAAAAAAGCAATCCGGAACAGCCACATCAAGGTATTGTGGTATTTATTTCCTAAGCAAACCAACCGGGTAATTCCATGTCGATCATCATTGTTTTTAAATACAGAAAACCGAAAACAGAAAACAGAAAACAGTTTTTCAAATGTTGACCTTAAAAAGCGTCCAGGCCGGTTACGGCTCTTTGCCGGTGCTCAAGGGCATCTCACTACACGTGCGCCCCGGGGAGGTGGTGACCCTTATCGGCGGCAACGGCGCGGGCAAGACCACCGCGCTGAGCACCATCTCCGGACTGCTGCCCGCCCGCAAAGGGGTCATCGAATTCGCCGGCCAGGACCTCAGCCGGTGGCCGGCGGAGCGCATCGTCACATTGGGACTGGTCCTGGTGCCGGAAGGCCGCCGGGTCTTCCGCACCTTGAGCGTTACCGCCAACCTGGAGTTGGGGGCCTATCACCGCCGGGATAAAAAGGGCGTGCGCCGGGACCTGGAAGAGCTGCGGGAGCGCTTCCCCATCCTGAAGGAGCGGGCCCGCCAGGCCGCGGGCACCCTGAGCGGCGGCGAGCAGCAGATCCTGGCCATCGGCCGGGCCTTAATGGCCCGTCCCCGGCTCCTCATGTTGGATGAGCCTTCCATGGGCCTGGCCCCCCAGATGGTCACCCGGGTTTACGATATCCTCCGGGACCTGAAACAAGCCGGCACCACCATTCTGCTGGTGGAGCAAAATGCCCGGGCCGCGCTCAAAGTGGCCGACCGGGGCTATGTCCTGGAAACCGGGCGCATCATCCTGGAGGGCACCGCCCAGGAACTCCAGGAAGACCCGGAAGTCCAGCGGGCCTATTTAGGCAAGGGTTATCGGGAAGTGTGGGAGTGACGCGGTCAGCGATCAGCGTTCAGCAGTCTGCTTTGAAAAGTTTCAAGTTTCAAGTTCGTGGGGCGGGCCTCCGTGCCCGCCAAAGTAGGGTGCGTTCCACGCACCATCAGTATTTGCCACTTTTCATGATTTACGGGTGAGCCAACGGCTCATGCGCGACTGCTTTAAGACTAAAAGCTGAAAGCTGACCGCTTAATAAAAAACAATGTCCTTACTCACTGTTACGGAACTTTCCAAACACTTCGGCGGGGTCAAGGCCCTGGACGGGGTGTCCTTTACCGTGGCCGAGGGGGAGATCGTCGCTCTCATCGGCCCCAACGGCGCGGGGAAAACCACCTGTTTCAATGTCATCAACGGGCTGCTGCCCCCCACCGGCGGGGCCATGCAGTTGGCCGGAAAGGACCTGGGGGGCCTGCCGCCTTATCAACGGGCCCATCGGGGCCTGGCCCGCACCTTCCAGAATATCCAGCTCTTCGGGGGCATGACCGTGCTGGAAAATGTCCTCACCGGCCGGCATCAACTCAAAGCCCTGGGCCCCCTGGAGGCCCTGCTGCCCCTGCCCCGGGTGCGCCGGGCCGAGGCTCAAGGCCGCCAACGGAGTCTGGAGTTGCTCAACCTGGTGGGGCTGGTGGAAAAGGCCCCGTGGCCCGCGGAGGCCCTGGCTTACGGGGAACAGCGGCGCCTGGAAATCGCCCGGGCCCTGGCCCAGGAACCCCGCCTGCTGATGATGGATGAACCCGCGGCGGGCCTCAATCCCCGGGAAACCGAAGACCTCATGGCCTTGCTGGAGCAGTTGCGGGATCTGGGCATCACCCTGCTGGTCATCGAACACGATATGACCCTGGTCATGGGCATCAGCCACCGGGTGGTGGTGCTGGATCACGGCCAGGTCATCGCGGTGGGCGCCCCAGGGGAAATCCGCCGGGACCCCCGGGTCATCGAGGCTTATTTGGGAAAGGAAGAAGAATAGAAATGATATACACCACAAAGACACCAAGAGCACCAAGGTGCACCAAGGAAAGAATCGAGTGGTTTGACGCAAGCGCCAAACCGCCTAAACTCTTTCTTTGTGTAACCTTGGTGTCCTTTGTGTCTTGGTGGTGAATCTTTACCCAGGCCGGGAGAAAGCAATGCCGATCTTCGACCAAGACTCAGAGCAGATGGCGCGGCGGGATTTGGCCCAGTTGCAGTTGGAGCGCCTCCAGGTCACCCTCCACCGGGTCTATAAGAATGTCACCTTTTATAAGCGGCAGTTCGATGAGATCGGGTTTCTGCCCGAGGACTGCCAGTCCCTGGAGGACCTCTCCCGCCTGCCCTTCACCACCCGCCACGACCTGGCCCGGGCCTATCCCTATGAAATGTTCGCGGTGCCGCTTCGGGAAGTGGTGCGCATCCATTCTTCCACGGGCAGCCCCGGCAATCCCATCGTCATGGGTTACACCTGCCGGGACTTGCGGTCCTGGGCCAAGCTGGGCGCCCGGGTCCTCACCGCCGCGGGAGTGGACCGGGACGACGTGGTCCAGGTGACCCTGAGTTACGGCCTCTTAACCAGCGCCTTCGGGATTCACTACGGGGTGGAACTCCTGGGGGCCTCGGTGATTCCCATCGGTCCGGGGGGCACCGCCCGCCAGGTGCAGATCATGCGGGATTATCGCAGCACCGTGTTAGTGAGCACGCCGTCTTACGCCCTGGTGGTGGCGGACCGCATGGAGGCCCACGGCGTTGATCCCAAGAACCTGCACCTCAAGCTGGCCCTCCTGGCCGGGGAGCCTTGGACCGAAGCCATGCGCGCCGAAATCGAGGCCCGCCTGTTCTTGACCGCCGTGGACCATTACGCCCTGTCGGAGGCCATGGGTCCCGGGGTGGCGGGGGAATGCGAATTTCGCCAGGGCATGCATATCAACGAAGACCACTTCCTGCCGGAAATCATCGACCCCGCCGGGGGCGCGGTCCTGCCTCCCGGGGAATTGGGGGAGCTGGTTCTCACCACCCTCACCAAGGAAGCCGCGCCCCTGGTGCGCTTCCGCACCGGGGACCTGTGCCGCCTGGACTATGAGCCCTGTCCCTGCGGCCGCACCACGGTGCGCATGAGCCGCATCGCCGGGCGCTGCGACGACGTGGTAATCGTCAAGGGCATCAACATCTTCCCGGCCCGGGTGGGCCAGGTCCTGGCGGGCATCCTGGAAGAGGAGCCGGTGTATCAGTTGGTCATCGGCCGGGAAGGCCACCTGGATTACTTGGAGGTGCGCCTGGAAGTCCGGGAGGCCCTGTTTTTCGACCGGATGACGGTGCAGCGGAAATTCCTGGAGCGCCTCACCCGCCGCCTCACCCAGGGCATCGGCGTCAGCCCCCGGATAAAACTGGTGGAGCCGGGGTCCATTTCCAGGGAACCGGAGACCTCGCCTTTAGTGATTGATTTAAGGAAATGAGTTTGTTAGCGTGTGATTGATATTTGAGAACACACGTGAGACGCTTGGGGCACCATTTATTAGTTGAGGTTTGAATGCCTGATCTAAAGGATGACAAAAGGCTTACAGCTAAAAAAAAATTGGAATTAGTTGTTCAGGCCGGTCTCCAATTAATTCCTCATGGCATAGGCGCGTCCTTATCATCTTTATATTTCGGGGCAAAACAAGAAAGGAGATTTCAAAGACTAGAGTCTTTCTACCAAAAATTAGAGCATGATTTCAGGGACATGAGAGAAGATGATTTGAAAAAAATAAAGGAGAAGATTGAATCGCTTGATATAAATGATAGAGACTTTCTTGCTGCTATAATTGAGGAAATAAATGAGAAAATTGAGAGAGAGCATATTGAGCAAAAAATAAACTATTTCAAAAACATTTTTATTAATTATATAATAGAACCAATTAAAATTAATAACTATGACGAAAGAAGGTTTTTTGTCGATGCTCTAGGCTCAATGACTCTTCTGGAATGTGAATTATTGGGCTCTATTTATAGCCAAAATAAGTCAGTTGAAGTTCTATCTCTGCAAAGAGATGGGGCTGACAAGTATGCAATCTTTGGCTCAATAACAAAGCTTAAAAATTATGGCTTTTTAGAATCAACCGAATTTAGATATTTGGCGGAAAATATATTAAACGATATTGTAAGATTGACCCATTTTGGTCGGAAATTCTGCGATTTTTGTCTAAGGTCATGAAGTATTAATAAGGATAATGCGCCCTTCCTGGAATGAATACTTCATGCTCATTGCCAAGCTGGTGAGCACGCGCAGCATCCGCAACAGTAGGCTCCCCAGCGTCGGGCTGGCAGGCCGGCTTTAAAAAATCATGCGGCCCATTAAGATAATCCTATTCGGTTGCTTAATACTCCTGCTGTTGGCGGGGGGTGTGTCCGGTCGGTGCCGCCGCCGGTGAATCTGGACCAGGAGTGGGGCGAGCGGAAGTCCTTTGACTATCACGGGGTCAAGATCAATTACTACGAGGCGGGGCAGGGGCCGCCCATCATCCTGCTGCACGGCTTCGGGGCCTGCGCCTATTCCTGGCGGTACCTGATTCCACCGTTGGCGGCGCAGCGCGCCGATATAGCTTTGCTCCAGGCGGTTTTTTCCCCGGAGGGTCATGCCCAGAAGTTGTTCGCGGCGGCGCTCCTGTAGCTGGACGGCAATCGTCATCAACTGCACACCGATATGGTCGGCTCCGCCCACCAGGCCTTCACGGCCGCGGGGGTTCGGCCTCCCCCGGCGGTCACCCCCCTGGGACCGTTGCCGGAACCGGGCCCTGACGGTAGCGGCGCGTAGTGGCAATGCTTGGTTCACAAGCCTTAACTCGTTGATAATCCAGATAAGTTTTTTCAACTGTCGGAAATAAGTTTAGGTAGCTATAGAGTTGGTTGCATCTGAAACTTAACCTGGTATAAGTTTTCCAGAGTTCTCCCTGCCGATAAGATTCTCCTTGATTAACTCCATATAGAAAGACAAACTATAAAAATAAGTTAGGGATTTTGGACCAAACGCCCATTGCGGCTGCTGGACAGCCGAGAGCGGCTGTCCTACATTTTTCTTTTGGTGGCACAGGCTTTCTAGCCTGTGCCTGCGCAGGCTGAAGCCTGCGACTACAAAAAATATCCGCTGGAACGCAACTTTGGAGAAAAGGCCTGGAGAGCCCCCCCGTGAGCCTGGATTTTTCCCCCGAAGAGACCTTGCGGTATTCCCGGAACCTCTTGCTGCCGGAGGTGGGCCTGGCCGGACAGCAGCGCTTCCGGTCCGGACGGGCGCTGGTGGTGGGGGCCGGCGGCATCGGCTCCGCCGCGCTCCTGTACCTGGCCGCGGCGGGGGTGGGACGTATCGGCATTGCCGAAGGCGACACAGTGGAGCTTTCCAACCTGCAAAGACAGATTCTCCACCGGGTGGAGGATGTGGGGCGGCCCAAGTGTGAGTCAGCCCGGGATTCCCTCACCGCGCTGAATCCCCATTGTCGGGTGGAAACCTACGGCGCCCGGCTGGACGCGGCCAATGTCCGGGAGACGCTGAGCAGCTATGAGGTGGTCCTGGACGCCAGCGACAACTTTGAGACCCGCTTTCTGGTGTCGGACTGTTGCCGGCTGGAGCAGATCCCCCTAATTTCCGCCTCAGCCCTGGGGTTCCAAGGGCAGCTGCTGGTGGTGGACCCCCGCCGGGGCAGTCCGTGTTACCGGTGTCTCATGCCGGAGCCGCCTCCCCAGGGGGCAGTTCCCACTTCCCGGCAGGTAGGGATTATGGGCGCAGTGGCGGGGGTCATGGGCTGCCTGCAAGCCCTGGAAGCCTTGAAGCTCCTTTTGGGACTAGAGTCGGACCTGACCCGGCGGCTGCTGTCATATGACGGCCTCAAGTGCCGGTTTCATACCATGGAGCGGGTTCCGGCGCCTGACTGCCCGGGGTGCGGCGAGCGCCCCGGCGCCACCGGGAGGGTGAATCAGGCTAACATTTGAAAGGCGCCCCCGGGATGGAAAGATGCCGCGGATGAAACCCGACACTTGCCCGGAAACATTATGATATCGTTTTCCCGTAGGCGCGAACCTTGAGTTAGCCGACAACCGGGCGAACTCAAGGTTCGCCCCTACGGAATTTGTGGTTTTTAATAACAAACGGTATGCCCCACCCGCGGTTCGGATGGAGAGGCTGATGAACCATGATCCTTTGATAATTGCCGGTCGGCATTTCCGCTCACGCCTGATGGTGGGCACGGGCAAGTTCCCTTCGGCCCAGGCCCTAAGCGATGCCCTGCGCAGTTCCAAAGCGGAGATCGTCACCGTGGCTCTCCGGCGGGTGGACCTGTCCCAGCCCCAGGGAGACAGCATCCTGTCCGTGCTGGACCCGAAAAAATACCTGATCCTGCCCAACACCTCCGGGGCCCGCACCGCAGAGGAAGCCGTGCGCCTGGCGCGGATGGCCCGGGCCATGGGCATGGAGCCCTGGGTGAAGCTGGAGCTCACCCCGGAACCCCGGTATCTCTTGCCCGATCCGGTGGAAACGCTCAAGGCCGCGGAAATGCTTATCAAAGAAGGTTTTGTGGTCCTCCCCTACATCCAGGCGGACCCCATCCTGGCCAAGCGCCTGGAAGAACTGGGCACGGCCGCGGTCATGCCCCTGGGCGCGCCCATCGGCAGCAACCGGGGACTGAGGACTAAGGACATGATCCGCATCATCATTGAACAGGCCAAAGTGCCGGTGGTGGTGGACGCTGGCCTGGGCGCGCCGTCCCACGCCGCGGAGGCCATGGAAATGGGCGCGGACGCGGTGCTGGTGAACACCGCCCTGGCCGAAGCCACGGATCATGGCCGCATGGCGGGCGCGTTTGCCATGGCCGTGGCCGCGGGCCGCCTGGCCTACCGCTCCGGCCTGGGGCCGGAGCGGGAGACCGCCACAGCCTCTTCACCCTTAACCGGGTTTTTGGAGTAGGGTTGTTTTATATGCCTTTGGAAAGATGGGCCTCACGCAAAGACGCAAAGACGCTAACATGTAGGAATGTAGGGTGGGCACTGCCCACCATTTCCATTATCCACCGATATGGGCTTTCCAGCATTGAAATGTAGGGTGCGCACTGCGCACCATCTTTGGGGCTTAGTCCGGAAGGCAACGCTTGGCGGGCAAGGAAGCCCGCCCCACGAACTTGAAACTTGAAACTCGAAACTCGGAACTTTTCAGACAGCCTCTAAGCATAGGAATTGGTGGGCAGTGCCCACCCTACATTAACTTTGAACCTTGAACCTTGAACTTTGAACTTTTCGTAACAGAGGAAAACCAAGGTCAATATGCCTCTAATTCATTTCCTGCCGGATAACCAAAAAATTCACGCCCATGAAGGTGAGACGATTCTCCAGGCAGGGCTCCGAGTCGGCATACCGCATGCTTCTTTTTGTGGCGGCAGCGCCCGGTGTTCCACCTGCCGCGTCATTATTCTTGAGGGTCTGGAAAATTGTGCCCCTCGTAATCCCGAAGAGCAAGCCATCGCCGAGATGTTGCGGCTTGAGCCTCAGGTTCGGCTGGCTTGCCAGACCGTGGTCACGGGGAATGTCAAACTTCGGCGGCTGGTGACTGATATTCTCGAAGACGTGGATGTAAGCACCCTCTTTGTTGAAGGGGTTGACCCCTGTTCCATGGGAGTCGAAAAGTATTTCGTGATCCTCTTTTCAGATATCCGGGGATTCACCCCGTTTGCTGAGAGCCTGCTGCATTACGATGTCATTCATGCCTTGAACCTCTACTTCCAGCAAGTGGGCAAGGTGATTGCCCGTCACGGCGGGAATATCAGCAACTACATGGGGGACGGTTTCATGGCGCTCTTTGAAGCCGATGATCCGGCCGAGGGGGCCTTACGGGCGGTCAGAGCGGGACTGGAGTTATTTGACGCGGTCCGGAACCTCAAGCCTTATCTCGAGGAACTGTACAGAAAAAGTTTTGAGATTCGAGTCGGCCTGCATTATGGACAGGTAGTGGCGGGCAAGGTCGGCACCCCTGGCAATAAAAAGTTGACGGTCATCGGTGATACGGTGAATTTCGCCAGCCGCATCGAGTCCGCCAACAAGCAAGCCGGCACCCAGTTTCTCATCTCCGAAGATACCTACGCCCTGGTAAAAGACCAGGTTCGGTTAGGCCGACAGGTCCGTCTTACCCTGCCCGGCAAGAGCGGCGAATATAACCTTTATGAAATCGTTGGATTAATTAATTCGAATTCCTGAATTCGCCGCAGGAGTGGAGGCCAGCCGCCTGGCCTACCTGGCCGGGCTGGGACCGAAGCGGGTAGCCGCTACGGCCTCTTCCCCCTTAACGGGGTTTTTGGAGTAACTACTAAGTGAAATATGACAGTCCTACAAATATTACTTCACTATTTAGGAAGTTCGTAGATAACTATGAATGGTTAAATACCGTTGCCAAACTCCATGATGGCAATCGGTTTTCCGAGGTAAAAACTAAGCTTGAAAACGTGGCAAGAAATTACAACGAATATACTAGTCAAGTAATGAAAGATTTTGCTGAAAAGGAAATATTTCTGATTTCATTAGAAGCTAAGCGTTTCAACGAAGCCGTTGAATATTTGCGTATAATGAATATAAATCATCTTCCAATATCCAAAATAAAATCGATGTGCAAAGGGCCTTGTTATCATTTAGATGAAAATCCGGGAAATTCGGAAGGACGTAATATACAATTTGAATTCATATTGGGAGCTTTTTTGAAAAGGGCTGGATTTAAAATAAAAGGTTTTGATGATATTATAATAGAATATGCATCATGTTTAATAAGGTATGAATGTAAGCGTCCCGCACTTGGGAAAAATATATACAGAAGCTTTGATGAAGCGGTATCGCAATTAGATCAAAAAATAGCAATGAAAGATAATGAATATGGCATAGTTGCATTGTCTATGGATAAGTTTGATAATATTAATGAGAAATTATTTAGAGGAAATGATATTGATAGTATAATCAATATTTATAATCGAATGACGGAAAGAGTATTCGATAACCTTAGTAATAATATTAAAATACCTTCAGTTAAGAAAATTATTGGACTTCATTTGTTTGTTAGTTCCCTTATGTGGGATAAGGGAATTGGACAACTTAAAGATATATCGTTACATTACACCAAAAGAACAATTCAAGAGAAAAAGATGGAATTATATGTTTATTTATTTAACATTGTCAAAGAGAAATTATAGGCGGCTTAACAAATCAATTAACTATTCAACTCGTTCCTAAGTTGCACTTGGGAACGGAAATGTTTGCCAAGCTTAGCTTGGCGGGTAAAGGCGTTTCCAAGCTCAGCTTGGGAAAGAAAAGATAGTGCGGACCAAGCATAGAAGGGCACGTTAATGACGAAAGAACAACTGCTGGCCGAGGTTGAGGATTTGCTGAGGACCATGCCACCTCGGCCAACCATTCGACACGAAACTGAGGAGAACCTAAGTTGGCTGGGACGAGTATCTGCTGTCATCGAACATTGGAGCCCGCCGAAAGCCATCTTACTGAAGCAATATCTCGATCAATTCCACGGCATCATGGCACGGGAAGCTGGCGAGGCTTTCCGAAAGGTATTGACGCTATTGCACCAAGCGCGGCACGATTTGCGAATGCAAACTTTTGGCCCGGTCAACGTCGCTGTGTCTCATGGAATGGTATTCGAATATTTCGACGAGATCAGAAAGATTATCGAAGTCGCAAAGCAAGATTTATTTTTCGTCGACCCATATTTGGACGCGGAGTTCGTTTCTCGCTACTCGGGACACATCACACCAGGAGTGACCACGCGCCTACTCGCGCGCGAGAAATTGCAAACACTACTTCCGGCTGTGGACGCCTTCGTTCAGCAATCGAAAGAGAAGGTAGAGGTTCGTTCGGCACCAAGTTTCCATGACCGCTACATATTCGTGGACAGGGTTGCTTGCTATCAGTCCAGCGCATCATTCAAGGACGGCGCGAAGAAAGCTCCGACAACACTGACTCAAATCACGGACGCATTCACAGCTATGTTGCAGACGTACGAAGACATTTGGAGCCGAGCCAAGGTCGAACGTTGATTTTTATCCCTCGTTCCCAAGTTGTACTTGGGAACGAAAAATGGTTACCAAGCTCAGCTTGGCGGGTAAATGCGTTCCCAAGCCAAGCTTGGGAACGAGAAAATAAAAATCTATGAATAATGCTGAGTCTGACAATTTGCGTCCGGAATATCGCCGTGAGGACCTCGGTCCCGGAGTGCGCGGCAAGTATTTAGGGCATTCTCCATTCATTAAAATTCTTAATTCCTGGCCGGAGGCGCGGATTCGGGAGCTCATTGCCGGGGCCACTGCCGGGGACGTCAGCCGGGCCTTGGGCCGGGAGCTGCTGCATCCTGAGGACCTGGCCGCGCTGCTGTCGCCTAAGGCCGCGAGCCGGCTGGAGGAGATGGCGCACCTGGCCCACCGGATCACCCGCCGCCAGTTCGGGCGCACCATCGGGCTTTACGTGCCCATCTATTTATCCAATATCTGCGCGGCGGACTGCACCTACTGCGCCTATGCCTTCCACTCCGGCCGGGAGGGCGCGCGGCGCACCCTCACCCCGGCGGAGATCCGCACGGAGTGTGAAACCCTGGCCGGGCACGGCTTTCAAAACGTACTGCTCTTGACCGGGGACCATCCCCAGGCCGCGCCGCCTGATTATCTGGCCCAGGCCGTGGCCATTGCCCGGGAATACTTCCCATCCGTGTCCGTGGAGGTCTATGCCCTGGCCGAAGACGAATACCGCCGCCTGGTGGAGGTGGGCCTGGAGGGCGTGACCCTGTACATGGAAACCTATCACCGGGAAACCTACGCTAAGGTGCATCTCAAGGGCCGCAAAAAAGACTTTGAGGCCCGCCTGGGGGCCATGGAGGCCGCGGGCCGGGCCGGGGTCCGGCGGCTGTCCATCGGCGCGCTGCTGGGCCTCTACGACTGGCGCGCCGACGGCTTCCTCGCGGCGCTGCACGCCCGCCACCTCCAGAAGGAGTGCTGGCGGAGCGCGGTCTCCATTTCCTTCCCCCGCCTGTTTAACGTGCCTGCCCGGCACACTATTCAGCACCCCTTGAGCGACAAGGAGTTGGTGCAACTCATGCTGGCCCTGCGCCTGTTTTTGCCGGAGGCGGGTTTCAACCTCTCCACCCGGGAGCGCCCCGAACTCCGGGACCGCCTCATCCCCCTGGGGGTGACCATGATGAGCGCGGGCTCCTCCACCCGGCCGGGGGGCTATTCCCACCTGGGGGACGATGCCCTGGAACAGTTTGAGATCGAGGACCGGCGCACCCCGGAGGAGGTGGCCGCGGCCATCCGCCGGGCCGGCTACGACCCGGTGTGGAAGGACTTCGATCGAGCCTTTGTGGAATGATAAAATTTCACCACAAAGGCACAAAGGACACAAAGGGGCACAGAGGAAAAAAACTCATGGTGGGCAAAGCCCATCATAAATTTCTTCTTTGTGCTTCTTTGTGCTCTTTGTGTCTTTGTGGTAAAAACTCAGCACAGGAGATGTTCAGTTGAGAGTGAAAATCAACGGCGAGCCCCGGGAAGTGGCCGCCACCACGGTGCTGGCTCTCTTGGAAGAACTGGGTCTCAATCCGGTGTGCACCGTGGTGGAGCGCAATCACGACATCGTGGACCGCGCCGCCTACGGGGACGCGGCCCTGGCCCCGGGCGACGTGTTGGAAATCGTGCGCATCGTGGGGGGCGGCTGATGGCAGGGTTTTCGGTTTTAAATCCTGGTTCCCAAGCTCCTGCTTGGGAACCCCCTTATCTGCCAAGCTCCCGCTTGGCGAAATAATTCATGGTATTTTAAAAGGTTGAATATAAGTTAAAGCTGTCCCCAAGCAGAGCTTGGGGTCATAATTTCGTTCCCAAGCAGGAGCTTGGGAACGAGAAATGAAGCAATCTACCGTCCGACCTATCTTAGGGTAACACTCTCTAATCATGATTGTCCGCAGTTGAAAAGGAAACCGGCATGAACCGCGAGCAACGCCTGGCCGCGTTTGACGAAGCCGATCTCTACGTGGTCATAACCGAGGCCTTTTGTGCGGGGAGATCCGCGCTGGAAGTTTTGGACATGACCCTGGCGGCCGGGGTGCGCCTGGTGCAGTTGCGGGAAAAGGACCTGGACGGCGGGGCGCTTTACCGGCGGGCGCTGGAGTTTAGACGCCGGACTGCGGCCGCGGGAGCCTTGTTCATCGTCAACGACCGGGTGGACATCGCCCTGGCTGCGGGGGCCGACGGGGTGCACCTGGGGCAGGAGGATTTGCCGGTGGATGCGGCCCGGCGCATCGCCCCGGAGTTGATTATCGGCGCGTCCTCCCACTGCCTGGCGGAAGCCCTGGCCGCCCAGGACGCGGGCGCGAGCTACGTCAATATCGGCCCCATCTTCCCCACCCGGACGAAATCAGTGATTACGGGACCGCTGGGGCCGGAGGCCCTTGAGCAAATCGCCCCACAGCTTAGGATACCATGGACCACCATGGGAGGCATCAACCGCGCCAACATCGCCCAGGTAGTTTCCCGGGGCGCCCGGCATCCCGCGGTGGTGACCGCGGTTACCGCGGCGCCGGACCCCACCGCCGCGGCCCTGGAGTTGCGCAGGCTCATCCGGGAAAATTGGTGAAACCGGAAGCGTCTATAAAATATTAATTTTCCTAACCCGGACAAGCCGGAACCAAAAACCTTCAAAGATTTACCACAAAGGCACAAAGGACACCAAGGAACACCAAGAAATATTTTTCTCTTTGTGAACCTTTGTGTTCTTGGTGTCTTGGTGGTTAATTTTCTACCTACCGAACCCGGAAAAGCCGGAACCAAAAGATTTTTAGCTAATTTTTTGCCAGAAAAAGCACGAATCTTAGAAATAAGTTACTAAAAATCCGTCAAGTTTGATCGCCAGGCACAATTTTACGGACGTCCCCAATTCCATAAGAGCCTCAAAATTCAACTATGATCTATAAAACCCAACAAGGCGAATCCTTCGACACGGAAAAAGACCTGTCGGCTCCGGAACGCCACATCCTACAGAAGTTGTTTATCTGGAAGGAAATGGCTGCCGGTGTGGAGGAATTCAGAGTCAAGAAACAGGAGGCTCTGCAAAAGGGCTGGAGCGATTCAGGCCCCATCAAAGAAAGCCGCGCCATGAGAAGCATCACCAAAGACCTGGAAGCCCAGGCCGCCCGGCGACTCCGGGCGGAGAAGCAGGACCGAGGGTGATCCAGGAGTAAACGAGAAATAACCAGGCGCCCAAGATAAGACAACCATGCTTTTCTGAGAATGGTTAACCTCACTCTCTTCATCAGCACTATCCACCGGATATAAAAAGAGAATAGCATTTTTGATTTCCGCCCCGGATTATCCTATAATCTGGTCATCAAGGCGGGTTGAGCGGAAAAGGAAAGTTTACTCAATATCTAATGAGGGTCGCATAAGGGATAAATAATCATGCGAAAGATCATACTCTGTGTCGGACTTGCGGTGGTCGTCATGGTGATAGCTATTACCCTAGGCGGATGCGCCATGGACAATCAGAGGCTTATGGAGACTGACGCTCGTTACCGACACCACATCGGCCTGGAGATGGACCCGGACTCTACTAAAGATTGGAATTCCACGGACTGGAGCTTGTGGGGGACCATGCAGGGCGGAAGTTAAAGAATCTCCAAACTGTTGAAAAACCCGGCTCCGCCGCGCCGGGTTATTCAGATCGCCGCGCAGAATCTTTTATCAGCCATAGGCGCCGGATATTTAAAAGATTTTTTTTGATTTTCGCTTAGGATTGCCCTGTGTTTCGCCCGGCCGATGGAGTTATTAAACGGAGCATTGTAGAACTGCTTCATCCTGCCCCCTCGCCCTTGAGCCGGGAGGGCCGGGGGGGCAAATAATGCCGGAGGTTCTCTATGAAGTGGTTATGCATGATTATGGGTATCTTGGTTATGGCGGGGGCCGGCGCGGTGAACGCGGCAGAGAAATTTGAAAAAGACGTCGTCAAGACCGAGGCGGGAGACTTGGAGATTACCTTCATCGGCCACGGCACTTTGATGTTCACTTTTCAGGGCCGGGTCATCCATGTGGACCCGGTGGGGCAGTATGCCGATTACGGTAAGCTCCCCAAGGCGGACTTGATTCTCATCACCCACGAGCACAAGGACCACCTGGACCCCAAGACGGTGGAAATGCTGCGTAAGCCCGACACCAAAATCATCTTGACCCAGGCCGGGGCCGGACAGGCGCCCGGGGGTATGGCCATGAAAAACGGCGAGGTTAAGACCGTGGCCGGCCTGAGCATCGAGGCGGTCCCGGCTTACAACCTGGTACACCGGCGGGAAAGCGGCGAACCCTTCCACCCCAAGGGCAAGGACAACGGCTATATAATCACCTTCGGGGGAAAAAGGGTCTATGTGGCCGGGGACACCGAGAACACCCCGGAAATGAAGGGCCTCAAGGGCATCGATATTGCGTTCCTGCCCATGAACCTCCCCTACACCATGACTCCGGAGATGGTGGCCGACGCAGCCCTTGCCTTCCAACCCAAGATCCTCTACCCCTACCACTTCGGCAAGACGGATACCGCCAAACTGTTGGACCTGCTGAAAGACCGCCCGGAGATCCAGGTGCGGATCCGCCGGATGGAGTAAACCGGGAAGAGGCGGGCCTGAGTTCCTTGCCGACAGGAAAGCTTGCCTTATTAATCGGGGCATTAAAGAAGTTCCTTCATTCAGCCCCCCCCTGGATGGGGGATGGCCGGGGCGGGGTTGAAGGTAAGCTATTTTCTGCTCCGAGTAATAAAAAGTTATCAGCGCCGAACTCGCCCCGGGGGGGGTTGGAGTAAGAGGAAGAAAATGCCTTACGTGAATATCAAGATCACCAGGGAAGGGGCCACCCCGGAGCAGAAAGCCCGGCTGATTCGTGAAGTAACCGGATTGCTGGCCGAGATCTTGGGCAAGAACCCGCAAACCACCGTGGTGGTCATTGAGGAAGTGGACACCGACAACTGGGGCATCGGCGGCGAAACCGTCACCAGCCGCCAGCAGCGGGAGAAAAAATAACGGAACCTGGACCGACGCAGGTCTGTCCCGGTTGGCCGGTTTTCCGCGCTTTTCATTTTCCCTGAAGGGCTAAATATGAACCCGGCAAACAACGCCCCCCCCTGCCCTGCTCTGTCCAGGGGCGCGGAGGTGGAGCTTAACATCGACAAGCTGGCCTTCGGCGGCAAAGCCGTGGGCCGGGTAGACGGGTTCGTGGTCTTCGTGGAGCACGCGGTCCCCGGCCAGCGGGTGCGGGTCCGGATTACCCGGAAGAAAGCGCAGTTCGCGGAAGCCCGGGTGGTGGAAGTCCTGGAGCAGTCCCCCGCTTACGTGCCCCCCTTCTGCCCCCATTTCGGCTTCTGCGGCGGCTGCCAGTGGCAGGACCTGGCCTATGAAGAGCAACTTAGCTGGAAACGGGTCCACGTGCAGGAATCGCTCCGCCTCCTGACGGGACTGGCCCCCGACGATATCCTGCCCCCGGTGGCCTCGCCGGAGCCCCGTTACTATCGCAACAAAATGGAGTTCACCTTTGCCCCCCGGCCCTGGCTGCCCGCGGCGGAGTTCACCCCGGAACAACCCCCCGGAGCCGGGGCCTGCGCCCTGGGGCTGCACGTGCCCGGCGGCTTCGACCGGGTCTTCGATCTCACGCACTGCTTTCTGCAATCCCCCCAGACGCCGGAAATCGTTAAAGAGGTGCGCGGCTGGTGCCGGGAAAGCGGCCTCCCGGCTTACAACACCCGCGCCCACCAGGGCTTCTGGCGGTTTTTGGCGCTCCGGGAGGGCAAGCGCACCGGCCAGACCCTGGCCCACCTCATCACCACCCACCAGGGAGAGGCAGCCGCGGTGGACGCCCTGGCCGGGCATCTTCAAGCCCGCTTTCCCGCCCTCACCACCCTGGTGCACTCCATGAGCGGCAAAAAGGCCCAGGTGGCCGTAGGCGAGGCCAGCCGCACCCTCTGGGGGCCCGGGTATATCGAAGAGCAGCTCTGCGGCCTGCGCTTCCGGATTTCGGCCCAGTCGTTTTTTCAAACCAACACCCTGGCCGCGGAAGCCCTGTACGGAGCCGTCAGCCGCCTAGGAGAGTTCACCGGCCAAGAGACCGTCTGGGACCTCTACTGCGGCGCGGGCAGCATCGGGCTGTCCCTGGCCGCCCAGGTGCGCCGGGTGGTGGGATTTGAACTGTTGCAGGAGGCGGTGGATGACGCCTATGTCAATTGCGGGGTGAACCGCGTGGACAACTGCCAATTCCTGGCGGGAGATTTAAAAGAGCTCATCCGGGAGGCCCAGGCGGCCCCCCGCCACTATCCTCCCCCCGACGTGGTGGTCACCGACCCGCCCCGGGCCGGCATGCACCCCCATGTGGTGCAGGCCCTCCGGGAGCTTTCCCCCCGGCGCATCATCGCGGTGTCGTGCAATCCCGCCACCCTGGCCCGGGACCTGGCCCTGCTTGAGGACCGCTACGACATCGTCACCGTCCAACCCTTCGACCTCTTTCCCCACACCGGGCATATCGAATGCGTGGCGCGGCTGGAGAGGCGGAATGCGGTTTCGGGGTAAGGGGAGAGCCTCCTACCGAAGGTTAAACTCATCCTCGTTCCCAAGCTGCTCTGAAAAGTTTCGAGTTTTTTGGTGGAAAACTTCTCATCCCAATGGAAAAAAATGTGGAACAGCCTTCCAAAGGCTGTTTAATATCGTTTTCGGTAGAAAGAAAATTAACCACCAAGACACAAAGAACACAAAGGTTCACAAAGAGAAAAAAATTTCTTGGTGTTCCTTGGTGTCCTTTGTGCCTTTGTGGTAAATCTTTGAAGGTTTTTGGTTCCGGTTTGTCCGGGTTAGGGTATTCCTGGTCCGGTAATTATGCAACGCAGGACCTTTGCAGCCATTTTGGGTTCCCCAGCAGGAGCTTGGGAGCCAGTTAAAGAACCTGCACAACATGGCGAGCCGCCGCTCTCGAGGCCTTCAGGACAGCCGGGGGCGGCTGTCCCACATTCTTTTTACGCAGATTACGGCGCTAAGCCCAGTCCGGCGGCGGCCTTATGAAGTTTTTGGTCCAGGGTCCAGAGGGGAACCTGCGTCAGCCGTGCCGAAGCCAGTAAGTGCACATCAATATAGCCGAGACCTTTTCTCATGAGGCTATGGGTTTCGATGAACTGCATCACTTCCCCATGCTCCGCCCGGATGGCCGCAGGGAGCGCCTGCAGCAGAGAGAGTATTTCAGACCGGCTTCCGAGATTCCCGCAAGCGAGTTCACCGACGATGAAAGGATGGCAAAGCGCCCGGCCTTCGTGCAACAGGGCTTCCAGCCCAACGGTTCCATGCCGCAGATGCGCCACCCAAACCGAGGTGTCAACCAAGACCATGGTCAGCCTTTGTTCCTGCGGCGGGGGACCATCACCAAGTGCTTTTCGGTTCCCCCCAAGGCGGCGAGTCTCTTGGCGCATTCCCGGGCAATCAACGCTTCCAGACCGAGTCTCACCAACGCGGTCTTTTCCTTAACGCCGGTCAACTCCATGGCCCTGGCCAGCAATTCGTCTTCCAGGTTCAGGGTGGTTCTCATGTCTCCATTCCTCAATAATACCGTTTTCGGTTATCGGTTTTCGGTTAAAAAGACCGGGATTATCAGCAAATTGAAACTTAAGTTGGTTGCATGGGAAACAGAACTGGTATAATATGCTATTTTATACATATTTATATGACTAATATCATGCCTTGGTCAAGGGATATTTCATGATTCGGCTTGATAACGGCAGGGATAAGCGCGTTGCGACCGAGCTGGTCAGGTTGGCCCCAGACACCTATCTTGATAGTTGAGCCTCATTATGGACCATGCCCTCACTGCCGCCCAGCAATTTACTCCCCAGGGCCGGGTCCTGGACGTCCGGGAATATGGGAGCGGCAATGTCAATGACACCTTTCTGGTGACAGTGGGTAGTGGGGTGGTGCGTAAGACGCACCCTACATTACCGTCGGTCGCCACGAAGCATGAAGATGAAATTGGGATTAAAGTTTTACCGAAGACCGAAGACCGAGGACCGAAGACCGCTTTTATACCTCCCCCGGATTCCGAAAGAGAATCGCGCTTTATCCTGCAGCGCCTTAACACCCGCGTGTTCCAGCGGCCGGAGTTGGTCATGGGGAACCTCAGAGCCGTCACCGAGCACGTGCGGGCGCGGCTGGCGGCAGCCCCCGTCGCGCCCGGCCGCCGCTGGGAGTTGCCCCGGGCGCTGCTTACCCAGGATAACCGGGACCACTGGATCGACCCCGGCGGCTCCTTCTGGCGCGCCCTCAGCTTTATTGAGGCCGCGCAGACCTTCGACGCCATCAGGAATACGGAGCATGCAAAGGAAGTGGGCTATGCCCTGGGCCTGTTCCACAAGCTGCTCAGCGACCTGCCCCCGGAAAGGCTGGCCGACACGCTTCCAGGGTTTCACCTGACGCCGGTGTATCTCCGGCGCCATGATGAGGTCATGGCGAAAAACCGCGGAAAGAAATCCCCGGAAGCGGATTTTTGCATAAGATTGGTGGACGGGCGCCGAGCCTTAGCCCCTGTCCTGGAGGATGCCAAGGCCCAAGGCAAGCTGCGGCTGCGCCCGATGCACGGCGATCCCAAGGTCAACAACGTTATGATGGACGCGGCCGCCAGGCTGGCCGTGGGCCTGGTGGACCTGGACACCGTCAAGCCCGGCCTGGTACACTATGATATCGGCGATTGCCTGCGCTCAGGGGCCAATCCCCTGGGAGAAGAAACCCGGGACTGGGAGGCGGTGCATTTCGACCTCGAACTGGGCCGGGCCATTTTACAAGGCTATCTCTCCCAGGCCCGAGACTTCCTCACCGAGTACGACTATGTTTATCTGTACGACGCCATTCGCGTCATCGCTTTCGAGTTGGGACTGAGATTCTTTACCGATTATCTGGAGGGGAACGTCTATTTCAAGGCCCGGCGCTCGGACCATAATCTGGCCCGGGCCCTGGTCCAATTCAAGCTCACCGAGAGCATCGAATCCCAGGAAGAAGCCATTCGGGCCGTCATCCGGGAGGAAAGCTCCGGTCTGAAAAGATAAACCTCACGCCAAGACGCCAAAGCGCAAAGGGTTAAAAGAACAGCCGGGCGCGGCTGTTCCAAATTATCAGGCTTCGTGGGGCCTCCGTGCCCGCCATCCTGACATTTTCATCTTTGGCGGTGTCCGCAAAGAAATGAGCCTTGGTATGAGATGAACGGCCACGACTTTTCGCTGCAGCCATTTTTTCCCGGCGGCCCCCTACCCTCTTTAAAGATCACCGGCCACATCGCCCGGGCCGGCGGTAATCTGGCGATCCGCTATGAACTGCGCGGCCGGCTGGCGGAAGTTGAGATCCCCACGCCGGCGGAGGCGCCGGCCCGGAAGCACGGGCTGTGGGAGGAGACCTGTTTCGAATTCTTTCTGGCGGTGAAGGATGCTCCCGGGTATTGGGAATTCAACCTGTCCCCCGGGGGGCATTGGAATGTCTATGGCTTTCAGGCTTATCGGCAAGGGATGCGGGAGGAAACCGCGTTTACGTCCCTGCCGTTCAGAGTGAGGCGCCGGCCCGACTCTTTGCTGGTGGCCCTGGAATTGGATATGGGAAGCATCGTCCGGGCGGACCAGGTCTTAGAGGTGGGCATTGCCGCGGTCATTAAACTCAAAGACGGCGATACGACCTACTGGGCCTTGACCCATCCAGGTTCCATCCCCGACTTTCACCGGCGAGACGGTTTCATCGTGGAGTTGTAAGGCCGAAAAGGAGTCGGTGCGCACCCTACTTTTGTGTTCCCAATATTATTTTGACATCGAGGAGATTTACGTCTTTCAGGTCTTCCAACAGTCATTCATGCACCTTTGGTTCACCCGCAAATCATGAAAAGGTGCTTGGCTTAGTCGGAGGGCGCGCTCCATTCTTTCAACTTTGAACCTTGAACTTTGAACTTTGAACTTTTTAGACCAGAAAACCGAAAACCTTTCAGCCTTTATTTGGATTCCAGGTACTCTATCCCCTGCCAGTCCGGGCCCGGGGGATTATCCCGGTAATGGCGGCAACGAGAGAGAAATAACTCCGTAGGGGCATCGGCGGGAAATTTTACCGACAGGTTGCCGAAGATCTCCAAGGCCCCATCCCAGTTGCGGGCCAGATAAGCCTCAAACCCCCTGGCGAACTCCCGGCAGAGTTGGGCGGTGGCGTCCGGCGGCCCCTCTTCCTTTCTCCCCGCCAGCTCATAAATGGCGGTCCCTTCCCGCTTCCCTTTGACTGCCACAATACCCAGGGGTCTTAACCAGAATTTATCCGCTACTGCTTCGCAGGTGGCCCGGCTGACCATGATTTTGGTCCGATACAGTTTATTCACTCCTTCCAGGCGGCTGGCCAGGTTAACATTATCGCCCATCACGGTGTAGTTGATCCGTTCACTGGAGCCCACATTGCCCACCACGGTTTCGCCGGTGGCGATGCCGATCCTGGTGGCCAGGGGACTTTTGCCCTGGCTTTGCCATTTTTCATTAAGTTCCCGGAGTTTTTCCTGACATGCCAGGGCCGCGGCGCAGGCATGGAAGGCATGATCATCGTCATGAACCGGAGCTCCCCAAAAAGCCATGATGCCGTCGCCGATATACTTATCCACGGTGCCTTGCTCAGCGCTCAAGATTTTCGTGAGTTCATCCAAGTATTCGGAAAGATAAAGCATTAGCGCTTCCGGGGACATGGCTTCGGCGATGGTGGTGAACCCCGAGATGTCCGAAAAGAATACGGTTAATTCCCGTTTGTGGCCGCCCAGGCAAGCCTCCTCGCCGGTATGGATAAGTTGGCGCACCAGTTCCGCCGGGACATACCTCCTGAATGCCTGAAGCCCCGCCTTCATGGAGGAGATGGCATGGCTCATCAACTGAATTTCTCTAATGCGAGACCTGATCTCGACTTTATCATCCAGATTAAAATCCTTGATCTTTCTGGTTTCTTTAGCAAGTAGTTTGATGGGTTGAGAAATGCTGCGGGTGACAAGCACCGCCAGGAGGATGGCAATCACCAGGATAACCATGCATATGACCAGGGTTTCCCGAATCAACTGTTTGGCGCCGCCGATGAAATCGTCTTCCGGCGCCACTACCGCCACTTTCCAGCGGGCATGAAAGGACATGGGGAAATCCGAAAATGAGGCGAGATACCTGGTCCCGCGGCTTTCAATTACCGACTTGCTGTCTCCGGTCTTGATGTGTTCCCGGAACGCGGCGCTGACATGTTCAAGTCCCAGTTCTTCCACCCAAACCGGACGTAACGTGCCGTTTTCTTCTTTGACGATCCGGGATATATCCGGATAGGCCACCACTTCATGCTTCTGGTTGAGAATAAAAGCAATGCCGTTTTTGCCGATTTTCAATTGTTTCAGGAAAGTGGATATTTCATCCAACTCAATATCCACCCCCCAGACGCCTAAAATATTGCCTTTGGGGTCGATAACCGGGGAGGCTGAAGTAATCGCGGGTTTCTTGTTTCTAAAGAGGATGTACGAATCGGTCCAGTAATTTTTCTTGGCTTCCTTCGCCCCGATATACCAGGGTCGGACTCGCGGATCATAATCGATTTTGGCGGACTTTTCAGTCTTGAAAACTCTAAATTCGCCGTCCCAATATTTAAAGGTATTGGCGGGCTGAGGTAAATTTCGTTCAACAATTCGGCCTTCCATAGTCCCATCCGGGAGAGCCCAGGCCCGGATGTAATTGCCCTGTTCATCTCCGAGGAAAAACATGGAGATATGGGGATAAGATTTCAAGACTCCTAAGGTGTAGAGCTCTATCTGACGGGTATCGGTGAGAGAAAGAGCTCCCATTTCGGAAAGCCTGGCGCTCATCTCCACCAGGACCCCGGCGGGTGAAAAATAATTGTTGGCTTTTTCCATTACCGACTTGGTTATCTGATCCATTAAATCATCGCTCATCTCCAAGGCGATAAGGCTATTTTTGTAATAATTATAGGAGACGATGGACAGCACGGTGACGACTAACAAGCCTACGAAAATAGTAACTATTCTCACATAGAAGCTATGGCTTTGGAGAATGGACGGTTCTGCAGGTGATCTCCTGGCCGACATCTTTTCTCTCCCATGGTAATTCACCACAGAGAACACGGAGAACACAGCTCTGTGTCCTCTGTGACCTCCGTAGTGAAAAGTTTTCTGTTTTCTGTTTTCGGTTTTCTGTTAAAAACCGGTAGGGAGCAGATTCTTATGGTTCCAAGCCAGGTTCGGGATGGCATGTAGGGTGCGTCCTACGCACCATCCGCCCGTGGTGAAAAATAATCTAACGGCCATTTTCATACAAAGATTCAAGCCCCAAAGGTACCGCGAAGCCTGAAGACGGCACGCGCCTCAAGTTGTTACCGAAAACCCAAGACCGAAAACCGAAAACATTTTTACATTACCTATGAGCCGCTGATTTATCCCGGCCTTCCATCTGGACGCTGAAGGTCTGGTAGCTGTGGTCCACCAGGAGGGTAGTGAGGACATTGCCGCCTTCCCGGCGGGTGGAAATTACTTCGATATAGTGGGGCACTCCGAATTCGTCGGCAAAGGTGATGCGCTCACCATCCTTGAAGCCGCCCCGGCGAAACCAGACCTCCGGCGGCAGCAGCCAGGTCTTGCCGTATAGGGCCTGGAACTTGAAAAACGCCAGGGCGTCAAAGGGGAATTGGAGATAAAGGGCCAGGTCTTCAGGGGAAGCCGGGCGGCCCAGTTCCGCCTCCAGCCGGCGGCGTTCCTGCTCCAGGTCCACATCCTCGGGCTTTTCATACCCCCCTTCATAATGGAAGATTTGACGCCACTTTTTGCCGTCGTAGCGTTGGTATTCCAGGACCTTCTCGTAGATCCAGGGCTCGGGCTCATGGAAGGGCAAAGGCCCGTAGCGCCCCAGGAGGAGATTTTTCAGGTCATTGGAGGGCCGCTCAAAGCGGCCGAAAAGGACGTTGTTCACCGCGGTAGTCCAGAGGATCTGGGATCCGGGAGTCACCGACCACCAGTTGCCCAACTCCACTTGCACCCGGGCCATTTCCTGGAGAATCTCCGGCATCCGGTCCAAAAAGCCGCCCTTATCCGCCTGTTCATAAACGCTGCCCACCGCGCCGCCGGTGAGTTTATAATGAGATACGGTGGGGTCATGCCCCCTGAAGGGGCTTTCGAAAGGCTCATAGATTTTGCGCTCCCGGCGCAGGATATCGGAACTCTTCAACAGGGACTGGATATTCACGCCCACGGCCTTCTTGCCATAGTCTTTTAAGTTCTGGATCAGGGTGAGCGCCGGGGCCTGGCCATAAATGGCGCCATAGCCGTGATCCGCCACGTCGCAGACCCTGGCGCCGGCCAGAACCGCGGCGCTCATTCGGCCGATGTCGTTGCCGTCGGTGTTGCAGCCGTGATAATGGAGAATAATCTCCGGGAACGCGGTGCGGATGGCTTCCACTAAGAGCCCGATGCGTTTGGGAGTCCCCAACCCGGCGAAATTCTTGATGGAAACGATGACGTCAGGGCCGGTTACTTCCAGGATTTCCTTCACCTTACCAACATAGAAGCCGTCGGTGTGCTCCTTGCCGGTGGAGAAGCAGATACTCGGCATAAGCAGCCGCCCGGCGCGCTGCACTTCTTCAAACACCGGCACCATGTTGGGAACATGATTCAGGAAATCATAGACCCGCCAGACATCCGCATATTCGGCGAACTCTCTTACGGTCAGGCGGATGACGTTTTCCGGATAGTGGCGATAGCCGAAGAGAGAGGCGCCCCGGCACACCGTCTGGAACAAGGTGCGGGGCATGGCCTTTCGGATGATGCGCAGTCTCTCGAAGGGATTTACCTGTTTGTGCAGGAGATCCATGTGCACCGAGGCGCCGCCGCTGACCTCCACCGAAAAAAACCCCGCGGCTTCCCGATAGGGGGCCACCCGCACCGTGGTCATGGGCATCAACCGGTTTTTAAAATCCGATTGCGACACATCCCGTTCATTGTTGCACAGGTAATAGCCGGCCGTATGCCGCAAAGTGTGAAGGATCTCGGCGGGGTTCATCTCTCTGGTGATATGTCCTTGCATGGTCCTGGCTCCGAAGTGGTTTTCGGTTTTGCTTGGAAAAGTTTCGAGTTTATAGTTTCAAGTTTCAAGTTCGTGGGGCAGTCCTCCGCACCCGCCTGAGTAGTGTGCGCACTGCGCACCATCAGCCGAAATACGGCGGGCGCGGCCCGCCCTATAATTATTTTCAGAGCAGTTGCTCATGGGCCTTTGGCTCACCCGTAAAGCATGAAAAGGAAGGTGGCACAGGCTTTCCAGCCTGTGCATGGGACAGCCGGGGGCGGCTGTCCTACATATTCTCAGCAACTTTTTCGGACAGAAAATGTAGCCCGCCGCCCGCGGCGGTTCTTTTTAGCAAGCTTTTAGCGGGGCCAGGGGGGATTTCCTTTCCCGGGCCTCCCCTCACTGCGTATGGGGGTTTTTACCGTGAGCATTGATCTCCGCAATGAGAAGGGCGATCTTGTCCACTTCCCGGGCCTCCTCCCGATAATCCAGCAGCCGGGGGTGGTTATCGATATAGGAAGTGTCAAACCTCATCATGATAAAATCCGGCTCATTGACGATCTGCTGGAAATAAGGAATGGTGGTCTTCACTCCCAGGATAAGAAACCCTTTGAGGGTCCGGGACAACCGGTCCACCGCCTCCTGCCAGGTTAAGCCGTAAACCGTTAGTTTCACCATCATGGAGTCGTAATAGGGGGTGATTTCATAGCCCTGATAAACCGCGCCGTCCAGGCGGACCCCATGTCCCATGGAGGATTGATAGACCTGCACCACCCCGGGGCTGGCGAGAAAGTTGTTCTTGGGATCCTCGGCATTGATCCTGAGTTCGATGGCGTACCCCCGCTCCACCACCTGGCTCTGGGAAAAACCGATGGGTTGGCCCAAGGCGATGAGCAGTTGTTCCCGCACGATATCGATGCCGGTGATCATTTCGGTTACCGTATGTTCCACCTGAATGCGGGTATTGACCTCCAGAAAGTAGAAGTTGCCGTCAGGCTCCACCAGAAATTCCACCGTGCCGGCGCTGAGATAGCGGGCGGCTCGGGAAACATTGAGCGCGGCGGCGCAAATTTTCTCGGTCAAGGCCGCATCCAGACCCGCGGGGGCAATCTCGATGAGTTTCTGATGTCGGCGTTGGATGGAGCAGTTGCGGGTCCCCAGGTGCACCACGTTTCCGTAAGTGTCGGCCAGGATTTGCACTTCCACGTGCTGGGGGCGGCCCACGCATTTTTCCAGGTAGATGTCGTCGTTGCCGAAGGACATTTTGGCCTCGGAGCGCGATTGGCTGAGACCGGCCAGCAGAGCCTTTTCGTCCGCGACTTGACGGATACCCCGGCCGCCGCCGCCGGATACCGCCTTGATCATCAGGGGATAGCCGCACTGCGCCGCGAAGGCCAGGGCTTCCCGGTCCCCCGGGACCCCCGGGGAGAGGATCGGGGTGGCCGGAATCACCGGTATCCCGGCCTCCTGGGCGATGCGGCGGGCGACCACCTTGCTCCCCAGGTTCCGAATCACTTCCGGCGGCGGCCCGATGAACACCAGTCCCGCAGCGATGCAAGCCTCGGGAAAATCCGGGTTTTCCGCCAGAAAGCCGTACCCCGGGTGAATCGCTTGGGCCCCGGTTTTCTTGGCCGCGTCGATAATCTTGTCGATATTGAGATAGTCTTTGCGGGGCCCGGGACCGACGCACACGGCCTCGTCGGCCCGCATGATGTGGAACGCGTCCTTGTCGGTTTCCTCGTAGATGGCCACCGCCTTGATGTCCAACTCCTGCGCGGACCGCATGATGCGCACCGCGATCTCGCCCCGGTTGGCCACCAGAATCTTTTCGAACATCAATTGATCCGCCATTGGTCTCAACTCCCGTGGGAGGAACTGCGAGGTTGCGCCTCAGACACTATCCCGCCCCGGCCGGACTATTATACCGTTTTCGGTTTTCGGTTTTCGGTAAAAGTAACTTGCAATCAATAGGTTATCCATAGAGATGGTGGCATTTGAACCGCAATCTTACCTTAAAGAGGAGCAGTCGCTCGGGGTTTGAAGATAGCCAAGCACTATACTTTAATGAATATCTCGAGAAATGACAACTGCCACGGAAATTCCCAGGAATCATTAAATATTTTGAGTGGCGGATGGTTGAACAACTCTTGGGGGGAGGACCGGGGGAGGTGGGGCAGGCGCCCTGGCCTGCATATTAACCGCCGGGAGGGTGGTTCCACCTGGGGTACCTGGGGCACGGCACGGAAGCTGTCTAAGAACCGGTTTTCTCTGTCATCCTGAACAAAGTAAATGATCTAAACTTATTGGAAATACGAGACTCTTCGCTTCGCTCAGAATGACACTTCACTGCGAAGATAAGTTTTGAGACATTTTGTGTGCTGTCCCCCTCCAAATGATGCAGAAAATTAGGGGCTTCCGGATAGGAGCTAAATAACCTCCCGTCTCAATCTCATGGCCGGATATTCACCCTCTAATTGAGAGCGCAGTTGCTCCACCGCATCCAGGAAATCCCGGGGGCTGTTGGCGGCCAAAGATTTGTATAGGACCCGGCGGGGATCGACGCCGGCCTCGACCAACATGGCCTGGGCCTGCTCCACCCGCCGCCGGGCATGTTCATTACCCCGGTGCGACTTGCAGTTGTCCGGATGGCAACCCAGCACCAGGACCCCGGCGGCGCCCTGGGAGAAGGCCTGGAGCAGGTAGCCGACGTCCACCTTGCCGGCGCAGGGCATTTTCAGAGGAGTGAACCCCAAAGGCAAGGCCGCGTCATCCATTTGCAAGGCCGCGTGGTAGGCTTCCCAGGCGGAGTTCCGGCACATGAACGCGACAATTCTGGGACCCAGCCGCGGATCCACGGTTCGCATGGCCGCGATCATCTGGTCATCGGTAAAGTTGCAAAGCTGGATGGCTCCGTTGGGACACTCACAGGCGCACACGCCGCACCCCTGGCAGGCCAACTCCCGGATAATGGCCCGGTTGTCCCAGGTTACCGCGCCGTGGGGGCAGACGCGGTGGCAGGTGAGGCACAAGACGCAGCGTCCCCGGTCGATGACGGCCCTACCCGGCAGGGCAAAGGCCGCGCCCCGGCCCAGGAGGCGCTGCACCTCGGCCACGGCCGCGTCGGCCTGGGCGAAGGCCTCATCCAGGTCCATGACTCCCCGTCCCGGACCTGCCGCATAAATCCCCCGCCGGTTGGTGTTTACCGAAAGATTCCTGACGTTGTCCACCTGGAGAAAACCCCGGGGGCCCGGATAGAGCCCCAGAAGTTCGGCCAGGGCGGCGTTGCCGGGCGCGGCCCGGTAGGCCTCCTCTAAAACCGCCAGGTCGCAGGAGAGCGCCATTTCCCGTTGCATCACCGGCTCAAAAAACCTCAGGCAGGCCCGGTCGTCTTCCACCGTTAGGGCCGGAGCCTGGGGCAATTTGTACAGGACCAAACCGGTGGCCATGGCGGTCTCCAGGGCCGCTTCCAGGCCGGGGGCCGCGACCTTGGCGTCCCGGACGAAAAGATGCGCCGCAAGGTTATCCCGGGCCAGCAACCGGGCCGCGGCGGCCAGGACCCGGCCAAGCATCAAAGGATGGGCCTCGTCGGTGAATCCGGTCAGCAGGGCCACGGTCAACCGGGGCGCGGCCGCGTCCAGGCAAGCGTCGGCTGCTTCCGGAGAGGCCAGGATCTCTTCCAGCCGGCTCAGGTAGATGATACCGGGATGGAGAGCAACTTCGGCGGGAGCCGGCAACGCTTCCGAGTGCAGCTCCGGGGCCAGAATCACCGCGCCCACCCGTTCCTCCAGGACACCATGGGGGACCTGCAGGCGCACCCGGAAATCCCCCGGGCCTCCCTGAACCTCCAGAATGGCCGCTTCCAGAACCGGCCGGATCAGGGGGTGAGCCCTGGCCTCCCGGATAAGGGCGGCCAACTGCTCCGGGGCCGGCTCCGGAGGGCCTCCGGGGATCAACGGACTTAAAGAGGCATTGGGAGAAACCAGCAGGACCGGATAATCCAGGTCGGCCAGGTCCCGGGCGGCCTTGAGGGCCGCAAAAGAATCGCCCCAGATGAGCGCCTGGGCGCTTACCGGAACTTCCTCCACGGCAATAGGCCTGGCCCGGGAAACCCGGGCTGCGGCCATGAGGATCAGGTGTTGGGCTTTGATGCTTGCGGCCCGGGGGTCCGGATAGTCCAGGGCTTCCTGAAGATCCACTTCCTCGATGAGTTCTGGGTGGATACGGAAATGATCCAACAACAGTTTCCTGATCTGGCGGGCCTGGCGATAGGGCGCCAGGGCGGCCAGGACCACAGGGCGCGCTTCCCCATGGTGCAGAAAAGCCCGCAAGCGGTCTCTTAATTCGTCCAGGGTCAGGAGGGGGTTCAAGGCCAGGACCCGACTTTTGGGGACGCCGGCGGCCCAAAGTCCCAGGTTGTAATAGTCCAGGCCGGCGCCGCTCAGTTCCGGGCCGTGGGCCAAAATGATTTCGATGTCGCGGGCGATGGTCATGATTGATACAGTTTTCTGTTTTCCGTTTTCTGTTTTCTGTTAATTTATGCAGAAATTGTATGATGTTGTGTACTTATACCAAGTTGAGACCTCTGCTAAAAGGGATTGAGCGATGACAAATCAGCTTCAAACGAAAAGAAACCAGGGGCACAGGCTTCCAGCCTGTGGGTAACTCTTTGGTAAATCAAGGTTTTTTGCACAGGCTGGAAGCCTGTGCCACCAGATTTTTTCCCTGGATTTGGTTTCCCTGTGTACCGGCTGATTTTCGCAGAGGTCTCACGTTCTGTTTCCAATACAACAAACTTAAGTTTCAACTTACTGATAATCCTGGTCTTTTTAACCTAAAACCGAAAACGCTATTAATTGGCTGCATTACAAAGCAACAATGGTCTTAGTCTGGAGATACCGGCTCACCTGCCGGGCCGCGCCCGTGGCCTGGATGATGCACCCGGCGATATCCTTGGGACCCTCCGCGGTCCCGGCCAGGAAAAGTCCGGGTTGTGTGGTCAGGCTGCGGTTTTCCGGGTCCGCGGCCTGGAAAAATCCGTGGGGCGAGAGTTCCAGATCCAGCAAGGCCGCCAGTTCGGGGTTGTCGGGCCCCGGGCTGATGCCCACCGCCAGCACCACCAGATCAAAGAGGGCAACCTCCGGCAGGCCGGTTTTCTCCTCCAGATAGCGGAGTCTCAGTTCTCCCTCCAGGGTCTTGCCCAGGTCCCCGGGCAAGGCCCGGATCACCTTGATATCCCCCAGGGCCTCGGTCTTAAATCCGGGATAATCCAAACCGACATTTTGCAGGTCCATGTAAAAGGTGGTGAGTTCCATGTCCGGATGCCGGTGCTTCAGGAGCCGGGCCAGGCGCAAGGCATAGGCGCAGCACACCTGGGAACAATAGGGATGCTGTTGGTCCCGGCTGCCCACGCATTGGATAAAGGCCACCCGCCGGGCGGGAGAGCCGTCGTCCCGCCGAATTTCCCGGCCGGCCCGGAGCATCTCCTCCAACTCCAATCCGGTAATCAGGTGGGGGAGCGACCCGTAGCCGTAGTGGGGCCGGGAGCAAGGATCGGCCGGACGATACCCGGTGGCCAGGACCACCGCGGCGGCCTCCAGGTCCAGGACGACCCCGGGCCGGTCCAGATCTATGGCCTTCACCGTGGGCGGGCAGACCTGCATACAAACCCGGCAGGAGCCGTCCCGGAAAAACAGGCAATTCTCCGGAATCACCGCATACCGGGGATGATTCAGGGTAGAGGCGGCCCGGATGATGGCCCCCTGGGATACCCCGGGACATTCATCATAACAGAGCCCGCAGTCCACACAGCTATAGGGGTCGATTACCCCGGGCTGCCGCTTGAGAGTTAGCTGGAAGGCCCCGTTCTCCCGGCGGGCACGGGTGAGAGAGGTGTTGGGGTAAAGCCGGATGCCCGGCGCCTGGAAGAGTTCCTTCAAGCGGTCTTCCACCAGGCAGGCCCCGCACTTCTGGCAGACCTCAGTGGCCTTGCAGCAGAAATGCGCGGCCTGCCCGCCGAAAAAGGGGCTCTTTTCCACCAGGGCCACCGGCAGGCCCAGGCGGCTCAGTTCCAGAGCCGCGGTGATGCCGGCAATGCCGCCGCCTAGGACTACGGTTAATGGGTTATCTAAATCCTTCATAATCAAATAAGGCGCCTGCCGAAATTAGGCAAAAAGGGGATAAAACCGTTTTCTGTTTTCTGTTTTCTGTAAAAAACCGGTAAGGGGCAAATTTCCATGGTTCCAAGCTCCGTTTGGGAAACTATGTGGGGTGTGTCCTGCGCCCCGATTCCTTCTTTGCTTTTCGTTCCCATTCTTAGTAGTCAATTTCATAAATATGATTACGTATGGTATCGGTCGCTTTGCCAAAGCGCAGCTTTAGACCCAAGTGCGTTCCCAAGTTCAACTTGGGAAGGAGAATTAAGGCATTTCACCCTTTCCCCCTCTTCCCCTTTTATCCTTTACCCTTTTGTCCTGTTTCCCAAAAATTTAACCCCATGCGGCCTCCAACATCCGGACAAACAAGTCGCTCCGTCCCTTGGCCTTGAGATAGACGCCGTGGGCCAGGTTTTCGGCCTTGAGGGTTTTGAGGATGCCCCCCGCCAGTTCCGCGCCTTTCAATAAGGTCTGCTCCGCAGTCAATCCGGCTAATTGTTCAAGCAGGTCCGGAGGGAGGGAATAAACCTTGCGCCACTGGCCGGCAGCGGCTTGGGCAACTTCCTGGGCGTCCAGGACTTTGACGCTTACCAGAAGTTTGGGTGGGGGAGCAGGCAGGCTCTCCCGGAAGCGGCGCAATTTCTCCAGATCGAAAACCGGCGGAGTTACGAAGAACTGCGCGCCTGCGGCCAGTTTCTTGTTGAACTTGATGAGCTGGGGGCCCTGCGGCTCGGCTTCGGGGATGACCACCGCGCCCAGGAAGAAGGAAGGGCTGCCGGTGAGGGGCAAACCGGCGCTGTCTTTACCTGCCGCCAAACCCCTGGCGATTTGCAGCAGTTGCACGGAGTCCGCGTCATAAACCGGTTTGGCCTGGGGATGGTCCCCCAGGGTGACGTAGTCGCCGCTGACCAAAAGGAGATTCTCCATACCCAGGGCCGCGGCGCCCAACAGATCGCTTTCCAAGGCCAGGCGGTTGCGGTCCCGGCAGGTGAGATGAACCAGGGGCTCGCCGCCGGCTTCTTTCACCAGGCGACCCGCGGCCAGGGGAGAGAGTCCCATCCGGGCGTGTTGATTATCCGGCACGCCGAAGGCCGCCACCCGGCCCCGGAGGGCGCTCACGGGGGCCAACATTTCCTCCAGGGCCACCCCTTTGGGCAGCTTGAGCTCCGCCACCAGGGGAAAGGTCCCCGCGTCAAGGGCTTCCCTAAATTTACTCATCGGTCCCGTACCTCCTGCGGTAAGCGGGATGAATCACCTTGCCGGGAGTGGTGCGGCGGTCATGGGGATGGAGGGGCAAGATGTCGGCCAACCGGTCCAGGCGGCCCTCCAGTTCCAGGCGGTGGTAAATCTTGCTCCAGGCGCAGTCCAACTCCTGGTCCACCTCGCATTTGCCGTTGAGGGTGCCGCCGCAGGGGCCGTTGAGCAGCCCCTTGGGGCACATGGTCACCGGGCAGATGCCGCCGGTGACGCCCAGATAGCAGTTATTGCAGGCCAGGCAGCGCTCGGTATAGTAGCCCACCTCATTATTGACCCCGATGAAGCTGGTGTTCACTCCGGGAAAGATGGGCTTGAAATGGCACAACTGGCCCAGAAACTGGACCCCCGCGCCGCAGGCCATGGAGATGATGGCGTCGTAATCCGCCACAAAATCGCATAAGGGCGTGAGAAATTCCAGGTCGCATTGGCGTTCCACGGTGATTTCGCCGATCTCCGGGCGCTTGCCTTCCAGTTGCCGGGCGATTTTTAGTTGGGAGGCCAGCAGCCCCACTTCTTTTTCTCCCCCCGCCAGGCAAACCGCCACACAGGTGCCGCAGCCCACGATGAGGATCTTGTCATAAGGCTCCACCGCGGCTTTGATTTCCGCAAAAGGTTTCCGTTGCGCGATAATCATTTTTCCACCATGGCTTCCAGTTCATCCTCAAGTTCAGCCCCGGGCCCGGGATGTCCGCGACTCAGGCGCAAGGGGTTGGGCCCCAGGGCCTGCATCTTCCGGGTCAGGTCCGTGATGGCGGCCACCCACTTGGGGGCGTCGGACGCGGCGATCTCCCACATCTCCAGGCGATCGGCCCCCAGGCCGATTTCCTCGAGCAATTGCCGGGCATATTCCACGCGTTCTCTAGCTCTGAGATTTCCTTCCAGGAAATGGCAGCTCCCGGCCTCTCACCCGCCCACCAGGATGGCGTCGGCGCCGGCCTCAAAGCCTTTCAGAATATGCAGGATGTCAATACGGCCGGTGCAGAGATATTTGATCACCCGCACCCCGGCCGGATATTGCATCCGGGCCGAGCCGGCCATATCCGCGGCGGTATAAGTGCAGTAGGTGCAGACATAAGCCAGGATTTTGGGTAAGAATTCCATTTCCGGTCTCCATTGATGGCTGTTAGCTTACAGCTTTGACGCAGGCTAAAGCCTGCGGCTACTGAGGCTGGCACGGTGGCCCGCCCTATCAATTTCTCCTTGTTACCAGGCTCCTACTTTGAAGAGTTTCAAGTTTCGGTTTTCGGGTTTTTCAAAAACGCTAAACTGCCATGCCGCCATTAGCTGTTAACTGTAAGCTGTAAGCTGCTCGTGGTCTCACGAAGCAGCTTGATCAATATCCTCCGGTTCCAGGGCGCCGATCTTGGCGGCAAACTGGCGGTCCCGGTGGTGCATGACCTCGATGGCCTTCCGGGGGCAGGCGGAGGCGCAGTTGCCGCAGCCTTTGCACGCGGCCGGATCGATCTCGATGACCCCGGCGGTCTGGTTCACCCGGGGGACCCCGAAGGGGCAGGTGCGCATGCAGGTCAGGCAAATAATGCACTTCAGCGGGTCCACCGCGGCCACTGCGCCGCCCACGTACATCTCTTTTTGGGCCAGGATGCCCAAGGCCCGGGCCGCGGCCCCCTGAGCCTGGGCGATGCTTTCCTCGAAAAACTTGGGGCTGTGGGCCAAGCCGCACAGAAAGATGCCGCTCGCGGCAAAATCCAGGGGCCGCAGTTTCGAGTGGGCCTCCATGAAGAAGCCGTCGGCATCGAAAGGCAGCTTGAAAATCCGGGCAATATCCCGGCTTAAGGGATGGGGGCGGATGGCCGCGGCCAGGCCCAGGCAGTTGGCGTCCAACTCCAGGGTGGCCCGGAGATTCTGATCAAAGACCTTGATCTTAAGCCCCTCCCCCGCGGCGCTCACCTCCGGTTTGCGCTCGGGTTCGAAGCGGATAAACTGCACCCCCAGCTCCCGGGCCTTTTGGTAATAAATCTCTTTTAGGCCGAAGGTACGGATGTCCCGATATAGGATAAACACCTGCGCCTGGGGATTGATCGCCTTGATTTTTATGGCGTTTTTCACCGCTTTGCTGCAACACTGGCGGCTGCAGTAAGGGTGCTCCGGCTCCCTGGAGCCCACGCACTGGATCATGACCACCTTGGGGCTCTCCCCCAGGATTTCCGGTTGGGTGACCAGCAGATTATCCAGTTCCATCAGGGTGAAGACCCTGGGATGTTGGCCGTACAGGTATTCGTCGGGCTTATAATCCACGCCCCCGGTGGCGATAATCAGCGCCCCGTAGGCCAGTTCCCGCCGTTGGCCGGAGTATTCCACCATGCTGCGGAACTTGCCGATGTGCCCGGAGAAGCTCATCACCCGAGTTTGAGGCCACCAGCGGATGCGGGGATGTTCGTCCACCCTCCGGAAGGTCTCCTGAATATGCGCCTGGATGTCGTACCCTTCCAGGGTGTAATGGAGCTTGTGGGCCAGGCCCCCGAAGCCGTAACGGTCCTCCAGGGCCGCCAGGTGGACCTGGTAACCGGCGTTGGCAATGGTCAAGGCCGCAGTCAGGGCGGCCAGGCCGTTGCCCACCACCAGGGCGCTTTGGGTCACCTGGAAAGGCAGTTCGGACAGGGGTTCCAGGAGCGCGGCGCGGCCTACGGCCATCTTCACCAGTTCCCTGGCCTTGGCTGTGGCCAGGGCCGGTTCCCCCTGGTGCACCCAGGAGTCCTGGTCCCGGATATTGGCCATTTCGAAGAGGTATTTGTTCAGCCCGGCCTTACGCAGGTTGTCCTGGAACAGCGGTTCGTGGGTCCGGGGACTGCAGGAGGCCACCACCACCCGGTTGAGGCCCTGGGCTTCAATCACTTCCCGCATCTTTTCCAGGGAATCGGTGGCGCAGGTAAAGGTGAAGTCATCGGCATAGGCCACTCCCGGCAGGGTGCGGGCATATTCGCTCACCGCGGCCACATCCACCACCCCGGCGATGTTGATGCCGCAGTGGCACACGAACACACCGATGCGGGGTTCCTCTTGGGAAATTCCCCGTTCCGGGGGATATTCCGCCCTGGTGACCAGGGTGCCCCGGGCCTCGGCCAGGAGGCTGGCCGCGGCCCCGGCTGCCGCGGAAGCCTGGGACACGGTTTCGGGGATATCTTTGGGGGCCTGAAAGGCCCCGCAGGTGTAAATCCCAGCCCGGCTGGAAGACACCATTTCCAGGGGCGGGTTTTGCGCGAAGCCCCACCGGTTGAGGGCGATGCCGCACTTTTGCGCCAGTTCCCGGGTGGCCGCATGAGGGCCGAAGCCCACGGAGAGCACCACCATCTGGAATATTTCCGTGCGGATGCGGTCCTCTTCATCCACGTAGGTCAATTCCAGGTCATTGGTGCGGGGGTCCTGGGCCACCCTGGAGATCATGGAGCGGACAAAGCGCACCCTGTGATGTTCTTTGGCCCGTTCGCAATAACGGTCGAAGCCCTTGCCCTGGGCCCGGAGGTCGATATAGAAGATGGTGGGCTCAATGTTATGATCGTGTTCTTTGGCAATAATGGCCTGCTTGGTGGCGTACATGCAGCAGGCGTAAGAGCAATATTCCCGGCCGATTGAGGGGTCCCGGGAGCCCACGCATTGAATCCAGGCCACTTTTTTCGGCGGGGCGCTGTCGCTGGGGCGCGTCACGTGGCCCATACAGGGGCCGGTGGCGGACAGGATGCGCTCGAATTCCAACCCGGTAATGACGTTGGGGTAGCGGCCGTAACCGTATTCCGGCTTCAGGCGGGCGTCAAAGATGCGGAATCCCGGGGCCAGGATGAGGGCGCCCACCCCCAGTTGCCGGGTTCGGGGCTTCTGGGCATGGTCGATGGCCCCGGCCTGACAGGCCGCCACGCACTGGAGACATTCGGAACAGAGGCCGCAGTTGACGCACCGGGCCGCCTCCCTCCGGGCCTCCTCCGGGGTCAAGCCCAGGTTGATCTCTTGAAAGCCTTGGGTCCACTGCGCCTGGGGCAGGTGGGGCATGGCGGCGCGGCTCTCTTTGGCAAGAGCCGGGTCGATGGGGTTCCAATTCCCATCCCGGATGGGCCTTAGAGGAAGTTCCCGGTCCGCGTGCAGGTCCACTCCCCGGAGGTAGCGGTCTATGGAGACGGCCGCCTCCCGGCCCGCGGCCACCGCGGCGATGGCAATGAAGGGGCCGGTAACCGCATCCCCTCCCGCGAAGACCCCCTCCCGGCTGGTGGCCAGGGTTTCCGGGTCCGCGGCAATCAGGCCCCTGGGGGTCAGGGCGATGCCGTCCGCGTCGGTGAGGAATTTCACGTCGGTCTTCTGGCCGATGGCCATAATGACCACATCCGCGTCCCGGATAGCGGTTTGGTCCTCATGGTAGGCCGGGGAAAAGCGGCCCTGGTCGTCGAAGACTCGGGCCACCGCCTTTAATTCAATACCCGTGACCTTACCTGCGGCGCTGAGGATCTGCTTCACCCCCCAGCGGTTAACCTGGGGGATGCCTTCGGCCTCGGCCTCTTCCACTTCCCAGGGGGAGGCGGGCATCTCTTCCCGGGACTCCAGGCAGATGAGGGTTACATCGCCGCCCTGGCGTTTGGAGGTGCGGGCCACGTCCATGGCCACGTTGCCGCCGCCGATGACCGCGACTTTCTGGCCTTGAAGGTCGGGCTTATTGCCCAGGGCCGAGTCTTTCAGGTATTCCACGCCCCACAGCACGCCCTGGGCGTCGGTTCCCG
Organism: uncultured Desulfobacterales bacterium; assembly: GCA_964618815.1. Lineage (GTDB taxonomy): Bacteria > Desulfobacterota > Desulfobaccia > Desulfobaccales > 0-14-0-80-60-11 > CAZUBT01. Next base: position 9,268 of record CAZUBT010000015.1, on the reverse strand, counting down.
GTACCGGCAGGCGCATGGATTCCTGGGCGCCCACGCCGATAAACACCGCCTCGAAGCCGTCCCGGGTCAGGAGTTCATCAATGCTGCGCCCCGGGCCGATGGGAGAGTTGCAGCGGATTTCCACCCCCAGGCGCTTGATATAGTTCACTTCCCGGTCCAGGACCTCCCGGGGCAGGCGGTATTCCGGGATGCCGTAGCGCAGCCAGCCCCCGGGGTCCGGCGCGGCCTCAAAGATTACCGCCCGGTATCCCATCAAGGCCAGGTGATAGGCGCAGCTCAAGCCCGCAGGGCCGGAGCCCACGATGGCCGCGGCCCGGCCCTGCGGCGGAATTTCCGGAATCGGCAAGGCGTCCCAGTCCACCTGATCGGCCACGAAACGCTTCAGGGCGCAGATGGCCACCGGCTCGTCCACTTCCTGCCGGCGGCAATCGGTTTCGCAAGGGTGCGGGCAGATGCGGCCGATGGTCCCGGGCAGGGGCAGGCGGTCCATGATGAGGCTCAAGGCTTCGGGAAATTTCCCGGTTTTGATGAGCTGCACGTACCCCTGGGCGCTCAGATTGGCGGGACAGGCCCGCACGCACGGCGCCCGGTCGTATTTCTTGATGGCAAAGGTGGAAGGCACGGCCTGAGGGAAATGGCGGTACGCGGCCCGGCGCTTTCCCAGGCCCTCGTCGAAGCTGGAAGGGGCTTCCACCGGGCAGGCTTCGGCGCAGGCCCCGCAGGCATTGCACCGGGAAGCGTCAATATAACGGGGCTGCTGTTTCAGGGTGACGCTAAAATGGCCGGCCTCCCCTTCCAGGGCCTCCAACTCCGCCTGGGTGACGATCTCTATGTCCGGATGCCGGGCCACTTCGATGAGCTTGGGGGAAATGAGACAGGTGGAGCAGTCGTTGGTGGGGAAGGTCTTGTCCAGTTGGGCCATGACCCCGCCGATGGAGATGTCCCGCTCCACCAGATAGACCTTGTAGCCCGCCGCGGCGGCGTCCAGGGAGGCCTGCATGCCGGCGATGCCCCCACCCACCACCATCACTGCGCCGATTTTGGATTTGTCAGGCATTTCTATGAAAACAGCTTTCAGCAGTCAGCTTTCAGCTTTTTTTTAAGATTAAGGATTGGCGGAGACGACCGAGATGGAGAATTTGCCCGACCACCCTACCGTTCTTAAAGAAAACCCGAGGGTGGCGCCTCCGCATAGTTCCATCCGGCATCGACCCCGAATCCGGCGCCACCGGCCTGGGTTCGGAGGTCTCCGTTCCCTATATTATAGTTTAACCCATGATCCTCCATTAAGAAAGGCTCTTGAAGGTCAAAAGACCCTGGTTCCGGGCAAACACCAGGTTCGCCCCTACTTGGGTAAATAAGCAATTCAACAGGAGGGGATGATGACTACCGTTTTAGGTTTTCTGTAGAATTCAATCGGATTATCAATGGACCTGTGGCAGAAAGGCTTTGTCAGCCTCGGGTAAATGGGTGGAATCCAATTAAAAAATTGGCGCCCCCGGCCAGACTCGAACTGGCGACACATGGATTAGGAATCCATTGCTCTATCCATTACTGAGCTACGGGGGCGTGAGGGCTGCGAAGGCAGGTCCGTTTCTCGATCCTCTGGGGGTTTGGGGTCTGGCCGGCAACCCGAGCCGGGGTCAACCGGTCGGTAGAATTACCGGGGGCCGAGGCCGGCAGTAACTCTCTAAATTAGCGCGGGCTAAGGCGTAATAAGCCAAGGTCGCCTCACCCCCGGAGATGAAAGTTCGTCGCCATCCCATTTTTCCACCGCCGAGGGCGGCGCTGGATTTTCTTTACTCCTTAATCCGGCGACTTTCACGTCAAAGCCTGTGGCTACGAAAAATCCGCTTCCGGATGGACCCTGGGTGATTTAATTTCGGGAGAGGCCCGGAAATTTTTTAACCCCTGAAATTATACGAAAATAATGCCGCGGTTGCAACGGCTTGCAGATCAGACCATGCTTTTCCCGCCCCCTTATAGAATTTAGCCGAGAACAGCCGAACTCATAACTATCTGTTATAATGATCTATTACAAGATATCGCGCGGCCCCCCCCTTTATAGATAGATGATATTTGCCACTGTGGTATAATAGGCTTCCGAGAGGCTGGGAAGCAATGGCGAAGGGGAAATGCCTGTTCAGGGTCTGGTTCTGGGGGTGGCTGATGCTGCTCCTCAGCGCCGGTCTGGCCGGGGCCGCGGATGAAATGGAGTTGTTCAAGATGGAGCGCTTCCAGGAGGGACCCTGGATCCTCCGGGCGGATAAGCTTTCCTACGACGCCCAAACCCATATCTATGAAGGGACCGGCCGGGTGGTGATCCGCCAGGGGGACCGGCGCATCAGCGCGGATAAGGTCCAGGTCAATGAACAGACTAAGATCGCGGTGCTCCAGGGCAATGTGGTCCTGGTGCAGGGGGAAGACATCTTCACCGGCAAGGAAGGCTATCTCAACCTGGCCACCCATTCCGGGGAAATGCACGAAGCCCGGCTGTTTTTGAAGCGCAACCATTTCCACGTGGAAAGCTCCCTGATTCGCAAGACCGGAGAAAGCACCTATTATGCCGAAAAAGCCGATGTGACCACCTGCGACGCTGACCGGCCGGTGTGGAGCTTTTATGCCAAAAAATTGTCGGTGGTCCTGGAGGGTTACGCCAAGGGGACCAGCAGCCTGTTGAAACTGGCGGGAGTGCCGGTCATCTATCTGCCTTTCTCGGTGCTGCCGGTAAAAACCACCCGTCAATCGGGATTCCTCATGCCCTTCTACGGACAGCAGCAAGCATCCGGCACCGTGGTGGAAACTCCGTTCTATTGGGCCATCAGCGACCATGCCGACGCCACCTTCTACCAGACCTATCTCAGCAAACGTGGCTACATGCAGGGCGCGGAATTCCGCAGTAAGGGGCACCAGGATGACGCGGTGAATCTCCGGTTTTTCTATCTCAGCGATGATTCCGGCAAGACCCGCACTTCCAACCGGTATTGGGCCGTGGGCATGGTCAACCAGTCGCTGCCGGGGGACATCGACCTGCGGGTCACCGTGGACCGGGTCAGCGACGCCGCGTACCTCAAAGATTTCAATTTCGGCTACATGGCCCTCAACCGCTATTCCCGAACCCTGCTCCTGGGGATGGGCCGGGACCTGGAGCAGGATGACCTTAACGTCCGGGTTTCCAATTTCCTTCTGAGCAAAAATTTTAGCTTCGGCAATCTCACCACCTACAGCCGGTATTACGAGAGGCTCCGCCTGGACAATCCCCGGCCCTTCCAGAGAGTGCCGGGGTTGAACTTCATGACCGTGCCGATGCAACTGAGCAACTGGCCTCTTTGGGTGGGAATGGATTCCTCTTACACCTATTTTGCCCAGGACCGTGGCATGACCGGGGACCGGCTGGATTTCCATCCCCACCTGGGTCTGCAGGTCAACCCCCTCCCCGGAGTTTTCTTTAATGCCCGGGGGGGCTTCCGGGAGACCCTGTTCCGGGTGGACCACTCGGTCCCCGACGGACCCCCCGAGAGGTATATATCCCGGGCCCTTTATGACGCCAAGGTCTCCCTGGGCTCCGCCTTCAGCCGGGATTATGGCCGGGATGGGGAATCCACCCAGTTCTACCGTCACATCCTGCGCCCGGAGGTCACTTATTTCAATATGCCCAGGTATGAGGCCAACCGCATTCCGGGCTTCGATCCCTTTGATCTGGGATGGGTAGTCCGGGCCAATCGCAATCTGCCGGTGAGGGAGGGGGATGACCCCCTGGGAGGCGTCAATGCCGTGACTTACAGCGTCGCCAACAATATCCTGTGGCGGGGCGCCAACCCCCAGGGACAGGCCACGGTCAGGGATATGCTTTGGTTCCGCTTTAGCCAAAGCATCTTTTTCAACAGCAGCAGCATGGCCATGGACGGTACGGACCTGCCTCACCGGCGGGTCTCCGACCTCCTGGGAGAAGCGGAGTTTCGTCCCTTCCGCCAACTGTCGGTGGGGCTGAACCTGGGAGCAAACCCCACCCACGAGGGGTTCAACCGGGCCAACATCAAACTGGCCTTCCTGGACCGAAGACAAAATTTTCTCAGCGTCAACTATCTTTACATCAAGGACTTTGCCCAACAGATCAACGTGGTGACCTATCTGAATCTGTTTAATTCCGTGAAAACCTGGCTCAACTTCGCCCATACCTTCCAAACCAACAAGCAGTTGGAGAGAAAATATGGCGTGATCTTCCAGCGCCAATGTTGGGGGATCAATCTCTCATACACGGAAAGACCTGACGATCGGCGCATCGGGGCCACCATCTTCATCCCGGGCATCGGGGAGAAGTTGAAGAGGTCGCCGGTGGCGTTCCCCGACGAGCTGAGGCAGGGGAAAGAGGGGCCGGATTTTCTGTAAATCGAAGGCTTATGGAGAAAGAAAGATTAATCACAGAGACACCGAGAACACAGAAAACAATAATTATATCTGCAAGGCACAATTAAGGTTTTCTCTGCGTCCCTTGGCGTTCTCCGGGTCTATGGGGTAAAAATATTTTTCGTCTATTTTCAGACAAAAGGCAAAATTCGACCGCTGGGAGGAATAACCTTTCATGAAACTGGCAATCATCGGGGCAGGCTATGTGGGTCTGGTGACCGCGGCGTGCTTTGCCGAGATGGGCAACGAAGTGATCTGCGTGGATGCGGATGAGGCCAAGGTGAAATCCCTGGAGATGGGGCGCATCCCCATCTATGAACCGGGCCTGGAGGATTATGTCAAGCGCAATTGTCAAGAAAATCGCCTGTTTTTCACCACCGACACTGCCGCCGCGGTGAGAAACAGCCTGATAATTTTTATTGCCGTGGGGACCCCCCAGGATCAGGACGGGTCCGCGGACCTGTCCATGGTGCTCCAGGTGGCCCGGGAGATCGGCCGGCATATGAACGGCTACAAAGTCATTGTGGAAAAATCCACGGTGCCGGTGGGAACCGCGGCCAAGGTCCGGGCGGTGATCAAGCAAGAGCTGAGCCACCGGGGGGAGTTCATGGAATTTGACGTGGTCTCCAACCCCGAGTTTCTCAAAGAAGGCACCGCGCTGGACGATTTCATGAAACCGGACCGCATCGTGGCTGGGTGCGACGATGTCCGGGTGGCGGAGTTGATGAAGGAACTCTACGCCCCCTTTGTGCGCACCAACCATCCTATCATCATCATGGACGTGGTCTCCGCGGAGTTGACCAAGTACGCGGCCAACGCCTTTCTGGCCACCAAGATTTCCTTTATCAACGAAATCTCCAACATCTGTGCCTTAACCGGCGCGGATATCGCCATGGTGCGCCAGGGCATCGGCTCCGATCCGCGCATCGGCAGCCTTTTTTTGTTTCCCGGCTTGGGCTACGGCGGCTCCTGCTTCCCCAAAGACATGCAGGCCCTGATCCACACCGCCAAAAACCTGGGGTATGAACCACGGGTGTTGGATGCCGCGGAAGCCGTCAATCAGGATCAACGCCGGCTTTTTCTGGACCGGGTCCGCCGGCATTACCAGGACAATCTCAAAGACAAGGTCTTCGCAGTCTGGGGCTTATCCTTCAAACCCCAAACCGATGACATCCGGGAGGCCCCGGCCCTGGACATTATCTCGGGATTGCTGGCCGCGGGAGCCCGCGTCTGCGCTTATGATCCCCAGGCCATGGAGCCCACCCACCAGTTCTTGGGGGACCGGGACGGCTTAACCTACGCCGGCTCCACCTATGAGGCCCTGGAAGGCGCTGACGCCCTGTTGATCATGACGGAATGGACCAAGTTCCGGGAGCCCGATTTTGAACGGATGATATCCATGATGAAGGCCCCGGTGATCTTCGACGGCCGCAACATCTATAACCCGGCCAAATTGGCCAAGCTGGGGTTTCAGTATTTTCATGTAGGGCAGAAGGCTTAGGTCGGTGCGCTCATAGCCAGGATTGGGGAAAAAGGGAAAAAGGAATAGATAAATAAAGTTTTTCCTTTTCCCCCTTTTTTCCTTTTACCCCTAACTTTTTTCCAAGGATATGGTCCAAGCTCCGTGACCCGCCTCCAATCTCTCGATCTGAAGATCTTCTCCGCCCTCAAGGTCCTGGTGGCCGGGGACTTCATGCTGGATGAATACCTGTGGGGCAAGGTGGAGCGCATCTCCCCGGAAGCCCCGGTGGCGGTGGTGGATGTCCAGCGGGAGACCCGCACCCTGGGAGGGGCCGGCAATGTGGTGAACAACCTGGTGGCCCTGGGGGCCCGGGTGGAAGTGCTGGGTCTGGTGGGAGACGATAATCCCGGCCGGCTTTTGCGGGAAGAACTGCTGCGCCTGGGAGTCTCCCCGGAGGGGTTGTTTACCGACCCGGAGCGGCGGACTTCCCGGAAAACCCGGGTCATGGCGGTTTCCCAACAGGTGGTGCGCATTGACCGGGAGACCCGCACCCCCGCCCCGCCTTCCTACGACAACGCGGCCCTGGACTTTCTGGAGGCGCGGCTGGACGGAATTCAGGCGGTGGTGCTGTCCGATTATGGCAAAGGCGCCCTGTCGCCCGCCTTCCTTAAAGAGGCGATTTCCATGGCCCGGGCCCGGGGTTTGCCGGTGGTGGTGGACCCCAAGGGCCCGGATTATTCCCGGTACTCCGGGGCCTCGGTGATTACCCCCAACCGCAAGGAAGCGGAGTTGGCCGCGGGCCGTTCCCTGGAGGGCTGGGAAGACCTAATTGAGGCCGGCCACCGGATGCGCCGGGACCTGTCCCTAAAAGGCTTATTGATCACCCTGGGCCAGGAAGGCATGGCCTGGTTTCCGTCCCAGGGGCCGGAGGTCCACATTCCGGCCCAGGCCCGGGAGGTCTTTGACGTTTCAGGGGCCGGGGATACGGTGGTGGCGGTGATGGCCCTGGGGTTGGCAGGCTGGCAGGACGATCCCCTGATGGCCGCCTCCCTGGCTAATATCGCTGCGGGGGTGGTGGTGGGCAAGATCGGCACGGCCCCCGTCTTCCGGGCCGAACTGGAGCGGGAACTGGGACGCCGGGGGACCCGCCTGGAAGAAAAGATCGTCACCCTGGAGGAACTCAGCCTCCGGGTCTCCTACCTGCAATCCCAGGGGAAAAAGGTGGTCTTCACCAACGGCTGTTTCGATCTGCTCCACGGCGGCCACATCAAATTCCTGGAAGAATCCCGGGCCTTGGGGGACCTCCTGGTGGTGGCGGTAGACACCGACGCCTCGGTGCGGCGGGTGAAGGGGGAAGGCCGTCCCGTCATCGGCGAGGGCCAGCGCCTACGCATCCTGGCGGCCCTGGAAGCCGCGGATTACGTCACCCTGTTCTCCGGCGAACAGCTCCCGGAAATCCTTAAGCGCCTGAAGCCGGATATCCTCACCAAAGGCAGCAATTACCCGGAGGCCCAGGTGGCGGGGCGGGAAATCGTCCAGGCTTACGGCGGCCAGGTGCGCCTGCTGCCGGTCACCGAAGGGGTGTCCATTTCCGAGCTCATCAACCGCATCCGCCAGGGAAATGGGGAGTGAGGGGTTAGGGGTTCAAGGTTCAAAGTTCAAGGTTGGGGGGCGCCAAAGAAACTGCCTGTGCCCCCGTTCCCCGGCTCCCCCAAAGTTATATTCCGGTCTTACCTTGACAACCTCCGAGAAAATTTTCATGATGTACCTAAAAGGAAAAGACGACCATGAATAGTCCTAATTCTCCGGAGAATATGAAATCCTTGGCCCAGGACCGAGATCAAGCGCCATTACCTGCGGTCATCGGGCCTCTCTTAATTGGCGACCTGGGGTGGAATCAACAGGAGGCCTTGGAAACCCGGGCCAGGCTGGCGGCCTTGGAAGAAGACTGGGATTCTCCAGGCATGGAGGATTATGACCGTTTATAGGCGAGGCCAGGTTGTACTGGTCAGGTTTCCCTTTTCAGATCTGGTCAGGTATAAGAAACGGCCGGCCTTAATAGTCCAGGACGAGAAAGTGGATACCGGTTTAAGCCAGCGAGTGGTGGTGCAGATTACCTCTAATTTGGCGCGATTGGGAAAAACCCGGGTCTTAATAACCAAGCAGAGTATAGACGGTCAAAATATGGGGGTCTTAACGGATTCGGTAATTGTGGCCGACCATATCACTACTGTGCTTCCCAGGGAGATTGATAAAGTAATCGGATATTGCTCTTGTATGCCGGAAGTGGATAAAGCCTTGAAAAATGTTCTTGGGCTCTATTAGACCCGGCAACAAAATCTGTCAGGGTTCAAGGTTAAAAGTTCAAAGTTCAAAGTTTGGGGGCGCCGGAGGAACTGCCTGCGAAAATTTTTCATAGTTTACGGGCGCGCCGCAGGCCCATGAACGACTGAAGGAGGATGTCTAGTGAAAGGATTCAAATCAATTCATGTAATAGGCAGAAATCTGGATGAGACGTGGTTTGAATTGTTAAGACAGCTTTATCGCCATGGCCGCAGGTATAAAATCGATGACGGCTCCTTTGCCGGGGCCGAGAGGTTAGAATTTGACTTGGTCAGCGGCACCATATTGGAGCCCATTCAATATACCGAGGGAGGAGTAAGGCTGCCCCTGGCAGTAACCGTGCCCCAGGGGATCCCGGCCCCTACCACCGATGAGTCCATTGAGAACTACTTTGTTGAATATCTGATGAATGGTGAATTGAGTCCCAACGAACACTACCGGTATTCAACCTGGCTCCGGGGCGGTAAGTATATGATCCCCAATCTGGTCCTCAATGGAATCAGGCAAGAAGAAAACGCTTCCGTGGTGAGCGCCCCCGATCAAGTCCAATGGTGCATCGACCACTATAAGAAAAAAGGGTTCGGGAACAATCATTGCTGCATGGCCATCGGGTATCCGGAATCCAATTTTGCTTATGACAAGAAATACGAAAATGAGATGGAGCGCGGCACCAGTCCGTGCCTGCGAATAGCCGATACCAAGATCGTTAAAGAAGATGGCGAGAATTATTTATGTATGAACGTCTATTTTAGGTCTTGGGATTGCTATGGCGGTTGGCCCGAGAATATGGGCGGGTTAGCCTTGCTTCAGGAATACATGGCCCAAGAATTGGGGGTCAAGATGGGAACCCTGAGCTTTACTTCCAAGGGTTTACATGCTTATGACTTTCAACTGGAAGCTTTGAAAGGCAGGATCGGGGTTTAATACCATGGGGTTACAGGGGCATCATACTTACCGGAGCGTAAAATATGGTGCCTCGATGTAGGGGCGGGTTTAAAACCCGCCCCTTGTATATTAACAAAGGAGCCGGCACATTCCCCTGGCACCTATCATGGG